>NZ_JBTMMT010000001.1:0-314244 GCF_055517075.1 Micromonospora sp. DSM 43699
CCTTTACCTCTTGATCACCCCGCCCAGCCCCCGCCCAGCCCCCGCCCAGCCCCCGCCCAGCCGGCCGGCCGCTCCGGGCGGGACGGGCTCCGGGGACTTACGGTGACCGCA
This sequence comes from Micromonospora sp. DSM 43699, assembly GCF_055517075.1. Classification (NCBI taxonomy): domain Bacteria; kingdom Bacillati; phylum Actinomycetota; class Actinomycetes; order Micromonosporales; family Micromonosporaceae; genus Micromonospora; species Micromonospora sp. DSM 43699. Next base: position 112 of record NZ_JBTMMT010000001.1, read on the forward strand.
TGTCGGAAGCCGAAGTCAAGACCGAGAGCGTCGGCACCGTCGTGGTGGCGGGGACGGCCAACCTCGCCATCGCGGTGGCCAAGCTGGTCGCCGGGGTGCTCTCCGGCTCGGCCGCGATGCTCTCCGAGGCGGCCCACTCGGTCGCCGACACCACCACCGAGGTGCTGCTCTACCTGGCGCTGCGCCGGGGCGCCCGGCCCGCCGACGTCCGCCACCCCTTCGGGTACGGCAAGGAGAGCTACGTCTGGGCGTTCCTCGCCGCGCTGTTCACCTTCGTCGCCGGGGCCGGCTTCGCCATCACCCACGGCGTGACCACCATCCTGGTCCACGAGCACAGCGGCAACTACCTGATCTCGTACGTCGTGCTGGCTGTCTCCTTCGCCATCGAGTCGGTGTCGCTGGCCCGCGCGGTACGCCAGGTGCGCGGCGAGTCCCGCCGTTGGCGGACCACCCCCCGCCGGTTCCTGCGGCTGACCGCCGACACCACCGTCAAGGCGGTGTTCCTGGAGGACAGCGCCGCCCTGATCGGCCTGCTCATCGCCGGCGTCGGGCTGGGCCTGTCCGAGTGGACCGGCGACGAGCTGTGGGACGGTCTGGCCTCGATCCTGATCGGTCTGCTGCTGCTCGTCGTCGCCGGCATCCTCGCCAAGAGCAACATCTCGCTGCTGGTCGGCCGGGCGGTGCCCGAGCGGCTGCACCAGGAGATCGAGGCGGAACTGGCCGCCCTGCCGACGGTGGACCGGATCGACACCCTGCTGACCATGCAGCTCGGTCCGGAGGACATCCTGGTGGCTGCCAAGGTCGACTTCCGGGACGAGGCGACCGGGGCCGACATCGAGGCTGCCGCCGACGAGGCCGAGCGGCGGCTCACCGGCCGCTATCCGGAGATCGGATACGTCTTCCTGGACCCCACCCGGTCGCTGCCCGGCGTCACCGACCGACGCGCCCGGCGTACCCAGGAAGAGCGCGACTCGACGGCGCAGGCCCGGATCACCCGGGAACGGACCGACCCCGCCGCCGACGCCCGACCTGCCGGGCAGGGGTCCGACCAGGACATGGCCGGGCCGGCCTGAGTGACGGCGGACCCGCACGCGGTCGCCCGGGCGTCCGCCGATAGCGTGCCGGGCATGGTGCGATGGCGGTCGGGAACGGTCACGGCGGTACGACGACGGTGGGCCGGCGCGGTGGAGATCGACGTCACCCTGCCCGACGGGACCGCCATGCGCGCCCTGGCCTACCCGGAGCTGGTCGGTGACCCGGAGCCCGGCGACCGGGTGCTGCTCAACGCCGGGGCGCTGCTGATGGGCCTCGGCACCGGCGGGTACGCCCTGGTGGTGGCCCTGCCCGACCGGCTGCCCGCCGACCCGGCGCAGGCCGGCGACACCCGCGACGCCGGGCACCTGGTCAAGGCCCGGTACACCCCGCTCCAGCCGATCCTGCTGGGGGTCGACGAGGAGGCGTCGCCGCACCACGCGCTGCTCGCCGACGTCGACACCCTGGACGGCCTGCCGGTGGTCACCGCCGACCTGCACTCCGCCCTGCCTGCCGTCCTCGCCGGCATCCACGCCGACGCCCCGCGGGCCCGGGTCGCGTACCTGCTCACCGACGGTGGCGCGCTGCCGGCCTGGTTCTCCCGCACCCTCGACGGGCTGCGGGACACGCTCGTCGGCACGATCAGCGTCGGGCAGGCGTTCGGCGGGGACCTGGAGGCGACCACCCTGCACACCGGTCTGCTGGCCGCCCGGCACGTGCTCCGCGCCGACGTGGCGATCGTCGCGCAGGGCCCCGGCAACCTGGGCACCGGCACCCGGTGGGGATTCTCCGGGGTCGCCGTCGGTGAGGCGGTCAACGCGGTGGCAGTGCTCGGTGGCCGGCCGGTAGGCTCACTACGGATCTCCGACGCCGACGCCCGCCCCCGGCACCGGGGCGTCTCGCACCACAGTCTCACCGCGTACGGCCGGGTGGCGCTGGCCCCGGCGGACCTGGTGGTGCCGGGCGACCTTCCGGTCGCACTGGCGGCCCAGGTGGACGCCGCGTTGGCCCCGCTGGCCGCCCGGCACACCCTGGTCCGGGTCGGCACCGAGGGCCTGGACGCCGCGCTGCGCGGGTGTCCGGTGAAGCTGTCCACGATGGGCCGTGGCCTGGACGCCGACCACGCCTACTTCCTCGCGGCGGCAGCCGCCGGACGGCACGCCGCCGCGCTGGCCGGCTGACCCGACCGGGACGACTCAACCGGCCAGGAAGAGACTCATCCGGCCAGGAAGACCAGTGCGAGCCAGCCGCCCACGATGGCGACCAGCGCCACGGCCAGCACCCAGGTCGGCACGGTGTACTCGCCCCGACGGTTGCGGGCGACCTCGTCCCGGATCTTCGCCCGGCGGCGCTCGATCCAGGTGAGCCGCTCGGCGTCGCCGCGCTCACGGTCGGTGGGTTCGGAGTCGTTCATCGCCCCGCCAGCGTACCGGTGGGGCCGACGGTCGATGTCGGCCGCCGGCCCACCCGGTCACATGCTGGCGATCAACCGCTCCACCCGCTCGTCGTACGCCCGGAACGGGTCCTTGCAGAGCACGGTGCGCTGCGCCTGGTCGTTGAGCTTCAGATGCACCCAGTCGACGGTGAAGTCGCGCCGCTTCTCCTGGGCGTGCCGGATGAACTCACCGCGCAGCCGGGCCCGGGTGGTCTGCGGCGGGGTCTCCTTGGCCTCGAAGATCTCCGGGTCGGTGGCCACCCGGTCGACCTGACCGCGCCGCTCCAGCAGCCCGTACAGGCCCCGACCCCGGCGCAGGTCGTGGTAGGCCAGGTCCATCTGCGCCACCCGGGGGTGCGACAGCGGCAGGTCGTGCTTGCGCTGGTAACGCTCGATCAGCCGGAGCTTGCTCACCCAGTCGATCTCCCGGGCCACCGGGTCCAGGTTGCCGTTCTCCACCGCGTTCAGCACCCGGCCCCACAGCTCCACCACCCGCTTGGCGGTCTGGTCGCCGCCCCGGCGCTCGACGAACTCGGTGGCCCGGGCCAGGTACTCCTGCTGGATCTCCAGCGCGCTGACCTCCTTGCCGGAGGTGAGCCGCACCTTGCGCCGGCCGGTGATGTCGTGCGACACCTCCCGGATCGCCCGGATCGGGTTCTCCAGGGACAGGTCGCGCATCACCACCCCGGCCTCGATCATCCGCAGCACGATGTCGGCCGAGCCGACCTTGAGCAGCGTGGTGACCTCGTTCATGTTGGAGTCGCCGACGATGACGTGCAGTCTGCGGTACCGCTCGGCGTCGGCGTGCGGCTCGTCGCGGGTGTTGATGATCGGTCGGCTGCGGGTGGTCGCCGAGGAGACGCCCTCCCAGATGTGCTCGGCCCGCTGCGACAGGCAGTAGACCGCACCGCGCGGGGTCTGCAACACCTTGCCGGCCCCGCAGATCAGCTGCCGGGTGACCAGGAACGGGATGAGCACGTCGGCGAGCCGACCGAACTCGCCGTGCCGGGACACCAGGTAGTTCTCGTGGCAGCCGTACGAGTTGCCGGCCGAGTCGGTGTTGTTCTTGAACAGGTAGATCTCACCCGCGATGCCCTCGTCGTGCAGCCGCTTCTCCGCATCGACGAGCAGGCCCTCCAGGATGCGCTCACCGGCCCGGTCGTGGGCGACCAGATCGGTGACCGAGTCGCACTCCGGAGTGGCGTACTCCGGGTGCGACCCGACATCCAGGTAGAGCCGTGCCCCGTTGCGCAGGAACACGTTGCTCGACCGACCCCAGGAGACCACCCGGCGGAACAGATACCGGGCGACCTCGTCAGGGGACAGCCGCCGCTGCCCGCGATAGGTACAGGTGACGCCGTACTCGGTCTCGAGGCCGAAGATTCGCCGCTCCATGATGTGACACTAGCCGCCCGGAGGGTCGGTTCGTCACTGTCACAGCACAGGTCGTGTCGTCCGGGCGCTCAGATCCCGTCCGAGTACGACATTCCGTCCGGTCCCAATCCGGCCACGAACGACCGGCAGGACGCGTAGTCCGGCAACAGCCCCGCCGCGCGGGCCTGCGCGAACGTCGGCGCCGCCGCGTCCCGGGCGGACAACTGCGGCGTCTCGGCCGGCCACTCGATGCCCAGTTCCGGGTCGAGCGGGTGCACCCCGTGTTCCCCGGTCGGGTTGTAGGTGGTCGAGCAGAAGTAGGTCAGGGTGGCGTCGTCGGTCAGCGCGCAGAAGCCGTGCCCGAGCCCCTCGGCCAGGTAGACCGCCCGGCGGTCGGTGTCGTCGAGCCGGACACCCTCCCAGTGGCCGAAGGTCGGCGAGCCGATCCGCACATCCACCACCACGTCGAGCACCGCGCCCCGTACGCAGGTGATGTACTTGGCCTGGCCGGGCGGAACGTCGGCGAAGTGGATGCCGCGCACCACCCCCCGGCCGGAGATCGACAGGTTGGCCTGGGCCAGCCGCAGCGGGTGGCCCACCGCCTCGGCGAGGTGGTCGAAGCGGTACCACTCCATGAACAGGCCCCGCGAGTCGCCGTGCTGCTGCGGGGTGACCTCGAAGGCGCCCTCGATGCTCAGCGGACGGATCTTCACCGCTCCCTCTCCGTTCCCGGCTGCGCGCCGCGCAGCACCACCTCGTCGTGCTTGTCGGCCAGCAGTTCGAGCAGGTAGTCACCGTAACCGCTCTTGAGCAGCGGATCGGCCAACGCGCGGAGCTGGTCGTCGTCGATCAGGCCGGCCCGCCAGCAGACCTCCTCGACGCAACCGATCTTCATCCCCTGCCGTTCCTCGATCACCCGGACGAACTCGCCGGCCTGCATCATCGAGGTGAAGGTGCCGGTGTCCAGCCAGGCGGTGCCCCGGTCGAGCACGGTCACCGACAGCTCCCCGGTCACCCGGTACGCCTCGTTGACCGCGGTGATCTCCAGCTCGCCCCGGGCGCTCGGGGTGAGCTTGCCGGCGATCTCGACCACCCGGTTGTCATAGAAGTACAGCCCCGGCACCGCGTAACGCGACTTCGGCCGGGCCGGCTTCTCCTCGATCGACAGCACCCGCCCGTCGGCGTCGAAGTCGACCACCCCGTACGCCTGCGGGTTGGCCACCGGGTACGCGAAGACCCGCCCGCCGACCAGGTCGCCGTTGTCGGCCAACTGCCGGCCCAGGCCGGCGCCGTGGAAGATGTTGTCACCCAGCACCAGCGCCACCGAGTCGTCGCCGACGAAGTCCGCGCCGAGGACGAACGCCTGCGCGATGCCCTCCGGGCGGGCCTGGGCGACGTACTCCAGTCGCAACCCCCACTGGCTACCGTCGCCGAGCAGTCGCTGGAACTGGTCCTGGTCCTCCGGTGTGGTGATCACCAGGATCTCCCGGATTCCGGACATCACCAGCGTCGACAGCGGGTAGTAGACCATCGGCTTGTCGAAGATCGGCATCAGCTGCTTGGACACCGCACGGGTGAGCGGCCACAGCCGCGACCCGGTGCCACCAGCGAGAAGGATTCCACGCACCGGGGGAGCCTACCCGGACCGACGCGAACCGGACACCGGGGTCGTGCTCCCCGGGCGGGCGGGCCGATGCGCGTACACTTCCGTCCCCGTGAGGATTCTCGTCACCGGCGGAGCCGGATTCATCGGGTCGGAGTACGTACGGATGCTGCTGGGTGCGCCCGGTGGCGACGCCGCCGGGGTGCCCGCCGTCGAACCCACCGCGGTGACCGTGCTGGACAAGCTGACCTACTCCGGCAACCTCGACAACCTGATCCCGGTGCGCGACGATCCCCGGCTGCGGTTCGTCCGGGGTGACATCTGCGACCCGGCGACGGTCGACGAGGTGGTGGCCGGGCACGACGTGATCGTGCACTTCGCCGCCGAGTCGCACGTCGACCGCTCGATCACCGGTGCCGCCCCGTTCGTCACCACCAACGTGCTCGGCACCCAGACCCTGCTGGACGCCGCGCTGCGCCACCGCACCGGCCGGTTCGTGCACGTCTCCACCGACGAGGTGTACGGCTCGATCGACGAGGGCTCCTGGACGGAGAGCTGGCCGCTCGCGCCGAACTCGCCGTACTCCGCCGCCAAGGCCGGGTCCGACCTGCTGGCGCTGGCCTACCACCGGACCCACGGGATGGACGTGGTGGTCACCCGCTGCTCCAACAACTACGGCCCGTACCAGTATCCCGAGAAGGTCGTCCCGCTGTTCGTCACCAACCTGCTCGACGGCGGGACCGTGCCGCTCTACGGCGACGGCGGCAACGTCCGGGACTGGCTGCACGTGCACGACCACTGCCGGGGCATCGCGATGGTGGCGCACGCCGGCCGCGCCGGCGAGGTCTACCACATCGGCGGCGGCACCGAGCTGAGCAACAAGGAGCTGACCGGGCGGCTGCTGGAGGCCTGCGACGCCGGCTGGGACCGGGTCGTCCCGGTCACCGACCGCAAGGGCCACGACCGCCGCTACTCGCTGGACATCAGCAAGATCAACACCGAGCTGGGGTACGCCCCGAGCATCGACCTCGACCGGGGCCTGGCCCAGACGGTCGCCTGGTACCGGGACAACCGGGCCTGGTGGGAGCCGCTGAAGACGGCACCTGCCGCATGACCCGGGTCCTCGTCACCGGTGCGGGCGGCATGCTCGGCCGGGACCTGCTCGCCGTGCTGGCCGCCCGGGACGACCTCGAGGTGACCGCCGTCACCCGCCCCGAGCTGGACATCACCGACGCCGGAGCGGTCCGGGCCGCCGTCGCCGGTCACCACGTGGTGCTCAACGCCGCCGCGTGGACCGACGTCGACGGGGCCGAACGGGACGAGGCGGCGGCCACCGCGGTCAACGGCGACGCGGTCGCCCACCTCGCCCGCGCCTGCGCCGAGCACGGCGCGCGGCTGGTGCACGTGTCCACCGACTACGTCTTCGCCGGCGACGCCGACACCCCGTACGCCGAGGACGCCCCCACCGCCCCGGTCAACGCGTACGGCCGCAGCAAGCTCGCCGGGGAACGGGCCGTGGTCCGATTCCTCCCCGAAACCGGCTACCTGGTACGGACCGCCTGGCTCTACGGGGCGCACGGGCGAAACTTCGTCACCACGATGATCGGTCTGGCCGCCAACCGCGAGCACCTCGACGTGGTCGACGACCAGCAGGGCCAGCCCACCTGGTCGTACGCGCTGGCCACCCAACTGGTGGCGCTCGCCGACGCGGCCCTGGCCGGACGGGCCCCGGCCGGGATCTACCACGGCACCTGCACCGGCCGGACCACCTGGTACGGCCTGGCCCGCGCCGCCTTCACCCTCGCCGGGCTCGACCCGGACCGGGTCCGGCCCACCACCAGTGACCGGTTTCCGCGTCCCGCCGCGCGACCGGCGTACAGTGTGCTAGGGCACGACCGCTGGGCCGAGGCCGGCCTGTCCCCCCTGCCGGAATGGCGCGACGCGCTGTCCGCCGCCTTCGACTCCCCCACTGCACCCGCCCCGTGGAAGGTCGCATGAAGCTCACCCTCGTCACCGGTCTGACCGGCCTGATCCTGCTCGCCACCATCGTCGAGCTGCTGCGCCGCCGGCAGCTCCGCGAGAAGTACGGCATGCTCTGGCTCGGCGTCCTGGTCATCGTGATCCCGTTGTCGCTGTTCCCCCGGCTGCTGGACAACGTGGCCGGCTTTCTCGGGGTGGTCTCCGGCGTCAGCCTGGTGCTCTTCCTCGGCATCGTCTTCCTGTTGCTGGTCTGCGTACACCTGAGCTGGGAGGTCAGCGCGCTGGAGGAGGAGACCCGCACCCTGGCCGAGGACTTCGCCCTGCTCCGCGCCCAGATCGAGGCGGAGCGCGCCGCCCGCCTCGCCGAAACCGCCCGGACCGGCGCAGCCGCCCGAGACGAACTGGTGTCCCACGATGGTTAACGGCAAGCGCGTCCTGATCATCATCCCGGCGCTCAACGAGTCCGGGTCGATCGCCGACGTGGTCGGCGAGGTCCGTGGCGAACTGCCCGGCGTCGACGTGCTGGTGGTCGACGACGGCTCCACCGACCGCACCGCCGCGGTGGCCGCCGCCGCCGGTGCCCTGGTGGCCAAGCTGCCGTACAACCTCGGGGTGGGTGGGGCGATGCGGCTGGGCTACCGCTACGCCCGGGACAACGACTACGACGTCGCCATCCAGATCGACGCCGACGGCCAGCACGACCCGCGCTACGTGCCGAAGCTGGTCGACCTGCTCGACGACAACGACCTGGTCATCGGCGCCCGGTTCGCCGGCGAGGGCGACTACTCGGTGCGCGGTCCCCGGCGCTGGGCGATGGTGATGCTGTCCGGGGTGCTCTCCCGGGTCGCCAAGACCCGGCTGACCGACACCACCTCCGGTTTCCGGGCCGCCAACCGACGGGTCATCGAGATGTTCGCCGGCTGGTACCCGGCCGAGTACCTCGGCGACACGGTGGAGACCCTGGTGCACACCGCCCGACGCGGCTACCGGATCCGTCAGGTGCCGGTCGCCATGCGCAAGCGGATGGCCGGCACCCCCAGCCACTCCCCCGCCAAGGCGATGATCTACCTGGGCCGGGCCTTCGCGGTGCTCACCCTGGCGCTCATCCGCCGGTGATGCGGCGACTGCTCCACCTCGTCCCGCCCGGCACCCTCGCCGTCGGAGGCGGCCTGGCCCTGCTCGGGCTCGCCTCCTACGTGCACCTCGCGGTCGCCGGGCACGCCCTCGACCTCGCCGACTACTCCTCGCTGTCGGTGCTCTGGTCGATCGTGTTCACCCTCGGCATCGGCGTCTTCATCCCGGTCGAGCAGGAGGTGGCCCGGGTCGTCGCCGCCCGCCGCAGCCAGGGGCTGCCCCCCGGCCCGGTGCTGGCCCGGGGGGCGATCGTCGCCACCGTCGTGCTGGGGCTGCTGGTCGTGGCCACCATCGCCGGCCACCGGGCGCTGACCGACCGGCTCTTCGCCGGCGACGGGACCATGGTCGCCGTGCTGATCGGTGCGCTGGTGGCGATGGCCGTCGCCTACACCACCCGGGGCGTGCTGTCCGGTCTGCAACTCTTCCCCTGGTACGGCACCCAGCTCGGGGTCGACGGCGGGCTGCGCATCGCGCTGGTCGCCGGGCTCGGCCTCGGTGGCGTCACCGACCCGGTCTGGTACGGCGCGGTGCTTGTCGTCGCCCCGCTGCTGTCGGTGCTGGTGACCCTCCCACCGGTGCTGCGCGTCGTCGGCGGCGGCGTCCCCGTCGCCTGGGGAACCCTGCTGCGCGGCCTCGGCCTGCTCACCGTCTCCAGCCTGCTCTCCCAGGTCGTGGTCAACGTCGGTGTGATCAACGCGCGGCTGCTCGACCCGGCCGACGTGGCCACCGCCGGCGCGCTGCTCTCCGCCCTGGTGCTGGTCCGCATCCCGCTGTTCGTCTTCGGCTCGATGCAGGCGTCCCTGCTGCCCGGCCTGGCCACCACCGCCACCACCGGCGACGTCACCGGCTTCCACGGTCTGCTGCGCCGGGCGCTCGGCGTGGTCACCGCCCTCGGCGTCACCGGGGCACTCGGCGCGGTGGTGCTCGGCCCCTGGCTGGTCCACCGGCTCTTCGACGCCCCAGGCGTGCTCGGCCACGGCGACTTCGCCTGGCTGGCCGTCGGCACCCTCGCCTACCTGTGGGCCATGGTCCTCGGCCAGGCCCTGCTCGCCCTGGACCGGCACCGCGCCCAGGCGATCTCCTGGACGATCGGGGTGACCGCCCTGCTCGCCGTCACCGCCGTCCCGGCCCCGATCGCGCTCCGCGTCGAACTGGCCTATGCGGTCGGCTCCGTCGTGGTGGCCGCCACCATGGCCGTCCTGCTGCTGCGCCGGGGCACCCGCCCGGCCACCCCCACCCCCGTCCGGCCACTCGACGACGTGGTGGCCACCGGCGTCTCCGGAGGTCTCTAGATGCCCCGCCCACAGGTGTCCGCGGTGATGCTCGCCTACGGCGCCGAGCCCTACCTGGTCGACGCCGCCCGCGCCGTGCTGGCCAGCACCGACGTCGAGATCGAGCTGATCGTGGTCGACAACGGCTGCACCGGTGACGGCATCGACGTGGTCAAGGGCTTCGCCGGGGTACGGGTGGTCCGGCCGGAGGAGAACACCGGTTACTCCGGCGGCTGCCGGGTCGGTGCCGCCGAGGCCACCGGGGAGTGGCTGGCCTTCGTCAACTCCGACGCCGTCGTCGCCCCCGACGCGCTGGCCCGGACGGTGGCGGTGGCCGGCGAGCCCGGTGTCGGCGCGGCCATGGCCTCGATCCGGCTCGCCGAGAACCCCGACCTGATCAACACCTCCGGCAACCCGCTGCACTACATCGGGCTGTCCTGGGCCGGCGGCAACGGCGAACCCGCCAGCGCGCACGCCCGGCGGACCACCGTGCCGTCGATCAGCGGCTGCTGCTTCGTGATCAACCGGGCGCTGTGGAGGGAGCTGGACGGCTTCGCCGCCGAGTACTTCGCCTACCACGAGGACACCGAGATCAGCCTGCGGCTGTGGCAGCGCGGGCTGCGCCAGGAGTACGTCCCGGACGCCGTGGTGGTGCACCACTACGAGTTCTCCCGCAACAAGCTCAAGCACTACCTGCTGGAACGCAACAGGCTGATCTCGCTGCTCACCGCGTACGAGACGCGGACCCTGGTGGTGCTGGCCCCGATGCTGCTGCTCACCGAGGCGGCCCTGCTGGTGGCCGCGCTGCTCGGCGGCTGGGGGCGGGAGAAGGCACGCGGCTGGGGTTGGCTCTGGACCAACCGGGCCTGGGTGCGCACCCGGCGGCGGCAGCTCCAGCAGGAGCGGATGGTCCCCGACGGGGTCATCGCCGAGCTGATGACCGCGAAGGTCGACCCGTCGAACGTCGAGTCGCCGCCCGGCATGGGCATCTTCAACGTCATCGCCGCCGCCTACTGGGCCATGGCCAAGCCGTTGCTGCGCAAGTCCTGACCCGTCCCACACGCCCCGCCGCTGTGCCGCACGGCACAGCGGCGGGGCGTCGGCACGGAATCCACGCGTAGGGGCCGGGGTTCACCACCCTGGCCCCTACGCGTGTCGCCGTTACGCTTCCGGCTTCTCCTGGGGTTGGCCCTCCAGGTCCGCCGAGCCGGCCGAGGTGGTGGGCTTGTGCGCCTCCTCGGTGGGCACCGAGGGGGTCTTGGCCCGGCCGTCGGCCGGCGCGGCGTCAGCGGCCGCGTCGCCCTCCAGCAGCGCGGTCAGCGCCGCCCCGGTGATCCGCCGGAAGGTACGCCCGACCCGACCGCGATCCAGGACGGCCACCTCGAGCTGGTTGGGGGCGATCGTCCGGGCCGCGCCGCCCTCGCCGCCGACGCTGCTCAGCGCCTTCATGGCCACCTTGACCGCCTCGGCGAGCGACAGGTCGGCCCGGTGCTCGGACTTGAGCACCCCGGTGATCGCCTCGGCCTGGCCGCCCATCGCCATCCGGCCCGGCTCGTCGTTGACCGACCCGTCGTAGGTGAGCCGGTACAGCTCGTCCTCGTCGGCCGTGGCACCGACCTGCGCCACGCAGATCTCCACCTCGAACGGCTTGGACTGCTCGGTGAAGATGGCGCCCAGGGTCTGCGCGAACGCGTTGGCCAGGGCCCGGCCGGTCACGTCGCGCCGGTCGTAGCTCAGGCCGTTCAGGTCGGCCATCCGTACCCCGGCGCGGCGCAGGTTCTCGAACTCGTTGTACCGGCCGACGGCGGCGAAGCCGATCCGGTCGTAGATCTCACTGACCTTGTGCAGGGCGCTGGAGAGGTTCTCCGCGACGAAGAGCACCCCGCCGGTGTAACTCAGGACCACCGCGCTGCGCCCCCGGGCGATGCCCTTGCGGGCCAGCTCGGAGCGGTCGCGCATGATCTGCTCGGGCGAGGCGTAGAACTGCATGGCCACGGCGGCGGTTCTCCTTCTGGCGCTGTCTCGACGACTGAGGCTGGTGGGGTGGGGACGGGTCAGCCGCCCGGGTTCTCCATCCGCCCGGCGACGACGCTCTCGGCGATGGTGGCCGTCTCGGCCTCGGTGAGCCGGCGGGTGCCCTCGGCGGTCGCCGTCATCACCACCGGATAGATCCGCCGGGTCAGGTCCGGCCCACCGGTGGCCGTGTCGTCGTCGGCGGCGTCGTAGAGCGCCTCGACGGCGAGCCGGGTCGCGTCGTCGACGGACACACCGGCGCGGTACCGCTTCTTCAGTGCCGACTTGGCGAAGAGCGAACCGGAGCCGATCGCGTCGTAGCCGGTCTCCTCGTAGGGGCCACCGGTGACGTCGAAGCTGAAGATCCGCCCGGCCCGGGCCGGATCCCGGGCGGCCAGGTCGAACCCGGCGAAGAGCGGGACGACCGCGAGCCCCTGCATGGCCGCGCCGAGGTTGCCGCGGATCATCGAGGCGAGCCGGTTGGCCTTGCCGTCGAGGGAGAGCATCGCGCCCTCGATCTTCTCGTAGTGCTCCAGCTCCACCTGGAACAGCCGCATCAGCTCGATGCCGATGCCCGCCGTGCCGGCGATGCCGACGAGCGAGTACGCGTCGGCGGGGTGCACCTTTTCGATGTCCCGCTGCGCGATCAGGTTGCCCATGGTGGCCCGACGGTCGCCGGCCAGCACCACGCCACCGACGGCCGAGATCGCCACGATGGTGGTCGCGTGCGGCGCCAGGTCGGCGGCCATGCCCGGCGGCAGCGGCCGTCGGCCGGGCAGCATCTCGGGGGCCACCCGGCTCAGGAACGAGGTGAAGGAGGACGTCCCCGCGTTGGTGAACACATCTGGTAGACGCCCGGATGGATCAAAGCCCGCTGCCACGTGGTTCCTCTCAGATACGTGATCGCCCTGGCCAGCCTCGTGGGACTGTCACGGAACTGGCCAAGACCACCGTTGCAGTTGAAGCAGAGTATCCCGCGCACCCATCCGGTGCGGTGATCGTGGTCCACATGTTGAGGATCTTCCGCGCCGCAGACGGCGCAGACACCGCCCTGCTCGGCGAGCAGCTCCTGGAACTCCTGCTCGCCGATCCCGTAGCGGCGGCGCAGGTGGTACTCGCGACTGCCACCGTAGAGCCGCTGCACGGTCTCCTTGCCGCGTGAGTTGTGGCAGGGCTTGCAGTAGCTGTGGCGTCCGCTCGCGTTGGTGGTGCGGGGAAAGGCGTCCATGGGCTTGATCTGCTCGCAGTCAGGGCACCACTTCAGACCGTCCGCGAGCGGCACGTCCGCCTTCCGCTGCGGAGCGATCCCGCGCCTGCGGCGGCTCGTCTCGGAGCGGGCCGCCGCGCAGGTCTTACAGTAGAACGACAAGCCGTCCACGCGTCGCCGGTTCCGGTGGAAGGCCGACGTCGGCAACGAGCGACCGCACTGGGGGCACACCTTGTCCGTCGCCTCCGGCAAACCGGACATTTGCCTCATTCACCCCCTTTCTGGACATACCCCCTCACGAACTCCTCGGCGTTCTCCTCCAGGACGGAGTCGATCTCGTCGAGCAGGTCGTCGACGTCCTCGGTGATCTCGGCGTGCCGCTCGGCGACCTCCGGGTTGGCCTCGGTGGTGACGTCGTCGATCTCCTCGGCCTGGTGCGACTTGCCCGACTGGGTCTGGCCGCCCTCTTGTGAAGCCATCTCGCTGCCTCCTCCACGATCGTCTGCGATGAACTTACCTCGCGGAGACGACGAAAAGCCCGCCGCGCGCCGGCATCCGACGCACGACGGGCCGCCGTCACCGGTCGGGTCAGCCGCCGGTCAACGTCTCCAGCAGGTCCTTGGCGGTGTCGCACCTGTCGAACAGCGCGCCGACGTGCTTGCGGGTGCCCCGCTCCGGCTCCATCATCGGCACCCGGACCAGCGACTCCCGGCCCACATCGAAGATCACCGAATCCCAGCTCGCCGCGACCACCTCGGGGGCGTACTGGGCGAGGCAGCGACCCCGGAAGTAGGCCCGGGTGTCCTCGGGCGGCTCGGTCATCGCCCGGCGGGTCTGCTCGTCGTCCAGCAGCGTCTTCATCGACCCCCGGGTCACCAGCCGGTGGTAGAGGCCCTTCTCCGGCCGTACGTCGGAATACTGCAGGTCGACCAGCTGGAGCTTGGGCGAGCCCCAGCCCAGCTTCTCCCGCTCCCGGTAACCCTCCAGCAGCCGCAACTTGGCCACCCAGTCCAGTTCGTCGGCGCAGAGGAACACGTCACGGCCGAGCCGGTCCAGCACCCGCTCCCAGCGCTCCAGCACGTCCAGGGTCTGCGCGTCGGTGTCCGCGCCGTACCGCTCGTCCACGAAGGACCGCACCCGCTCGTAGTAGGCCCACTGGAGGTCCAGGGCGGTCAGTCGACGGCCGTCGCGCAGCCGCATCCGGTGGGTCAGCGACGGGTCGTGGCTGACCGCGCGCAGCTCCGCGACCGGATCGGCGATGCCCAGGTCGGCACCGAGCGCCTTCTCCTCGATCATGGTGAGGATCAACGCGGTGGTGCCCACCTTGAGATAGGTGGAGATCTCCGACAGGTTGGCGTCGCCGATGATGACGTGCAACCGACGGTACTTGTCGGCGTCGGCGTGCGGCTCGTCGCGGGTGTTGATGATCGGCCGCTTGAGGGTGGTCTCCAGGCCGACCTCGACCTCGAAGAAGTCCGCCCGCTGGGAGATCTGGAACCCGCTCTGCCCGCCGTCCTGGCCGATCCCGACCCGGCCGGCACCGCAGACGATCTGGCGGGTGACGAAGAACGGCGTCAGGTACGCCACGATGTCGGCGAACGGGGTCTGCCGGCGCATCAGGTAGTTCTCGTGCGCGCCGTAGCTGGCACCCTTGTTGTCGGTGTTGTTCTTGTAGAGGTGGATCGGCTGGGTGCCGGGAATGGTGGCCGCCCGGCGGGCCGCCTCGGCCATCACCCGCTCCCCCGCCTTGTCCCACCGCACCACGTCGAGCGGGTTGGTCACCTCGGGGGTGGAGTACTCAGGGTGTGCGTGGTCGACGTAGAGCCGGGCACCGTTGGTGAGTATCACGTTCGCCAGGCCGAGGTCCTCGTCGGCGAGCGCCTCCGCCGGGTCGTAGGCGGCCCCGGAGTAGGTGAAGCCGCGGGCGTCGCGCAGCGGCGACTCCTCCTCGTAGTCCCAGCGGGCCCGGCCGCCACGGTTGAGTTCCGGGCGTGCGCCGTACGCGTTGACCACCTGGGACGAGGTGACCATCGGGTTGGCTCCGGCCTGGCCGGGCACGGAGATCCCGTACTCGACCTCGGTGCCCATGATTCTTCTGACGCTCATCGACCTACCCGCTCCGCTCGCCTGACCCGGTCCGCCGTCACGTCGAGCGTAGTCCGCCTCACCGGGGAAGGGGGCATGCCGCTTCGGCCGGGTCGGGTGTCGCGGTCTCGAGGGTCGGCGGGGGCGGTTCGTCGGAGGGGGCCACGTCGCACTCCGGCACGGTCAGCGGCACCCAGCTGAGCCGGTGCCGCAGGGCGGGTTCGTCGCGCAGCATCCGGTGGACCCGACGCTCCCCCTTGGGGTCGGAGGTGACGAACCGGATCGGACCGGCCACCCGCCGGACGATGATGTCGGTGCGGTCCGGTTCGAGGAACGGCAGGCTGTAGATGCCCGGGTCGGTGGCCGCGGTGGTGCCGTGCAGCGCCGACAGGCACAGCGAGATCAGGTACGACCGCATCGGGCCACGGTCGATGACCAGGGTGGTGGTGCCCGGCACCTCGGGGTAGCGCTGCTGGGCGTCGGCACACACCCAGGCCACTCTGGACGGCAGGGTGAGGTCCTGGTGGACCCAGTGCTGCGCCCAGGTCTTCTCGTCGACAAGCAGCAGGCTACGGTGCCACCCGGTGACCCCGCAGAGCGCCACCGCGACCGTCATGGTGAGCGCGGCGGCGAGCACCCCCGCCGTCGTACTGCCGACCCCCCGCCAGCTCAGCGCGGGCCGGGGCACCGGCAGCAGCCGGACCACCGCGGCGGCGCCGACGACGAGCAGCGCGGTGGCCAGGTGGGTGGCCTTGACGAAGTAGTAGCCCGGCGGCACCCCGGAGTTGGTGTTGAGCTGGGCGATGGTCAGCGGCAGGGCCGCGCCGACGACGCAGACCAGCAGCCAGCGTCGCCAGGCCGGATCGGCGCGGGCGACCTGGACGAGCAGGGCCACCCCGACGATGCCGCCGAGCCAGATCAGCGCCCGCCACCCCTCGACGGCCTGGGACGAGCCGATGACCAACGCCTCGGTCTGCCCGGCCCGCAGCACGCCGAGCAGCGGGGCGATCAGGGCGAGGGCGGCGCCGGCCAGGCCGACGGTGAGCACGGTGAACCACCGGCGCAGCGCCTCCCGCCAGTGGGTGAGCACCCAGCACAGCACCAGCACGGCGGCGGCCGGCAGGAACAGGTAGTAGGTGAACCCGACGGCGGCGAGCAGGGCGCACAGCAGCACGACCTGCTCCCGGGTGCCGGGGACCGGGCGGGCGACCAGCGCGGCGATCAGCACGGTCAGCGTCAGCCCGAGCACCTCGGTGGGGTAGCCGGCGTTGAGCAGGCGGGGCAGCTGGGTGCCGAGCACCACCGCGCCGACGACCACGGTGAGCACCGTGCGGTGCAGCAGGTGGATCGGGCCGGACAGCCGCTGGGCGGCCCAGATCAGCACCAGGGTGAGCAGCCCGAAGCCGGCGATGGTCCAGCCGAAGTAGTGGGCGACGAGGTCGTCGACGCGCGGCGCGGTGGGGGTCAGGAAGCCGTCGAGCAGGGCGGTGATCAGGTGCCAGCCCTGCGGGTAGTAGACGAGTTGGGCGGTGATCTGCTCCCGGGCGGCGGCCGGGTCGACGAAGGTGTAGCCGTCGAGGCGTCCCATGACGTCGAACAGCGCCATGTGCCGCCAGTTGTCCTCGCCCATGCCGAGGACGGTGAGCCGGTCGGCGAGGTCGTCGGCGCGCTGCCAGGGCTGCCTCAGGTAGGCCACCATGGCGGTGGCCCCGGCCAGCGGGAACAGGTCGGCCCAGCCAGGTCTGGGCAACCGGGGCAGGCGGCGCAGCGCGGCGGCGGCGAGGACGAGCACGGTGAGGGCGACCCCGGTGACGGGCACCGGACGCATCCCCCAGGGCCAGATCGGGAAGATCAGACCGCCGACGGCGGCCAGGCCGAGCAGCAGGCCGAGAGCGAGCATCAGCCGGTCGAGCAGGGTGCGGCCACCGCGCAGCACGCTGGCCGTGGCGATCAGCACGATCGGGGGGAGCAGCCACTCCCGGTGCAGGGCGTGCCCGGCGAGGGGTACGACCCACGCGGCGACGAGGGCGGCCAGCAGGAGGGGAATCCACCGCCAGCGGCGGGCCGGCCGGCGCGTCGGGACGGTGGGGGGCGTCTGGTCCACCGCCGGGGACAGTGGCGGATCAACGACGGAGAGCTCGGGCGGCACGCGGTTCCTCGGAGTCGACTACGCGGTGGGGGAAGTCTAACGACGAGTCCGGCATTCCACCTGCCGGACGCGGGGGCGGTCCGGTTAACAGTGGGTGATGCAGACGACAGGGCCCGCGACGCGTCGCGTCGCGGGCCCGTCCGATCTCCCGGTCAGAGGTACTGGCCGGTGTTGCTCGCGGTTTCGATGGAGCGGCCGGTCTCGGTGCCCTTGCCGCCGGAGACGAGCGTGCGGATGTAGACGATCCGCTCGCCCTTCTTGCCGGAGATCCGGGCCCAGTCGTCCGGGTTGGTGGTGTTGGGCAGGTCCTCGTTCTCCCGGAACTCGTCGACGCAGGCGTCGAGCAGGTGCTGCAACCGCAGCCCCTTGCGCCCGGAGGTGAGGAACTCCTTGATCGCCATCTTCTTGCCCCGGTCGACGATGTTCTGGATCATCGCGCCGGAGTTGAAGTCCTTGAAGTAGAGGACTTCCTTGTCACCGTTGGCGTAGGTCACCTCGAGGAAACGGTTCTCCTCGGTCTCCGAGTACATCCGCAGGACCACCGCGTCGATCATGGCTGCCACGGTGGCCTTCGGCTCGCCGCCGTGCTCGGCGAGGTCGTCGGGGTGCAGCGGCAGCCCGGCGAGGATGTACTTGGAGAAGATGTCCTTGGCCGCCTCGGCGTCCGGACGCTCAATCTTGATCTTCACGTCGAGCCGGCCGGGGCGCAGGATGGCCGGATCGATCATGTCCTCCCGGTTGGAGGCGCCGATCACGATGACGTTCTCCAGGCCCTCGACACCGTCGATCTCGCTGAGCAGCTGCGGGACGATGGTGTTCTCCACGTCGGAGGAGACGCCGGAGCCACGGGTCCGGAAGATCGAGTCCATCTCGTCGAAGAACACGATGACCGGAGTGCCCTCCCCGGCCTTCTCCCGGGCCCGCTGGAAGATCAGCCGGATGTGCCGCTCGGTCTCGCCGACGTACTTGTTGAGCAGCTCCGGGCCCTTGATGTTGAGGAAGAAGCTGGTGTGCCGGTCCTTGCCCAACCGCTCGGCGATCTTCTTGGCCAACGAGTTGGCCACCGCCTTGGCGATGAGCGTCTTGCCACAGCCCGGCGGACCGTAGAGCAGAATGCCCTTCGGCGGCCGGAGCTGGTGCTCCCGGAACAGGTCGGCGTGCAGGAAGGGCAGCTCCACCGCATCGCGGATCTGCTCGATCTGCGACTGGAGGCCGCCGATGTCGGTGTAGTCGACGTCGGGCACCTCCTCCAGCACCAACTCCTCGACCTCGCTCTTCGGGATCCGCTCGTACGCGTACGCCGAGCGGGGCTCGATCATGAGCGAGTCGCCGGCCCTGATCGCCGTGCCGATCAGGGTGTCGGCCAGGTGGACGATGCGCTCCTCGTCGGAGTGCGAGACCACCAGCGCCCGGTCGCCCGGGCTGCCCTCGGGACCCGCGAGGATCTCCTTGAGCATCACCACCTCGCCGACCCGCTCGTAGCCGAACGCGTCGACGATGTTGAGCGCGTCGTTGAGCAGGACCTCCTGGCCACGCCGCAACTCCTCGGCGTCCAGTGAGGGTGAGACGGCGACCCGGAGCTTGCGTCCGCCGGTGAAGATGTCCACCGTGCCGTCGTCGTGCCGCGCGAGGAAGACGCCGTAGCCGGACGGCGGCTGTGCCAGCCGGTCGATCTCCTCCTTGAGCGTCACGATCTGCGCGCGAGCCTCCTTGAGGGTGCTCACGAGCCGGTCGTTGTTCTCGGTGAGCCGCGCCAACTGTGCCTGGGTGGCCGCCAGCCGCTCTTCGAGCTGCCGGACGTGTCGGGGGCTTTCGGTCAACTTGCGCCGCACCAGGGCGAGTTCCTCCTGAAGGAACGCGACCTGCGTGGAGAGATCGTGGGCCTCCTTCTCCCACCGTGCGGCGCGCGAGTCCGCGTCGTCACTGCGTGCCACGTCCCACCTCCCCGGGGGGCTTGAACGTTCTGCCCTAACACTAGCCGCTATGAGGCCGATTCGGTCCCACGCAACGCCCTCGTCACCGAACCTTGATCGCCAAGGGACGCCTGCGGGGCGGGTCCGGCCGTTCGGGTACCGTCGAGGGGTGGGACGGGAGAACATGGGGGGTGCCGGGTGACCGACGTCGCGACCGACCAGTTGCAGGTCTGGGTGGACCAGGATCTCTGCACCGGCGACGGGCTCTGTGTGCAGTACGCGCCGGAGGTCTTCGAGTTCGACGTCGACGGCCTGGCGTACGTCAAGGGCACCGACGGTGAGCTGCGGCTCGCCCCCGGTAGCCGGGTCGACGTGCCGGAACACCTGCGGCTGGAAGTCATCGACTCCGCGAAGGAGTGCCCGGGCGAGTGCATCCACGTGGTGCGCGGCAGCGACGGCGTCGAGGTGGCCGGCCCCGAGGCCGAGGACGACTGACCGTCGGCGGCTGACCGCTCCGGCGCCGGTCCGCCCGGCCCGGTGACGTCCCGACATCCACCGTCGGAAAGACGACTCTGTGGTGAGCCGACGGGCCGAAAGTGATGACCGTCACTCCCGACCCGTCGGCCCGACTACAGCAGTGGCCGACCGACGACCGAGGCGACCATCCGGGCGAACTCCTCCAACCGGGCGATCTGGCCGGCCCCGCCGTCGTCGAGGGTCTTGCCGAAGCGCAGCGCGTCGTGTCGGGGCGCACCGACCATCTCGTCACCGGGCGGAGCCTCGTCCAGCGAGGTGAGCAGCAGGTAGACGTCGATGCTGTCGACCCGTACCTCGCCGTTTTCTGCCCGGGTCAGCCGGCGCCGGCAACCGACCTCGGTGACCGTGGAGACCGGCACCACCCGCAGCGACGACGTCATCGACCCGGGCGGCCCCTCCCCCGGCGGCACGTCCTCGCCGTGCCAGAGCACCAGCCGGCTGCCGTCACAGACGACGACCTCCTGCCACACCCCGTTGACCTCGTTGACGAAGCGTTCCAGGGTGAACCCGAGCACCGAGGCCCCGCGCAGCACCCCGCCGAGCGCCTCCAGGGCGATGTCCGGGTCGCGCAGATAGGCGCGCGCCGCCGACTCCAGATCCTGGTACGGCGACCAGTCCGGGAACACGGCCGGCAGTTCGCCGCCGAAACCCGGCTGACTCATGCCCTCTCCCCCAGGTCACACCGACGGCCCGCACCGGCCGTCGGGATCCGCCCGTTCACGCCCAGCCGCTCCGATCCGCCGTCACGACCGGTCCGCCTCGTCGGCTCCGACGGCCGACGTGACGGCGGCCAGCGCCGCCGCCTCCCGGGCCGCCGCCGCCTCGCGCAGCGCCTGCTTGCGTTCCGCGTACGCCTCGGCACCCTTGCTGGGTTTGCGGCGGCGTGGCGGCGCGGTGACGCCCGGAGCGAGCTTACGCGCGGAGACCAGGAACGCGGTGTGCGCGATCATCCGGTGGTCGGGGCGCACGGCGAGCCCCTCGGCGTGCCAGTCGCGTACCAGCGACTCCCAGGCCCGCGGCTCGGTCCAGCCGCCCCGCTCGCGCAGCGCCTCGACCAGCTCGGACAGCTGCGGGGTGGTCGCCACGTAGCCGACGAAAACGCCACCGGGCAGCAACGCCCGCTCGACCATGTCGAGGGTCTCCCACGGGGTGAGCATGTCCAGGATGATCCGGTCGAACCCGGTCTCCGGGCAGTCGGCGACGTCGCCCACGTGCAGTCGCCAGGCGGGATGCGGCGCACCGAAGAACGCCTCCACGTTGCGCCGGGCGATCTGGGCGAAGTCGTCGCGCACCTCGTAGGAGTGCAGCTCGCCGCCGGTGCCGACGGCGCGCAGCAGCGAACAGCTCAGCGCCCCGGAGCCGGCGCCGGCCTCCAGCACCTTGGCGCCGGGGAAGACGTCGCCCATGGCGACGATCTGCGCCGAGTCCTTCGGGTAGATCACCTGGGCGCCGCGCGGCATGGACAGCACGTAGTCCGACAGCAGCGGACGCAGCGCCAGGAAGGCCGTCCCGCCGCCGGCGGTGCTGACCACGCTGCCGTCGGGCTGCCCGATCAGCGCGTCGTGCGCCAGGATGCCACGGTGGGTGTGGAACTCCTTGCCGGGTTCCAGGGTGACGGTGTGCATCCTCCCCTTGGGGTCGGTCAGCTGCACCCGGTCGCCGGGGCGGAACGGCCCCCGGTGCACCGGGGGCAGCTCGGCGGTGGCAGTGGACGCCGGTGTGCCGTCGCGGGCCGGGAGGGTGGGGGGATGTGCTGCGGTCACCTGTTCATCTTCCGTGTGGGTTCGAGGACCTGGGCGAGATCCGCGATGTGCAGAACGCCGACCACATCTTCGCCTGACGTCACCACGTACCGCGCGCCCGGGTGTGCCTGGACGGCCGCCATCACCCGCTCGCCGTCGAGACCGAGCGGCAGGGTCGGCAGGGCGGCCAGCGGTCTGGCCACCGTGTCCACCGCCAGCCAGGGCCGCCGGCCCGGCGGCACGGCGTCCGCCGCCGCCGGGTCGACCAGGGCGACCGGTCGGCCGGCGCCGTCGACCACGGCGACGGCGGACCCGGGTGGGCCCTGTTCGGCGTGCCGGCGCTGCGCCTCGGCAAGCGGCGTCCCGGTGGGTACGGCGAAGACCGGCCGGGCCAGCCGGGCCAGGTCGATAAGCGGCACCCGGCGGCTGATCCGGGCGTACCGGATCGACTGGCCGGCGCCCCGCCAGAGGGTGATCGCGACCAGCAGCATCAGCGGCAACGCCAGCGGCACCAGGACCCGCTGCACGGTGAGCAGCACGACCAGCCCGGCGGTGCCCACCGCGACGGCCCGCCCGACCCAGCCGGCGGCCTCGGTGGCCCGGTGCCGGTCCCGGGTGATCCGCCACAGCAGGGCCCGCAGCGCCCGGCCACCGTCCAGGGGCAGGCCGGGCAGCAGGTTGAACACGGCCACGATGACGTTGCTCAGCGCCAGTTGCAGCGCGAGCTGGTGGGTCAGGGTGTGATCGGGGGCGGCCAGGGTGGCGGCCACGGCGAGCCCGCCGAGCACCGCCGAGACGGCCGGCCCGGCCAGCGCGACGAGCAGCTCCACCCGGGGGTTCGGGGCGTCCCGGTCCATCTCGGTGTAGCCGCCGAGCAGCTCCAGGGTGATCCCGCGCACACCGATGCCGTACCGCCTGGCGGTCAGCGCGTGCCCCAACTCGTGCAGCAGGACCGAGCCGAGCAGCGACACCACGAAGCCGAGGCCGATCAGGTAGCCGCCGAGCGGGGACAACCCGAGCCGGTCCCGGGCGAACTCGGCGTAGGTGACCGTCACCAGCAGGGTCAGCAGCAGCATCGACACGTTGAGGTGCAGCGGCACCCCGAACACCCGGCCGACGGTCAGGCCGGTACGCCGGCGCGGCGTGCGGGAACGGGACTCCACCGCCACGATGCTACGCGCCACGCGATCATGCTCCG
Source organism: Micromonospora sp. DSM 43699 (assembly GCF_055517075.1). Lineage (NCBI taxonomy): Bacteria > Bacillati > Actinomycetota > Actinomycetes > Micromonosporales > Micromonosporaceae > Micromonospora > Micromonospora sp. DSM 43699. Next base: position 22,785 of record NZ_JBTMMT010000001.1, read on the forward strand.
GTGCGGCGAGGGCGGCCCTGTCACACCGGTGTCCTAGCCTTCGGGGCATGACGGCGGAACCGGTGGTCGACAAGCAGCATTCTCCGGCGGTGCTACCCGCCACGATCCGGGCGTCGCTGTCGCCGTCGCGGGCGGCCGACTTCAAGACCTGCCCGCTGCTCTACCGGTTCCGCAGCATCGACCGGCTGCCCGAACGCACCAGCGTCGAGCAGGCCCGGGGCACCCTGGTGCACGCGGTGCTGGAGCGGTTGTTCGACCTGCCGGCGGGCGGGCGCACCCCGGACGCCGCCGGTGATCTCGTCGGGCCGCAGTGGGACCGGCTGGTCACCGAGCAGCCCGAGCTGGCCGCCCTGTTCGATCCGGGCGACGAGGCGGGCACCGCCGAGTTCCTCCGGTCGGCGGCGGCGCTGCTGGAGGGCTACTTCGCGGTGGAGGACCCGCGCCGGCTGGAGCCCGCCGAACGGGAGAGCCTGATCTCCGCGGTGGTCGACGACGAGTTGCTCATCCGGGGCTACCTCGACCGGCTCGACGTGGCCCCGGACGGGGCGCTGCGGGTGGTCGACTACAAGACCGGCGGGGCGCCGAGGGAGGCGTTCGAGGCGCGGGCGTTGTTCCAGCTGAAGTTCTACGCGCTGGTGTTGTGGCGCACCCGGGGCGTGGTGCCCCGGGTGCTGCGCCTGCTCTATCTCAAGGATGCCGAGATCTGCGACTACTCCCCCGACGCCGAGGAGTTGCTGCGCTTCGAGCGCACCGTGGTGGCGCTCTGGCAGGCCATCGAGCAGGCCACCGAGCGGCAGGACTTCCGCCCCCGGCCGAGTCGGCTCTGCGACTGGTGCAACCACCAGGCGCACTGCCCGACGTTCGGCGGCACCCCGCCGCCGTTTCCCGAGCGGGCCGCCGCAGCCGACCCGTTGCGCGACGCCCGGTCCCGACCGGCCACCCCCGGCGCCGACGAGTAGCGGCGGCGGATCCGCCCGGTGGGCGGAGACGTGCTCATCCGCGAGGATGAGGCGAGGTTCACCGTCGGCGACGACCGGGCGGCCCGGTGGGCGGCTAGCGTCGCGGTATGACCGAGGGAGCCGAACGGTGGTGGGTGCGCCGGCCGTTGGCCGGTGACGCCCTCTTCGCCGTCGCCCTGGTGGTGTTGGAGGTCGCCTTCGTCCTGCTCACCCCGCGCGAGTTCTGGCCCCGGCAGTTGCCGTCCGCGCTGGGCTGGAGCGTGCTGTGCGCGGCGCCGGTGGTGTTGCGCCGGGTCGCCCCGTGGCCTGCGGTGGGGGCCGCACTGGCCACCCTGGCGGTGCCGGCGCTGCTCGGGCACGCCCCGACCACCCAGAGCCTGACGTTCCTGGTGCTGACTTACACGATGGCGGTCGGCTGGCAGGTGCTGCCGGCGGTCGCCGCCACGACGCTTCTCTGGGTGCCGGTGGCGGTGCTCAACGTGCTCACCCCGGTGGACACCGGGCTCGACGTCGGCCCGGCGTACCTGGTGCTCAACAACCTGCTGACCGCGCTGCTCGCCTACGCGGTGGGTCGGGCGGTGCGGGCCCGGCGCACCTCGCTGCGGGCGCTGCGGGAGCGGGCCCGGGTGGCCGAGGAGAACCAGCGGTCGCTGGCCGAGCAGGCGGTGGCCGACGAACGGCGGCGGATCGCCCGGGAACTGCACGACGTGGTCGCCCACCACGTCAGCGTGATGGGGGTGCTGGCCACCGGGGCACGGCGGGTGCTGCACCGGGACCTGGCCGCCGCCGACGAGGCGGTCGCCACGATCGAGGACACCAGCCGGGTCACGCTGCGGGAGCTGCGGCGGCTGCTCGACGTGCTGCGTACCGACGCGGAGCCGGCCGCCGACCTCACCCCGCAGCCCGGTCTGGCCGGCATCGCCGCGCTGGTGGAGCAGGTACGCGAGGCGGGGCTGCCGGTCACCCTGGAGGTCGCGGAGCCGGGGCCGGCGGTCGATGAGGGGGTGTCGCTGACCGTCTACCGGATCGTGCAGGAGGCGCTGACCAACGCGCTCAAGCACGCCGGGCGGGCCACCGCGACGGTCCGGTTGGGGGTCGAGGACGGTGGCCTGACCGTGGAGATCACCGACACGGGACGGGGTCCCGAACCGGGGCCCAACCGGATCGGGCACGGATTGGTCGGCATGCGGGAACGGGTCGGCCTCTACGGTGGAACCCTGCGGATCGGGCCACGACCCGGCGGCGGCTTCCGGGTGTACGCGAGAATTCCGGTGGAACCGGTCGGGACGGTCCCGGCATGACTGTGGAACGGGGACGGCAGATGGGCGAGACGCACGGCGGCGCCCCTCCCTTGGCGCAGGACGAGGGGCGGGCCTCCCCGCGCACATCGGGGCGGCCGGTGCGGATCCTGCTCGCCGACGACCAGCCGTTGCTGCGTACCGGGTTCCGGATGGTGCTGGGCACCGAGGACGACCTGGACATCGTGGCCGAGGCCGGGGACGGTCAGGAGGCGGTGGAGCTGTCCCGTCGGCTGCTGCCCGACGTGGTGCTGATGGACATCCGGATGCCCCGGATGGACGGGGTGGCCGCGACCCGGGCGATCGTCGACGCCCGGCTGCCGGTGCGGGTGCTCATCCTCACCACCTTCGACCTCGACGAGTACGTGGTGGGGGCGCTGCGGGCCGGGGCGAGCGGCTTCCTGGCCAAGGACGTGCCGGCCGAGGACCTGGTCACCGCCATCCGCACGGTGGCCGCCGGGGAGGCGGTGGTGGCGCCACGCATCCTGCGGCGGCTGCTGGACCGGTTCGCCACCGTGCTGCCGGACCCGACGGCGAGCCCGCCGAAGGCGCTGGGCACGTTGACCGAACGGGAGCGCGAGGTGCTCGTCCAGGTGGCGCGGGGGTTGTCCAACGCGGAGATCGCCGCCGCGCTGTCGGTAAGCGAGACGACCATCAAGACCCACGTCGGGCACGTGCTGACCAAGCTGCGGCTGCGCGACCGGGTGCAGGCGGTGGTGCTGGCGTACGAGTCGGGGTTGGTCCGCCCCAAGGCGTAGCCGACCGGTGGCGGGTCCGCCCCGAGGTGTACCCACAGTGAGGCCGGTGGGCCGATGGCAGCGTTGTCGTGCTCACCTACCGTGACGGAGGACGGCGCGGCGCGGTTGACCGTGACGTGACGTCAGGCTCTAGCGTCGACGCCGACACCCCAGCGCACTGCGGGGTGTGGCGCGATCGGCGGCCGGCTCGGGGAGAACCCTGAGACGATCTCCGGGCCGACCCGCAGCGGGAAATCCGCGCCGGGTCAACCCACGGTCGGACGGATCCGCGCCGGACGGCACCGAGGATGGGAGCTACCCCACCGACCAGCGGGGGCGGTGGGGCATACACAGCCAGACGGAAGAGGTAGATGACGTGACCGTGACGGTAGGCCGGCAATCACCGGCCGCGGCCCGGGCGAACGACGTGTGGAAGGTGTACGGCACCGGCGAGGCGCAGGTCGCCGCGTTACGCGGGGTCAGCGCCGAGTTCGAGCGGGGCAGATTCACCGCGATCATGGGCCCGTCGGGCTCGGGCAAGTCGACGTTGATGCACTGTCTGGCCGGGTTGGACTCGGTGAGCAGGGGCACCGTGCAGATCGGCGAGACCACCGTGACCGGGCTGGGTGACTCGGGTCTGACGAAGCTGCGCCGCGACAAGGTGGGCTTCATCTTCCAGCAGTTCAACCTGCTGCCCACGCTCACCGCCCAGGAGAACATCCTGCTGCCGATGTCGATCGCCGGTCGCAAACCCGACCCGGCCTGGTACGACACGGTGATCGACACGGTGGGTCTGCGGGACCGGCTGGGGCACCGGCCGTCGCAGCTCTCCGGTGGTCAGCAGCAGCGGGTCGCCTGCGCGCGGGCGCTTGTCGCCCGCCCCGAGGTGATCTTCGCCGACGAGCCGACCGGTAACCTGGACTCCCGCTCCGGCGCGGAGGTGCTCAACTTCCTGCGCAACTCGGTACGCGAGCACGGGCAGACGATCGTGATGGTCACCCACGACCCGACCGCCGCCGCGTACGCCGACCGGGTGGTCTTCCTCGCCGACGGGCAGATCGTCTCGGAGCTGATCGAGCCGACCGCCGACACGGTGCTGGACACCATGAAGAAGCTGGACACCCCGGTCGAGGTGGCCGGCTGATGTTGCGGGCCACCCTCAAGAGTCTGCTGGCGCGCAAGGTGCGCCTGCTGTTGTCCGGCCTGGCCGTGGTGCTGGGCGTCATGTTCGTCTCGGGGGCGTTCGTGCTCACCGACACCCTGGGCCGCTCGTTCGACGCGGTCTTCGCCGACGCGTACGAGGGCATCGACGTCAACGTCGCCGGCAAGCCCAAGGTGGCGCTCGGCGAGATGCAGGGTGAGCAGGTGCCGGCGACGGTGCCGGCGGCCACTGTGCAACGGGTCCGCGAGGTCGCCGGGGTGGCCGAGGCCACCGGGGTGGTCACCACCGACGGGGCCCAGCTGATCGGCAGCAACGGCAAGGTGGTCACCTCGTTCGGGCCTCCGCAGCTCGGGGCGAACTGGCGGGGCGAGAGCGACCTGGTGAAGCTGCGGGAGGGGCGGGAGCCCCGGGCGGACGACGAGATCGTCGTGAACGCGGCGCTGGCGCAGGCGGGCAAGGTGAAGGTGGGCGACCGGGTCGGGGTGCTGACCCCGCTGTCGCCGAAGGAGACCTTCACCCTGGTCGGGGTCTTCGGTTACAGCGGTGACCGGGACTCGATCGGCGGGGTCAACGAGGTCGCCTTCACCACGCCGGTGGCCCAGCGGTTGCTGCTCGGCGCGCGGGACGTCTTCACCAACGTCACGGTCCGGGCCGCCGACGGGGTCGACGACACCGCGTTGCGCGACGACCTGGCCCGGACGCTGGGCGGCGACGTCGAGGTCAAGACCGGCGCACAGCTGTCGGCGGACGCCTCGGCGAGCCTGAAGGAGGGCCTGTCCTTCTTCAACAAGATCCTGCTCGGGTTCGCCGCCGTCGCGCTGCTGGTGGGCACCTTCCTCATCCTCAACACCTTCTCGATCATCGTGGCCCAGCGGACCCGGGAACTGGCCCTGATGCGGGCGATCGGGGCCAGCGGCAGGCAGATCATCGGCTCGGTGGTGCTGGAGGCGGTGGCGATCGGCCTGATCGCCTCGGTGCTGGGGCTGGGCGCCGGCATCGGCATCGGCGCGCTGCTGGCGTACGTCTTCGGCAACCTGGCGGGTGGGCTGACGCTGGCCGGGATCGGGGTGCCGTCCTCGGCGGTGATCGGCTCGTTCGCGGTCGGTCTGGTGATCACGGTGGTGGCGGCGCTGCTGCCGGCGCTGCGGGCGTCGCGCATCCCGCCGATCGCGGCGATGCAGGACGTCGCCAACCCGGACCGGCCCTTGACCAGGGTGACCGTGACCGGCGGCGTGATCACCGGGATCGGTGCGGTGCTGTTGTTCCTCGGGCTCAGCGGCACCGCCGACGACAACACGCTGGCCGTCATCCTGGGTGGGGTGCTGTTCGCCTTCATCGGGGTGGCGTTGCTGACCCCGCTGATCAGCCGACCGGTGGTCTCCCTGCTGGGGGCGGTCTTCGCCTGGTCGGTGCCGGGCAAGCTGGGTCGGCTCAACTCCGGTCGCAACCCGCGCCGCACGGCGATCACCGCCGCGGCGTTGATGGTCGGCATCGCCCTGGTGACCGGGGTGACGGTGATCCTGGACTCGGCGAAGGGCAGCATCGGCGCTCTGGCCCGGGACACCATCAAGGCCGAGCTGGTGATCTCCGGGGCGTCGGGTGGTTCCCGCCCGGCCAGCTTCGACCCGGCGGTGTTGGCGAAGGCGGCGGCGCTGCCCGGTGTCCAGCTCGCCGACGGCGAGTACGGCGACATGGGAATGGTCGACGGGAAGGTCACCTGGCTGGCCGCGTCCAGCGACGTGAGCGCGTTGCAGCGGATCTTCGGGGCGAAGGCCACCGCCGGTGACATCAGCCGGCTCGGCCCGGACCAGATGCTGTTCAGCTCGGACACCGCCGAGTCCCGCAACATCTCGGTCGGGTCGAAGGTGACCGTGCAGGCCTCCCGGGGCGAGCCACGCACCTACACGGTCAGCGGCATCTACCAGAGTTCCGAGCTGACCAGCCCGGTGCAGTTGCCGCCGCAGGCGGTGCAGGACTTCGCCATCCCGAAGCCCAACCAGGGGTTCGTCCAACTGGCACCCGGAACGCCGGTGGCGGGCGTACAGGCGCAGCTGGAGGCCCTGCTCGCCGACAGCCCGGAGGTGTCGGTGGCCGACCGGGAAGCGTTCATCGCGCAGCAGACCGGCCAGTTGGACAGCCTGCTCACGATGATCCAGATCCTGCTGGCGCTGGCCATCGTGATCGCGGTGCTCGGCATCGTCAACACGCTGGCCCTGTCGGTGCTGGAGCGGACCCGCGAGCTGGGCCTGCTGCGGGCGATCGGGCTGCGCCGGGCCCAGACCATGCGGATGATCACCGTGGAGGCGGTGGTGATCTCCGTCTTCGGGGCGCTGCTCGGGATCGTGGTCGGCGTCGGCCTCGGCGCGGCGGTGGTCCGGGCGCTCAAGGACGACGGCATCACCGACCTGATCCTGCCCTGGGGTCAGATGGGGCTGTTCCTGTTGCTGGCGGCCGTCATCGGCGTGGTGGCGGCGGTGCTCCCGGCGATCCGGGCGGCCCGGATCAACGTGCTGGGCGCGATCGCGCACGACTGATCCCACTCACCGCGAAGGGGGTTCCGCCGGTCGGCGGAACCCCCTTCGTCATAGCCGCGCATGCCGGCCGACACCGCAGGTGGGGCCAGCTCAGGCCGGTGGCTCGCCGAGCAGCGCCGCCAGCAGCTCCAGGTCCGCCGCGGTCAGGCTCTCCAACTGGTGTACGCCGTCGGTCGGCGGCACCGGCACCTCCGCCGGTACGGCAAGCACCGCCGCACCGGCGGCGAGCGCGCTGGCCACCCCGGTCGGCGAGTCCTCGATCGCCACGCACCGACCGATCGGGACACCCAACAACCGGGCGGCCGTCAGGTACGGCTCCGGGTGCGGCTTGGCCGAGTCCACCTCGTCGCCGCAGACCACCGCGTCGAAGCTGTCCCGCCCGAGGGTGTCCAGGGCCACCTCGACCAGCGACCGGCCGCTGGAGGTGACGAGCGCGGTGGGGATGCCGGCCGCGCGGACCGCCCGCAGCAGGGTCAGCGCGCCCGGCCGCCAGCGCAGCCCGGTGCGGAACAGCTCCAGGATCCGCGCCTGGATCCACTCGGCGCTGGCCTGCGGATCCCGCTCGGGTTGACCGAGGTCGTCGTGGAGGATGCGCATCGACGCGGCCATCGCGGTGCCGATCATCGCGCGCCGCGCCGGGCCGGTCAGGGTGCCGCCGTACTCGGCGGCCAACTCGTACAGGGCGATGTCCCAGAGCTTCTCGCTGTCGACCAGGGTGCCGTCCATGTCGAAGAGCACGGCGGCGGGGTGTGGGCTGCTCAGCGGGTCCTCCTGGCGGTCGGGTGGTGGTCTCCGGGCGATCCTGCCAGCCCGGCCGGGACCGCCCGCCGCCACGCCGCCCGGACGTGACCTGCTCCTCAACCGAGGTTGCAGGCGTCCAGGGACTTCTCGTAGCCGCGGAAGAACCAGTCGGTGCGCTGCTCGGCGGTGCCGTGCGACCCCTCGGCGAACCACGGCTGGTCGGGGTCGTCGCCGACGGCGAGCAGCCCTTCGCGGAACTCGTCCAGGTCACCGGCGTCGAGTTTCAGGGTGCCGTCGCGGACCGAGTCACCGAGGTACGCCCCGGCCATGCAGTCGGCCTGCAACTCCTGCTGGATGGTGAAGTCGGCGCGGATGCCGAGCCGGACCTGGATGCCGTGGGCGTACTCGTGACCCAGCAGGTAGAACACGAACGCGTCACCGACCTGCCGGAACGCCGCCACCGACCAGTTGACGTCGTAGGCGATGAAGTCGCCCTGGGAGCAGTAGACCGCGTTGTTGCGGGGAAGCGCCTGCCCGGCGCAGGAGACCTCGCCCTCCCGCTGGTAGGGAACGATCCGCCGGATCGGCCGGAACTGCTGACCGGTGGCCCGGAACTGGGCGGTCCAGTACCGCTCGGCGATGGTGACGGCGTCGTCGATGTCGCTCTTGAACTCGGCCACGCTCGTGGTGCCGTCGGCGCGGGTGGTCTGCGCCTCGGGCGAGGCCGCCGGGCGGGACGACCGCTGCGGGGCCGGTTCCCGGGGCTGCTGCGGGCTACTCTCCCCCACCCCGCCGGCGGCGCAGCCGACCGCCACCACAAGCGCCGTCAGCGCGGCGACGAGTGGTCCGTGCGAGCGGCGTCGCGAGCCTGCCGTCACCGTGTGCCTCCCAGGCGTCCCGGTCCTGTGGTCGGTGCTACCCCGACCGTGGAACGATCATGCCCGGCCGGCGTCCCGTTGACCATGGGCGACCCGGATCGACCCGGCCCGACCGGTCAGGAATGCCGCTGGTTCCGGTGGACCGTCTCGCTCTGGGCGTGGTGCCGCTCCATCTCGTACCGGTGCTTTCTGGCCTGGGCGTCCTGCCCGGCCGCCCGGTCCTCGGCCCCGGCGGCGCGGGCCCGGTCGCGCCAGGCCACCCAACCGACGGTGCCCACCGTCGCCAGTGCCGCCACCCCGAGCACCACCCACATCGTCGTCATGGGACCACGATAGGTAATCGCCGCCAACCACGGCGTCCCCCGCATCGTCGGCGGTTAGCCTCGGGTCCGGTGTCCGGGTCGGCCCGGCGGCTCCGACGTCTCGGATGTCCGGCCGCGCGGCGGCCGGCCGAGAGGAGAACCCATGAAATACATGATCATGTTGTACGGCACGCAGCGCTTCTACGACGCGATGGCCGGTCGCCCCGGTGCCCAGCCGCCGATGTCGCCGGAGCAGGTCGCCGCGATGCACGCCCACATGGCGGCGGTGCACGAGGAGCTGGCCGAGTCCGGCGAGCTGGTCGACGGGCAGGGGTTGACCGCCCCGGTGCACGCCCGGCGGGTGCGGCTGCGGCAGGGCACGCCGGTGGTCACCGACGGCCCCTACCCGGAGACGCAGGAGGTGCTTGCCGGTTTCACCGTCGTCGACTGCGCCAGCTTCGACCGGGCCACCGAGATCGCCGCCCGCTTCGTCGACCCGGACGCCGAGGGCGGATACGTGGACGTGCGGCCGGTCGCCGACGGCATCGACGACCTGGACGGCTGACCGGTCATCATGGGCCCACCCGCCGTCGAGGACCTGCTGCGCGTGCTCGCGCCGCAGGTCCTCGGCGCGCTCGTCCGCCGGTACGGTCACTTCGACACCGCAGAGGACGCCGTCCAGGAGGCGCTGCTGGCCGCCGCGACGCGCTGGCCGGTCGACGGCCTGCCCGACAACCCCCGGGGCTGGTTGATCACCGTGGCCGCCCGCCGGCTGACCGACCTGCTCCGCAGCGAGCAGGCCCGCCGCCGACGGGAGGACGACGCTGGCCGGGCGGTGCCGGCCGGGCGGTGGCTCGTCCCGGCGGCCGACCATCGGGATCCGGGCGACGACAGTCTGGTGCTGCTGTTCCTGTGCTGTCATCCGGCGCTGCCGCCGGCCGCCCAGATCGTCGGCGGGCTGAGCACCGGCGAGGTGGCACGGGCGTTCCTGCTGCCCGAGGGCACCATGGCCCGGCGGATCACCCGCGCCAGACAGCGCATCCGGGACAGCGGGCTGCCGTTCGCCCTACCCGACGCCGCCGCGCGTCAGGCCCGGCTCGACGCGGTCCGGCAGGTGCTCTACCTGATCTTCAACGAGGGGTACGCCAGCACCGCCGGCCCGCGCCTGCGCCGGGTGGAGCTGTCCACCGAGGCGATCCGGCTGACCCGGATGCTGCACCGGCTGCTCCCGGACGACCCCGAGGTGACCGGGCTGCTGGCGTTGATGCTGCTCACCGACGCCCGGGGCCCGGCCCGGGTCGGCCCGGGCGGCGAACTGGTGCCGATGGCCGAGCAGGACCGCGGTCGGTGGCGGGCCGACCAGATCGCCGAGGGGGTGGCCCTGATCAGCACGGTGCTGCCGCGCGGGGACGTCGGGCCGTACCAGCTCCAGGCGGCGATCGCGGCGGTGCACGACGAGGCGGCGAGCACCGAGGAGACCGACTGGGCGCAGATCGAGGCCCTGTACGCGGTGCTGATGCGGATCTCAGCCAGCCCGGTGGTGGCCCTCAACCACGCGGTGGCGGTGGCGATGGCCCGGGGCCCCGCCGCCGGGCTGCACCTGCTCGACGCGCTGGCCGCCGATGCCCGGATCGGCGACGACCCGAGGTGGTACGCCGCCCGCGCACACCTGTTGGAACGCTCCGGCGAACTCACCGAGGCCCGAAAGGCGTACGCCCACGCGGCCCGACTGTCGACGAACCTCCCCCGCCAGCGTTACCTGTACGGCCGGGCGGCCCGGTTGTCCGACGCCGGCTGACCGCGCGACGGCGGGGCAGCGGCCCCTGCGGTACGACAGCGGTTCCACAGTCGAGCGCGCCCCTGAGACGAACCGGTGGACGAGGTCGGGGACTCACCTGATGCCCGCGAACCGGCCCCGTCCATAGTCTTCGCCGGTGCGATCCCTCATTCGAGACAGAGTCCTCCTTGGCGCGATCAGCGGTGTGCTGCTGCTGGTGCTGCCGACCGCGCCGCCGGCCGCCGCCGCGCCCGGCACCACCCGCCCCGACACCGGTGGCGTCCTGCAACAGCTCCTCGACGCCGAGCGGGCCGCCGGTATGCCGGGGGTCTTTGCCGAGGTACGCACCGGCCGGCGGACCTGGCAGGGCGCCGCCGGGGTGGCGGACGTCGACACCGGCCGCCCGGTCCGGCCCGGGTTCCAGCACCGGGTCGGCAGCCTCACCAAGACCTTCGTCGCCACCGCGCTGCTGCAACTGGAGGCGGAACACCGGGTACGGCTCGACGCGCCGATCGCCGGTTATCTGCCGGACCTGATCCCCGGCGAGACCGGCCGGCAGATCACGGTCCGGATGCTGCTCAACCACACCAGCGGCCTCGGTGACTACCCGGAGGCCATCCTGCGGACCGTGGACGACTTCGAGGCGCTGCGGCACCGCACGTTCACCCCGCCGGAGTTGGTGAGGATCGGGCTGTCCCTGCCGGCGACCCACGCACCGGGGGCGGCGTACTCCTACTCCAACACCAACTACATCGTCCTGGGCATGCTGCTGGAACAGCTCACCGGTGAAACGGTCGCGGCCGAGGTGGGCCGGCGCATCCTGCGTCCCCTCGGGTTGCGCGACACCTACTTCCCCGGCCTCCGGACCCACATCCGTGGCCCGCACTCCCTGGCGTACGTGCCGCTGACGGACGGGACGCTCGGCGACTTCAGCGTCTACAACATGTCCTGGGGCTGGGCGGCCGGGGAGATCGTGTCGACTCCGCACGACGTCAACCGGTTCTACCGGGCCCTCCTGGCGGGTCGGCTGCTGCCACCGGCGCAGCTCGCCGCGATGCAGACGGTGGTGGCCAACCCGGCGGACCCGAGCGCCGGTTACGGGCTGGGGCTGTCCTGGGCGCAGCTGCCCTGCGGGCCGGTCTGGGGGCACACCGGCGGCGTGATCGGGCACAGCGCGTACACGTTCCACCGCGCCGACGGCAGCCGCCAGGTCACCCTCGCCGAGAACCTGATCCGCTACGCCGCACCGGGTCAGGCCAGCCCGATCAACCGGGCCCGGTCCCAGTTCCTGGTCGCCGCGTTGTGCGGTACGCAGGGGGCCGCGCCGCGTCAGGCCGTCGACGCCTTCGCCGCACCGATCGGCTGAGCACGGATCCCTCACGACCGTCGTCGGGCGGTGCCGGCGGGTGGGTTGCCGGACCGGCCCGCAGACGTTCGCCGATCGGCTGGCCTGCCGCCGTTCGTGGCGGACGCACCCGCCGTCATCCGCCGTTGAGGTCCCCGATCAGGAACTCCACGAGCGGCTGGACGTGGCGGTCCGGCCGCCGCCACTCGGCCAGCAGGTCCTCCCGCAGGTGCTGCTCGGCGAGCAGTTCCCCGTGCCGGTACCGCCGGATGACCGGGTGGAGCAGGGCGCTCTCCCCCGTCGGGGGCCGGTCGACGGCGGAGCTCTCATCGTGGTGGCCCCGACGCAGGGCGAGGGTGTAGCAGTGGGCGGCGTCGGCGAACCGCGCGACGGCGTAGTCCTCCGGCAGGTCCTCGTGGTGCCGGAAGTCCCCGGTGGCGTCGTCGCGGACGAGGACGTCACAGAGGTACCCGGCCTGGTTCCACAGCGCCGAACTCCAGTTGACCCGGTCGAGCATCACCTTCGCCAGCGCCGCCGGCTCACCCGGGGTCGTCGTGCCGGGCATCGGTACGTCGTCGTAGCGTTCCCGCACCATCCGGGTGAAGGTCCGCAGGTTGTACCGGAAGCCCGCGATGAAGGGCGACGAGGCGTGCCGCACGTCCCGCGCCTGCGCGACGGTGCCGGCGAAGTAGAGGTCGTCGACGTTTCGCGACTGCCAGTCGGGGCGCAGTGCGGGCAGCCGGCCGTCGCGCACCAGCTGCGGGCTACAGGAGGCGTCGAACACCGTGGTGTCCATCCGGAACCCGGTGCACCGCAGCACCTCGTGGTATTCCAGCTCGGCGGTCTCGCCGTGGGGATGGGTGACCCAGACCCGCAATCCCCCGTCGACCGGCCGGATCCCGTCGATGGTGCAGTCGAGCACCGCGCTGGACGGGTAGCTGTCCCCGATCGCGCCGTACTGGCCCCGGACGTCACCGGGGTGACCGGTGTCCCGGGCCCACCGCACCGGCTGCCGGCTGGCCAGGTGCACCAGCGACGCCTTGCCGAGCAGGGCCGAGGCGGTCTCGAAGGCCGAGTTGCCCTTACCGATGATCAGGACCCGCCGGCCGGCGTACCGATCGGGATCGAGGTCCATCTCCTCGTACCCGGTGGCGTGCTCGATGCCCGTGATCTCCGGCACGAACGGCCTGCCCCAGCCGGTGGCCACGACGAGGCAGCGCGCCCGTACGCCACCCCGGTCGGTGCGGACGCGGAACCCGTCGTCCTCGCGGCTGATCTGCTCGACTGTGGTGCCGTAGCGGACCCGGAGCTGGTGGACCCGTTGGAACTCGGCGAGGTAGCGCACCAGGTCGTCGGCGGACGGCAGGTACTCCTCGCTGAAGTTCGCAAACAGCAGCTCCGCCGAGTCGTTGAGCAACGAGTTCCCGTCCCCCCGCAGCCGGATCTCCGGGTCGGTGCTGTCGGTGTGCACCGTGTTGGGCGAGATCAGCCGACGGTGGCGGGGGAACCGCCGGAAGAACCCGCCCGGCTCGGCACTGCGTTCGAGCGTCAGGTAGTCGGCGCCCTGCTGCTGGAGGTGGTAACTCAGCTGCAGGCCGGCGGGGCCGGCTCCGACGATGACGTACGTGTGCGCGGTGTCGACCATCGGGGAGCCCTTCGACGCGAGAGACGGTTCCCCAGACGATGGTTCGGACCATGAGACGTGTCAATGGCCGGACACGCCCGGTCACTGGTCATTCGTCACGCTGTCGGCGCGACCGGTCGGCCCGGGCGACCACGACGGCGGTGGCGAGACCGAGCGCCGCCGCGCCGAGTTGCAGCAGGCCGTCGAGCAGGTCGACGAGATCGGCGAGAGGGATGGTGTCCACGGTGGCCTCCGGGGGAGTCTGTCCCCGCCGTCCGCGCGGTGCGGAGGCGCCCCCCGGAGCCGGCGGCGACAGCCACGGGCACCGTCACGATTATGGCACCGCGCGTCGCACGCCGGTACCCCTGCACCCACAGGACGCCCGGGTCGGTCAGCCCGTTGACCGACGTCCCGGCCGGCTGGGGTCGCGGTGCGGATCAGGCACGTCGTCAACCGACGATCTGCGCCAGCGTGGATTTCGGTCGCTGCCCGCATTCGTAGTCCGCGTTCTGCAGGATGAACGCGTCACCCGCCCGGTCCGCCTTTCCCGCCTCCAGGTAGAGCCTGCGCATGGTCTCCTTGCGGGTAGCGTCGTCCTTGGCGAGGTATTCGGTGCAGGTGCTGCTCTCGCTCAGGCCCGTGCCGCCCGACGAGTCGCCACCGACGTTGACGTAGATCGCCCGCCCGGCGAAGAACAGCGCGACGACCGCCACCACGGCGATCAGGATGCCACCGAAATTGATCTTGTTGCCCTGGTGGCCGTAGTTGTACCTGTCCCCCTGCTGGGCCTCGCCGGAGAGGATGTTGGTGGGCGAATTCACGGTGTTGCCGAATGACACCTGCGCATTCCCGTCGACGGCCTTCTCGGCAATGCGGGAGACGGTGGCCCGAAACTGGGGGTCGGCCGCCAACTCGTGCGCGAGCGCGGCCCGGAACCGCCGCTGGATCGCGGTGTTGGTGGGATCCTCCTCGAATGCTTCGAGCGCCGGGCGTTCACCGGCCGTGCGCATCCGGGCGGCCACCAGGTCGTACAGTTCCTCGCCAGCCTGCGCCCCCACCCCTTGCAGCGTTCCCTGAGCGAGCGCGGCCAGCAGGCCGATTGCGTCGGATGCGAGCGAACCCGGTTCCACGTTTGTCCTTTGGCGAGAGTGACGAACCGCCAAGGTAGCCGATCAGGTGCGGCGTGCTCACTATCCGAAACCTGACATCGGCTCCAGGAAGGACGACCACCGATCAGGAAGGCGGGACCGCACGTCGCTTGAGCGCGGAAGTGAAGCTGACCCAGGAAGCACCGGCGAAGGCGAGGGTGGGGCCGCTGCGGTCCTTGGAGTCGCGGACGCCCACCCCGCTGTCGCCGAACCGCACCTCGACACAGTTGGCGTTGTCGGAGCTACGGGACGACTTGAACCAGTCACGACGAGAGGTGGTCACATCATCTCCTTGGCGATCCGGCGGATCAGGTCGACCGAGTCGTCCGAGCCTAACGCCAACTCGCGGGTCTCGGCGAAGGTGACCACGTAGTCGGTCACCCGGACGGACTGGTCGATGATGTCGACGGAGGTCAGGTTCTCCTGCCAGACCAGGGCGGGCAGCCGGGGCGACGGGAACGACAGCACCTGGAACGGGCCACCGAAGGCCGGGTGCGCCCCGACGGTGAACGGGAGCACCCGGATCTCGATCTGCCCGGGTCGCTCGGTGGCCAGCCGGACGAGATGGTCGAGCTGGGCACGCATCACCTCCGGGCCGCCGACCTGCTGGCGCAGCGCGCCCTCGCTGAGCACCGCGCTGATCCGCAGCGGGTGCGCGCCGTCGAGCCGGGCCTGCCGGGCCATCCGGACCCCGACCCGCCGGTCCACCTCGGTCAGCCGGATCGTGGTGGTGCCGCCCCGGATCACCGCGCGGGCGTACTCCTCGGTCTGCAACAGGCCGTGGATCGCCTCCGGGTGGAAGCTGCGGATGTGGTCGGCACCGGCCTCGTAGCCGAGGAAACGCAGGAACTCCGCCGGAAAGAGCTGCGAGTACTCGTGCCACCAGCCACGCCGGGCCGCCCCGGCCCGCAACTGCTCCAACTCGGCGGCCTCCTCCGGCTCCAGCTCGTACGCCTCGACGATCTGGGCCAGCCGTCGGGCCGGCAGCTTGACCCGCCCGGCCTCCACACCGGAGACGTACGCCTGGATGATGCCGATCGCGCGACCGGCCGCCGCGGCGGTGAAGCCGACCTCCTCGCGGCGCTGGCGCAGGCGCATGCCCAACTCCCATGCCTGCACCACCGGTGAGGACGCCAACTGCGCCAACCCTTCTCGACCGTCGAACGATGCCGAGGACCCTGCGGACATGACCACTCCTCCCGCCACCAACATTGACGATAAGTATTCAGGCCGACACGCTTGATATCAAGCACTCTCGCGTGCATCCTCGAAAATACGACGACAACACCAGGGAGGAACGGTCATGGAACAGGTGGGTCGCTGGGTGTACCAGCAGGAGCGGGTTCCGCACGCCTTCTCGCTGTGCCGGGTGCTCGACGCCGGCACCTTCGAGCAGTCCTACGACCTGCTCGGCGTCGTCCAGGTCACCGTCGACCGCCGCTATCCGGAGAAGCTGCCCGCCAACCTGCGGCCGTGGGCGCTGGCCACCCTGGCCGCCTGCGGGTACGGCTTCGGCCGCTTCCACGCCGCGTTCGGCACCCTCGACGAGGACGGTGAACCGGACCGGTCCATCAGCGAGGAGTACATCGACTGGTCCGGCACCGGGGTCCTCGCGCCGGCAGCGGAGGCGTAGCGCGACGGGCGACCGGCAGGCCGCCGGGCGGGACGGTCAGAGCTGGCCGGGGTAGAAGCCGAACCGGGCCAACGGCTCGACGATGTTCTGCTCCTCGTACGACAGGTGGGACAGCAGCGTGTCGGTGAGCACGTCCACCGCCTGCTGGAGCTCGCCGAGCCGCCCCGGGTCCCCGATCAGCGCCACCAGCGCCCGGTCGACGCCCTCGACGACGTCGTGGATCACCACGTGTTCCTGCTCCAGCCGGTCGATCACCGGCACCAGCCCCGGGTCGGCCCGCCGCAGGTGCGGGAAGATCGCGTCGTCCTCCAGCCCGTGGTGCTGGGTCACCATCGTGCAGTACGAGGCGCAGTACGCCCCCAGCGTCCAGTTGTTCTGCCGCATGGTCATCCGGTTGAGCACGCCCCGGGCGTCCCCGGCGGAGACCACTCCCCGGCGGACCTGGTCGAGCAGGTCGCGTACCTGGGTCAGCTCCTGACGCAGGTGGTCGTGGACGTCGACGAGGTGCCCGCCGACGGCCTGCGCCTGCGGGGAGTAGACGTGCCCGGCCGGGGCGGGCGGAGCGACCGGGCGGGTCGACTCGTCCCAGAGCCGGTGGTCGCTGTGTCGTACCCCGGGATCGGGGGTCGGGGTCACCGCGAGCCCCGCAATGCCGCCGGTCCGGGCGACCTCGCGCTGCTCCCCCGCCGGTCCGCCCGGGACCGGCGTCTCCGGGCCGGCCGTCGGCGTGGCCGGCGTGGGCGCGGTCGACCCGGCCCGCTCGGCGGCGACCAGTTCGCGGACGGCGGGGGCGACCTCCTGGGCGAACAGCTCGATGCTGGTCGGGTCGTCGGCGCCGAGGATGAACCCGGAGGTGCCGTGCTCCAGCACCAGCTCGGTCAACTCCCGCACCCACTGCTGCGGCGGCCCGTCGAGGAACCCCGCGCCGGTGCGGGTGAACCGGCCGGAGATGTTGAGCAGCCGCCGCACCTCGGCGGGGTCCCGCCCGGCCGCCGTCGCGCCCTCGTCGACGAGCGCGTTGAGGTCGGCCAACTCCCCCGGCCCCTTCGGCAGGTAAGCAAGCGACGGCAGCCAGCCGTCCGCCGCCCGCCCGACCAGCCGCAACAACCTCGGCTTGTACGCGCCGACCCAGATCCCCACCGGGTGCGCCGGGGCGGGACCGCGCTTCGCGCCGACCACCCGGTAGTGCTCACCGTCGACCCGTACCCCGCCACGCCGGTCGGCGGCCCACACCTCGCGGATGATCCGGATCGCCTCGTCCAGCGCGTCCACCGCCTGCCCGGGGGCGAGCCGCCGGCCGCCGTTGGCCTCGATGGCGTCCCAGAACGCGCCCGTGCCGAGGCCGAGTTCGACCCGACCGCCGCTGAGCAGGTCCAGGCTGGCGACGCTGCGGGCCAGCACCACCGGCTGCCGCAACGGCAGGTTGAGCACGTTGCCGGCCAGCCGGATCCGGCTGGTCGCCGCCGCCAGGTAGGACATCAGCGTCCAGCTGTCGAGGAAACCCGGCTGGTAGGGGTGGTCCTGGAAGGTGACCAGGTCCAGGCCCACCTGCTCGCAGAACCTGGCGCGGGCGACGACCTGCTCCGGGCGCCGGGCGTCGGGGGTGAGGAAGCCGCCGAACAGCAACTCGTGTCCGTAGTCGGTCATGACGCTGCCGTCACCTGATCCCCTCGTCGCCTGTGCGCGCGTTCCCCGGCGGGGTGCCGACCACGGCAGGGTGCCGAGGCGACCGTGCCACCGTAGCGCCGACCGACTGCCCGGTACCGGGCAGTCGCGCGATATCCGGACTGTCGCTCGGGCCGTAGGTGACGGAGGCGGACGTCGGCGTACGCGCCGGTGGCCACCGCCGCAATCATGAGAGAGGGCACGGCAGGCGAGCGTCGTGACCCTGGTGTCCGTGCCGCCTCCGGTGCGGCCCACCGGTCAGCGTGGCAGGGCCACCGGCCGTCCGGGTGCGGCCGCCCGGCCCGGCCCGGCCGGCGGGTTCGCGAAGGCGCGCAGGAAGGTGTCGATTCCAGCGGCCACCGCACGCTCCAGGTCGTCGGGATCGACCGGGCGGGTGCCGAGGGCACTCATCGCGGGCAGTTCGTCGGTGAGCAGGGCGACGAACTGCCGGGCGGCCCGGATCGGGTCCTCGATGGTCAGGTAACCCGCGTTGGCGAGCCTCGCCAACCGCCCCGCCAGCGCCTCGGTCGCCTGGTTGGGCCCGCTGTCCAGGACGGCGTCGAACAGATCGGGAAACCGGCCGATCTCGGCGTGCAGCAACCGGCGCAGCGCCGAGGACTGCTCGTCGACGAAGCACTCGGCCAGCCGCAGGCCGACGGTGTTCAGATGATTGCGCAGGTCCTGCGGATCGGTGGGGAAGGTCTGGAGCGCAGCCAGGGTCTTGGCGTTCGAGCGGGCCGCGATCTCGGCGAGGACGTGGCGGAACAGGTTCTCCTTGCCACCGAGGTGGTTGTAGATGGTCGGTTTGGCCACGCCGGCCTCGGCCGCGATCACGTCGATGCTGGCCTGGCCGTAGCCCTCACGGGCGAAGACGCGCAGCGCCGCCCCGATGATCGCCTGCCGTTTGTCCAGCCTGCCGCGCGGTGCGGTCGGGGTCTCGCCGTCAGTCATGTCGCCATGCTACCGTCCAGTGCGTCAAAATGAACTGGCCAGTTCAATCTAACGAACCGATCCGACCAATCCGGAGACGGCCATGACCCCACCCCAGTCCGACCGACTTGACGCCCCGCTACTGCGCCTGCTCGGCGTGATGGTGCTCGGCGGCGTGATGTCCTACTTCGACGCGACGATCATCAACGTCAGCGTCGAGACCCTGACCGCCCGGTTCAGCACCTCACTCGGCACGATCTCCTGGGTCGCCACCGGCTACCTGCTCGCCGTGGCGGTCGCCATCCCCCTGGCCGGCTGGTCCGTGGCCCGCTTCGGCGCGAAGCGGGTCTGGCTGACGGCCCTGACCCTGTTCCTGGTCGGCTCGGCCCTGTGCGCGCTGGCCTGGGACGTCGGCAGCCTGATCGCGTTCCGCGTGCTCCAGGGCTTCGCCGGCGGCCTGCTCGAACCCATCATGCTCACCGTCGTCGCCACCGCCGCCGGTCCCGGCCGGATGGGCCGGGTGATGGGCCTGATCTCGATCCCGATCACCCTGGGGCCGGTCCTCGGCCCGATCGTCGGCGGCCTGATCCTGCAGAACCTGACCTGGCAGTGGATCTTCCTGGTCAACGTGCCGATCGCGCTGCTGGCCATCGTGCTCGCCGTGGTGGTACTCAGGGACGAACGACCCGCGCCGGGCAATGCCCCGCCCCTGGACGTGCTCGGCGTGGCACTGCTCTCCCCCGGCTTCGCCGCCCTGGTCTACGCCCTGTCCCAGGCGGGGACCGCCGGCTTCGGTGCCACCCGGGTCGTGCTCGGGATCGTGCTGGGCGTGCTCCTGACCGGCGGGTACGTCGCCCACGCGCGGCGCACCGCGCATCCGCTGATCGACCTGCGCCTGTTCGCCAGCCGGGGGTTCAGCTCGAGCGTGGTGACCATGTTCCTGCTCGGCAGCATGCTGTTCTCGCTGCTGTTCCTGCTTCCGCTGTTCTACCAGCAGGTACGCGGTGAGAGCGTCCTCGCGGCCGGCCTGCTGCTCATGCCGCTGGGGCTGGGGACGATGTTCGGGATGCCGATCGCCGGCAAACTCGCCGACAGGTTCGGCCCCCGGGGACTCGTACCGGCCGGGGCGGTGCTGATCGGGTTCGGCGCCCTGGTCTACACCGGGGCGGACCCGGCCACCTCGCAGGTGCTGCTCACCGCCGCCCAGCTGGTGACCGGGTTCGGCATGGGCCTGGTCGGCGCGCCGACGATGGGCGCGGTCTACCGGACCGTGCCCGCCGAGGCCATCGGCGGGGCGACCGGCACGCTGTTCATCCTCAACCAGATCGGCGCGTCCCTGGGCGTCGCGATGGTGGCGCTCATCGTGCAGAGCGGCCTCACCGACGGCCGTTCCCCCGCCGACGCCTTCGACGGCGCGTTCTGGTGGACCGTCGCCGGGGCCGTGATCGTCGCCCTGGCGAGCCTGTTCCTGCCGGGCCGCCCGCAGCCCGTCGCCACCAGCGTGCCCGCACACGCCTGACCCCGCAGCGGCGGGACGATCACGACTGGCGGATGTTGCGGCTGCTTGCGAGGCTAGGAGCCGTGTATGACTACGACCTGTTGGTGCTGGGCTCCGGGCCCAGCGGTCAGAAGGCGGCGATCGCCGCCGCCAAGCTCGGTAGGCGGGTCGGGATCGTGGACCGCCGCGACATGATCGGTGGGGTGTGCATCAACACCGGCACCGTCCCCTCCAAGACACTGCGGGAGGCCGTGCTCTACCTGACCGGCCTGAGCCAGCGGGACCTCTACGGCAGCAGCTACCGGGTCAAGGAGGAGATCACCGTCGCCGACCTGGCCGCCCGCACCCAGCACGTGATCGAGCGGCAGACCGACGTGATCCGCAACCAGTTGGCCCGCAACCGGGTCGCGCTGATCACCGGCACCGGCCGGTTCGCCGACCCGCACTCGGTCTGGGTGGACGCCGGCTCCGGGCACGACACCCGGATCACCTTCGACAAGGCCGTCATCGCCGCCGGCACCCGGCCGGCCCGGCCGGACAGCGTCGACTTCGACGACCGGACGATCGTCGACTCCGACGGGGTGATCAACCTCGAGGCCGTGCCGCGCAGCATGGTCGTGGTCGGCGCCGGCGTGATCGGCATGGAGTACGCCTCCATGTTCGCCGGCCTGGGCACGAAGGTGACGGTGGTGGAACGCCGCGACCGGATGCTCGACTTCTGCGACGAGGAGATCATCGAGTCGCTCAAGTACCACCTGCGCGACCTGTCGGTGACGTTCCGCTTCGGCGAGGAGGTCGCCGCGGTGGAGAAGCACCAGAACGCCGCGCTGTGCATCCTCAAGAGCGGCAAGAAGATCGTCGCCGACACGGTCATGTACTCCGCCGGCAGGCAGGGGCAGACCGACGACCTGGCCCTCGACGCGGCGGGCCTGGAGGCCGACAAACGCGGCCGGATCTCGGTCGACGAGCACTACCGCACCAGCGTGGAGCACATCTACGCGGTCGGCGACGTGATCGGCTTCCCGGCGCTGGCGTCCACCTCGATGGAGCAGGGCCGGATGGCCGCGCAGCACGCCTGCGGCGAGCCGTCCCGCGAGCTCCAGGAGTTGCAGCCGATCGGCATCTACACGATTCCGGAGATCAGTTTCGTCGGCAAGACCGAGGAGGAGCTGACCAACAGCTCCACCCCGTTCGAGGTCGGCATCGCCCGCTACCGCGAGCTGGCCCGGGGGCAGATCGTCGGCGACTCGTACGGCATGTTGAAGCTGCTCGTCTCCCCGCAGGACGGCCGGCTGCTCGGGGTGCACGTGTTCGGCACCGGCGCGACCGAGATCGTCCACATCGGGCAGACGGTGATGGGCTGCGGCGGCACGGTCGACTACCTGATCGACACGGTCTTCAACTATCCGACCCTGTCCGAGGCGTACAAGGTCGCCGCCCTGGACGCGGTGAACAAGATCCGCAACATCACCCGGATCGACGGCTGACCGGTCCCCCGACGGGACGGGACTCCGCGCCGCTACGGCGCGGGGTCCCCGGCGGGCGAGGTGACTCACGGCGGTGCCGGCAACTACGCTCGACGGGTAGTCCGCCGCCGATCGACAGGGTCCGCCTCGTGATGCCGAACAGTCCGACAGTGGACGGGCAGTCGCCTGGTGACAGCCGCCGCCGGAGCCTGGGGACGTTGCTCCGGCGGGTGCACCTCGGCGGCCCGGTGTCGCGCGCCGGGCTGGCCGAGTGGCTGGGCGTCAACCGCAGCACCGTCCTGGCGCTCACCACGGAACTCGTCGCGGCCGGCCTGGTGCACGAGGGCTTTCCGGAGCTGACCGGCCGGGCCGGACGACCGTCCCTGGTGGTCCGGCCGGCGTCCGACCGGGTGTACGTGCTCGCCTTCGACATCGCGGTGGACCGGCTGGTGGCCGCCCGGGTGGGGCTGGGTGGCCAGATCCAGCAGCGGCGGGAGGCACACCGGGCCCGCGCGGGCGTCGACCTGGACACCGTGGTCCGGGTGCTGGCCGACTTCGGCCGTCAACTGCACCGGACGGCGGCACCGGGGGCGGTCTGCGTCGGGATCGGCGCGTCGTACTGCGGCATGATCCGACCCGGGGACGGGATGGTGCGGTTCGGCCCGGACCTGGGCTGGGTGGACCAGGCGTTCGGCGCGGAGCTGGAGCGTCGGCTCGATCTCGGGCTGCCGGTCCTGGTCGGCAACGAGGCCCACCTGGGCGCGCTGGCCGAGCACCAGCGCGGCGTGGGCGTCGGGGTACGGAACCTGGTCTACCTGCACGGCGACGTCGGGGTCGGCGGCGGGATCATCGTGGACGGCGAGCTGCTCGGCGGCGACGGCGGGTACGGCTCCGAGGTCGGTCACATGCTCGTCAACCCGTACGACGGACGACCGTGCGGGTGCGGTTCGCGCGGCTGCCTGGAGGCGGAGGTCGGCGAGCGGGCGCTGCTCGACGCGGCCGGTCGACCCGCCGACCTGATCGGCCGGGACGCGGTCCGCGAGGTGGTCGAGGCCGCCGGTCGCGGCGAACCGGCGGCCCGCGACGCACTACGGACCATCGGCGACTGGCTGGGCATCGGGGTGGCGAACGTGATCAACCTGTTCAACCCCGGCATGGTGATCTTCGGTGGCATGCTGCGAGAGGTGTACCGGGGTTCGGCGGTGCACGTCCGGGACCGGATCGCCGCGAACGTCCTGCCGGTCTCGCGCACCCGGGCGCAACTGCGGGTCTCCGCCCTCGGTGACGACGCCACAGTGGTCGGCGCGGCGGAGCTCGGCTTCGCCCGGCTGCTCGCCGACCCGCTGGGCGTCCGGGTCGGCTGAGCGCCCGGCCGGCCGGAAAACCGGTTGGCGTACCCGGTCCGCCGGGGCAGGCTGGTGGACATGACGTTCTGACGGACACCCCACCCGCACCCGTAGGCCCACGACGCCCCGGTCGCGTCGTCGTGCCCTCGCGCCGTCCGTCCATCCCGTTCCGGAAGAGAGCGTCCGTGTCCGAGCACCCTCCACGGCAGGGTTCCCTGCCGCCGTCGACCATGGCCACCGTCACCGTCTTCGCCTCCCCCGAGAGCTGGATCGAGTCCGACGCCGTCCGGCAGTGCCACCAGGTGGCCGCCCTCGACGGCATGCGCCACGTCGCCGCCATGCCCGACCTGCACCCGGGCAAGGGTGCCCCGATCGGCGCCGCGATGTCCTCGACCGTGCTCTACCCACACCTGGTGGGCTCCGACATCGGGTGCGGCATCGCCGTCTTCCCGATCAGCCTCAGGCGGGTCGTACCCGAGCGGCTCGCCGCGCGGTTCCCCGACCTCGACCGGGCGCTGGCCCCCGGGCGGGACGCCGACGATCCGGCCTGGGCCGTCGCGGCCGGCGATCCGCCCGCCGGTCATGTCGAGGGCCTCGGCACGGTCGGTCGGGGCAACCACTTCGTGGAACTCGCCCGGATCGAGACCGTGTTCGCGGCGGACCACGCGGCCCGGCTCGGGCTCACCGCCGGTGACCTCGTGCTCGTCGTGCACAGCGGATCCCGGGGCCTGGGCGAGCGGATCCTGCGGGCGCACACCGAGGTCCACGGGGCGGGGCCGGCCCCCGATCCGGCCGACTACCTGGTACGGCACGACCAGGCCGTCCGCTGGGGTGCGCTCAACCGGCGGTTGCTGGCCGCCCGGGTCGCCCACGCGCTGGGGGCCGAGCCCACCGCACCGGTCGTCGACCAGTGCCACAACCTGGTCGAGGTCCGCGACGGCTGCTACCTGCACCGCAAGGGCGCGGCCCCGGGCGACGGCCGCGACGTGCTGGTCGCCGGCACCCGGGGCACCCGCTCCTACCTCGTCGCCGGCCACGCGGGGCCGGCGGCCAACCATTCCGTGGCCCACGGCGCGGGTCGCAAGATGTCCCGCGCCGACGCGCTGCGTCGGGGTCGGGCCAAGCACACCGTCGAGGAGTTGCGGCGTACGCCTGTCGGCTCGCTCGTGGTGTGCGGCGACCGGCAGTTGCTCTTCGAGGAGGCGCCGACGGCCTACAAACGCATCGAGCAGGTGCTCGCCGACCTGGTCGGCCACGACCTGGCCACCCCCGTGGCCAGCACCGTCCCGCTTGTCACCTACAAGACGCCCGACCTCGGGTCCGGTCCCCGACCGGCCCGCCGGGACGAGCGCCGACGGCGAGGTCGGTGATGAGCGTCCACCTGCTGCTGTCCGCCGGGCGGGGTCCGCAGGAGTGTGCCTGGGCGGCGGCCCGGCTCCTGGACCGGCTGGAGGCCGACGCCGTCCGGCACCGGGTGACCACCCACCGGGTCGGGACCGTCGCCGGGGACCGGCACGCCACCTACCGCTCGGTCCTGGTGCGGCTCACCGGGGCCGACGTGGAGACGTTCACCGCCGGGTGGACCGGCACCCTGTGCTGGCAGGCGCCCAGCCCCTACCGGCCCACGACGGGTCGCCGGAACTGGTACGTCACCGCCCGGCCGTGCCAGGTGGACATCCCGACCACGACGTTCACCGAGGCCGACGTGCACATCGTCGCCTGCCGCACAGGTGGTCCCGGCGGCCAGCACCGGAACAAGGCAAGCACGGCGGTACGGGCGACCCACCGTCCCTCGGGTCTCGTCGTCGTGGTCGACACCGAACGGCAGTTCAGCCTCAATCGCGCCGTCGCGCTGCGGTTGCTGCGGCAACGTCTCGCCGACGGCGACGAGCGGGCCGGCCGCGCCGTCACCGCCGCCCGCCGGCGCATCCACGACGAACTCGTCCGGGGCGACGCCGTCCGGATCGAACGCCCGCACCAGCCCGAAGGGCCAGCGTCGGCGACCGGGGCGCGGGTCAGGAGCCGTCGCGCAGGTCGGCCAGGCGGTCGCGGGTGAAGCGGATGTCGTCGAAGACGACCCGGCAACCGTCACCGGTCGGCGACTGCGCCTCGAAGCCGATCGTGGCGGCGGTGGCCGCGCCGTCGACGGCGAAGAACCGGATCATCCGCCACGTCGTGCCGTCGAGCGAGGCGTGGTACGCGAAGGCGTGGTCGATCCGGGACACCCGCAACCACACCGTACGGCCGTCGACGACGAAGGCGTTGGCGTCGTCGGCGACCCCCCGGGCGACCACCGAGACGATCATCGGCTCGCCGTCGGGGGAGAACTCGAAGCAGAGCTTGCCCCAGTGCCGCTCGTCGACCCAGAACAGCAGCACCCCCGCGTCGTAGGTCGCGGCGAACTCGACGGTGACCCGGGCGCTGAGCTGGAAGTCGCCGTCCGGGGGGAGGCCGAGCAGGGTCGCCGCGTTGAGCATCGACTCGGCGTTGAGCGGGTCGCCCGCTCCCGGGTCGAGGAAGATGTCGCTGTGCGGGGCCGCCGCGACCGTCACCGTGCCGGTTGCCGCGGCGACCGTCCACGCCGTCTCGGGGTACGGCGTCAGGGCGAACGGCAGGCCCGGCACGGTCCAGGTGGTGGTCATGTCGTCTCCAGGTGAGGTGCTGAATGATCAAACTACCAACCGGGCCGGGCCGATGGTGCGGCCGGACCGGCCGGTGTTCCGCGCCGGTGGGAGCCGGCGTCGCACCGGTACCGGGCGCTGCCGGGTGCGACGCCTAGGGTGAGGGCATGACTGAGCGAGGCCTGACCCTGATGGCGGTGCACGCGCACCCCGACGACGAGGCGACGAGCACCGGTGGCGTGCTGGCCCGGTATGCGGCGGAGGGCATCACCACCGTGCTGGTGACCTGCACAGACGGTCGGTGCGGCGACGGTCCCGGCGGGGTCAAGCCGGGCGATCCGGGGCACGATCCGGCCGCCGTGGTGGCGATGCGGCAGGAGGAGCTGGAGGCCAGCTGTGCGGCGTTGAAGGTCACCCACCTGGAGACCCTCGGTTACGCCGACTCCGGGATGATGGGCTGGCCGAACAACGACCTGCCCGGCGCGTTCTGGACCACGCCGGTGGTGGAGGCGGCCGACCGGTTGGCGGAGCTGATCCGCCGCTACCGGCCGGACGTCGTGGTCACCTACGACGAGAACGGGTTCTACGGCCACCCGGACCACATCCAGGCCCACCGGATCACCATGGCCGCCGTCGCGATGACCGACATCCCGGCGAAGGTCTACTGGACCACCGTGCCGCGTAAGGCGTTCGCGGAGTTCGGCCGGGCGATGAAGGAGATCGGCGTCGAGTGGGCCGAGCCGGACGCGGCGGACGAGCCGGGGCCGCAGCTCGGCCTGCCCGACGACGAGATCACCACCTGGGTGGACACCAGCAGTCACGGCGCGCAGAAGTTCGACGCGCTGGCCGCCCATGCCAGCCAGACCGAGAACATCTTCTTCCTGCGCCTGGGCCGGGACCGGTTCGTCGAGCTGATGGGCCTGGAGACCTTCGTCCGGGTCCGCGACACCACCGGGGCGGCGCTGCCCGAGGACGACCTGTTCGCCGGCCTGCGCTGACCACGACCCGGATTGTTGCCGGGGTGTTCCGTCCTTAACGGGGACGGAACACCCCGGGCACAACTCATCGGTCATAGCATTCCTGGGATGGGCAAGTCGGTATGAATATCCATCGACAGTTGTCTTCCCAGACTCCTCACCGCCGACGATGATCTCGCTATCGATGGATGCGAAAGCATCTCGGATTGGGGAGGTCAGTTTGAGATCAGCCCTAGCGCTGGCCGGCGTCACCATGCTGGTCGGCAGCGGTCTCGTGGTCACCACCACGAGCGTGTCCGCAGCCCCACCGTCCACCCCCGGGCCGGCGCTGGTCGCCGCCGCCGACACCGCCCTCAAGGATCACGCGGGAGCCGTCAGGTCCTCGGCGAAGGACCGCTACGCCGTGCACAGCAGCAGGCGGGACGCCAAGGGGGGCGGCGCGGTCCGCTACACCCGCACCTACGACGGGCTCCGCGTCTACGGCGGTGACTTCGTCATCCGCACCGAGGCCGACGGTGACTACGCCGGCAGCTCGGTCGGCCTGGCCGCCCCGCTGACCCTCGCCACCACCCCGAAGGTCAGCGCCGCGAAGGCCCGCAAGGCCGCGATCGCCGAGTTCTCCGGCAAGGTCACCGGCACCGGGGCGGCGGAGCTGTTCGTCGACGCCAGCAGCGGCACCGGCCGACTCGCCTGGGAGACCGTCGTCACCGGTTGGGCCCCGGACGGGCAGACCCCCTCCAAGCTGCACGTGATCAGCGACGCGCTCACCGGCACCCGGATCGGCTCGTACGACGAGATCGAGTCCGTCGTCGGCACCGGCAACAGCGTCTACGCCGGCCCGGTCGCGATCGACACCACCCAGTCCGGCTCGACCTACAGCCTGATCGACCCGACCCGGGGCAACGGTCGGACCTGCGACATGAACAACGGCACCTCGACCTGCACGACCTTCACCGACGCCGACAACGTGTGGGGCACCGGGGCGGCGTCCAACCGGCAGTCCGCCGCGGTCGACGCGCACTTCGGCGCGGCCACGACCTTCGACTACTTCACCGAGGTGCACGGCCGCAACGGCATCTTCGGCAACGGCACCGGCGTGCCGAGCCGGGTGCACTACGGCAACGCCTACGTCAACGCCTTCTGGGACGGCGCGCAGATGACCTACGGCGACGGCGCGGGGAACGCCAAGCCGCTTGTCGCGCTCGACGTCGCCGGTCACGAGATGTCCCACGGCGTCACCGAGAACGTGGTCCCCGGTGGCCTGACCTACTCGGGCGAGTCCGGCGGGCTGAACGAGGCCACCAGCGACATCTTCGGCAACATGGTGGAGTTCTACGCGAACACCCCGGTCGACCCGGGTGACTACCAGGTCGGCGAAAAGATCAACATCAACGGCAACGGCACCCCGCTGCGCTACATGTACAACCCGACGCTGGACGGCTCGTCGCACGGCTGCTGGTCGAGCAGCACCAACAGCCTCGACGTGCACTACTCCTCCGGGGTGGCCAACCACTTCTTCTTCAACCTGGCCGAGGGCTCCGGGGCCACCCCGTACGGCACCTCGCCGCTGTGCGGCTCGGCCCCGCCGGTGACCGGGATCGGCCGGGAGAAGGCGGAGAAGATCTGGTTCCGCGCGTTGGACGCGTACTTCGTCTCGAACACCCGCTACGTGAACACCGCCCAGCCGACCAACACCGCGCGGCTGCACACCCTGTCGGCCGCCACCGACCTCTACGGCCTGTGCAGCACCGAGTACAAGGCGGTGATGGCCGCCTGGACCGCGGTGAACGTGACCGGCACCGAGTCGTGCGCCGCCAACGACTTCTCCGTCGCGGTCACCCCGGCGACGCTGACCCTCGACCCGGGCACCTCGGGCACCGCCACGGTCTCCACCACAGTCGTCCGGGGCACCGCCGAGACGGTCACCTTCTCGACCGGCCCGCTGCCGGCCGGGGTGACCGTGTCGTTCGCGCCGTCGTCGGTCACCGCGGGTGGCTCGACCACGGTCACTGTCAGCGCCGCCGCCACTGCCGGCAGCGGCACGGTGGCGATCACGGTGGTGGGCACCTCGCCCTCGATCGCCCGGACGGCCACCCTGAACCTGACGGTGAACGGGTTGCCGGGCTGCAACGGCACGAACGGGACCGACGTCCCGATCGCCGACAACTCGACTGTGGAGAGCGCGATCGTGATCAGCGGCTGCGCGGCGACCCCGTCGACCGCGAGCAAGATCGAGGTGCACATCGTGCACACCTACATCGGTGACCTGGTGGTCAGCCTGGTCGCCCCGGACGGCAGCGTGTACACGCTACAGAACCGCTCCGGTGGCAGCGCCGACAACATCGACCAGACGTACACCGTGAACCTCTCCTCCGAGACCGCGAACGGGACCTGGCGGCTGCGGGTCCAGGACACGGCGAGTCTCGACACCGGTTACCTCAACAGTTGGAGCCTGAACCTCTGACCTTCGCGGCGTGAGCGGGCCATCCGGGTTTCCCGGATGGCCCGCTTCGCGTGGTCCGTAGCACCACCGCACCCCGCTATAGTCATGACCGTCGATTGGTGTCGCCGTCGGTGACGCCGCACCCGCATCCCCACCACCCCACCACCGAGGAGGTCCGGATGACTCCGTACCGCTCCCGCCTGCGAGCCTGGGCCGTCGCGTTCCTCGCGGCGGTCGCCCTGCCCGCCGCCCTGCTCGGCCCGCCGGCACCCGCCTCGGCCGCGAACACGTTGACCATGCTCGGCGCGGACGTCTCCTCCGTGCAACGCAGCCTGGACCTCGGCGCGCGGTACTACGACGCCGCCGGCACCGCCCGCGACCCGCTCGACATCCTCAAGGGCCTCGGCGTCAACTACGTCCGGCTACGGGTCTGGAACAACCCGGCCAGCGGCTGGAACAACAAGGCGAAGGTGCTGGCGTACGCCAGGACGGTCAAGGCCAAGGGCCTCAAGCTGATGATCGACTTCCACTACTCCGACACCTGGGCCGACCCTGGCAAGCAGTACAAGCCGGCGGCCTGGGCCAACCACGGCATCGGTCAACTCCAGACCGACGTCTACAACTACACCTACGACGTCTGCACCAGCCTGCGCGCCCAGGGCACCACGCCGGACAGCGTGCAGATCGGCAACGAGATCAACGTCGGCATGCTCTGGAACGACGGCAAGGTCGTCAACAACGACTTCACCAACCTCAGCCTGCTGCTCAAGGCCGGCTACCAGGCCACCAAGCAGTGCAACGGCGGGACCCAGGTGATCATCCACACCGCCAACTCGGACAGCATGGACCACGCCCGCTGGTTCTACGACGGCATCCGCGCCAAGGGCGTGCAGTGGGACCTCACCGCGCTGTCCTACTACTGCATGTGGCACGGCACGCTGGCCAACCTCTACAACGTCATCACCGACGTCCGCTCCCGGTACGGCAAGCCCGTCGTGCTCACCGAGACGGCGTACCCGTTCACCGCCGCGAACGCCGACAACGAGGCGAACGCGATCAACGGCGGCGAGCCCTGTGCGGGCCACCAGGCGAGCTGGGCCGGCCAGGCCACCGAGTTCTCCTGGGTGCAGGACACCGCCCGCAACGCCGGGGCGATCGGGGTCTTCTACTGGGAGCCGACCTGGTACGCGGTGCCCGGCAACGGCTGGGATCCGGCGAACATCAACGGCACCGGCAACCAGTGGGACAACATGGCCATCTTCAACTGGACCGGCCAGGTGAACCCGAGCATCCGCTGGCGGCCGTAGTCGTCACCGGTGCCGGCCGGGGCGCTCCGTCCCGGCCGGCACCGGCCACCGTCGGCGGCCCGCCGGGTGGCACGTGCCCACTGCGACGGACGTGGTGGTCGTCGGGGCCGGGCACTACCCTGGCGCGGTGCGATACCACGAGTGCGAAGCGGCCATCCGCGAGTTGGTCGACGCGGCCGGCGAGGACGACCTGCACACCTTCGGGTTGTCGACCATCACCCGCCTGGTCCGGGCCGACCTGATCGACGAGGCCGGTGAGGACGACCTCGACGAGGATGCCTGGGCGGCGCTGACCACCGCCCGGGAGCACATCGCCACGGCCGACGCGACCGAACTGCGCGCCCACCTGGACCGCATCGACGAGGGCATCCTCGCCGAGGGCGACATGGACCCCGGACTGTTGATCGTGCTCTCGGCGCTGGAACACTGGACCACCTACCTGGAGGAGCAGCGGCGGGGCGAGCTGTACGAACTCGCCATCCGCTCCCTCGAGGAGGTCGACTACCGGGTCTCGGCCGCGCTCGACGACTTCCTGGCCACGCCGGAGATGGCCGCCGAGTACGCGCGGATCACGGAGTCGCTCCCCGCATGACGCGCGGTAGCCGCACCGCGTCGACCGGTCCTTCTGGATCACCGGGGGTCGGCACGGTCAGCGCCGCCCGGGCCGCCGACCGGAGCGCCGCCACCCGGTGGAGGGCAGCACTCCGGTGCGGACCCCGTTGCGGCCTGTTCGGCTCCGACCGGCACGTCTGCCACCTGCCGGTCGGAGCCGACGGTCACCGGCCGCAGGTCAGCGTCAGCCCGCCGGTCGCCGCGTTGGTCCAGACGAGCATGCCGAACGTCGTGCTGCCACCCGGCGTCAGCGTCCCGTTGTAGGAGGCGTTGCGCACTGTGACGTCGGCACCGGAGGTGCTGGCCACGCCGTTCCAGAGTGCCGAGATGCGTTCGTCACCGGACCACCGCCAGGTGACCTGCCAGCCGTTGAGCGGCTGCTGGGCCGTGTTACGCACGGTGACGGTGGCGGCGTATCCGCCGGTCCAACGGTTGTCGATGGTGACCGTCGCCTGACACGCCGCCGACGAGACGGCGAGGGTCCGTACCGGCCCGCTGATCACGTACGGGTCGTGCTTGTCCCCGGCGCTGAACCGGAACCAGTACTCACTGTCCGGGGTCAGTCCCCCAACGGTCAGGTCCCCGTACCGTTCCGCGCCGGACACCGCCGAGGCCACCGGGTTCCGCCACGCCGTGGCATCCTCCCGGCTCGCGAAGAGAACGACGGTGATCGGCGGGTCGTATCCGCACGGCGGGCTGAGGATCATCGAGTACCTGATGGTGATGCTCGTGGTGGTGGCGGACAGGAACTGACCGGAGACCGGCAGCGCCGGCGGGCAGGTCAGGGTGGGGCCGGGGGTGGGGGTGGCGGCGGCCGACAGGGCCGGCTGCGCCTGGACGCCGGTGATCGTCGCGGCCAGTCCGGCCAGGGTCATGGTCGTGGTCGCCAGCACCACGCCGAACGTGCGGAACATCCGTACCTCCGAGGGTTGCGGGGGCACCGACGGCCGGGACGGGCCTGGGTGCCGGATCCGGGACTGTCGCCCACCGTGCGGTGGGCGGGTGAGGTGCTGCGCGATCATCGGCTGTCATGGCCGGGTGGATGTCGGACGACCGGACGGCACGGTCGACGGGCGAGGACGACCGACCGGTGGTCACCGTCGCGGACTGCCCGGCGCGGGGTGGCGCGGCCACCTCGCGTGTCCGACGGATCGGCGCACGAGTGGTCACGCTGGCTCCCGAGCGTGACGACGCCAGAACAGTCTGGCATTCGATGACTGTCGATGCAATGCTGTCCGATCGGGCCCATCCGGGCCGTCCGATCGGCCACTACCCACCGCTTCCGGCGACGATCGGCCGACCGCCGACCCGGGTCGGGTCAGCGGCTACGCGGTGCGGCGGCGCTGTCCCGGACGACCAGGTCGGTGGCGAGTTCGACGCGCGGAGACTCGATCGTCTCGCCCCGGGCGAGCCGCAGCACGGTACGGGCCGCAAGCATGCCCATCTCGGCAAGCGGTTGACGGATCGTGGTCAGCGGCGGCGAGCACCACCTGACCTCCGGCAGGTCGTCGAAGCCGACCACGCTGACGTCGTCGGGCACCCGCAGGCCACGCTTGCGGACCGCCTCGTAGACCCCGAGCGCCATCTGGTCGCTGGAGGCGAAGATGGCGGTGGGCGGTTCGGGCAGGCCCAGCAGGTGCATGCCGGCGGTGTAGCCGGACTCGTGGTAGAAGTTGCCCGGCCGGACCAGGCGGTCGTCGACGGCGAGGCCGGCGGCGTCGAGCGCGGCCCGGTAGCCGTCCATCCGGGCCCGGCTGCACATCAGCTGGGGCGGGCCGGCGATGAAACCGATCCGGCCGTGCCCGAGGCCGAGCAGGTACTGGGTGGCGCGCAGGCTGCCCGCCCAGTTGGTGGCACCGATCGTCGGGGCCTCCTGGGGGGCGACCCCGGCGGGGTCGACGATGACCACCGGCAGCCGCAGCCGGCGCAGCTCGGCCTGTAACGGCGGCTCCACCATCGAGGTCACGAAGATGACCCCCTCGGTGGACCGGGTACGCATGTTGTCGAGCCACTGCTTGGCCGACGAGGTACGCCGGTGGATGGCCGAGACGACGGTGCCGGCCCCGCTGGCCTGGGCGACGTCCTCCACACCGCGGATGATCTCCACGGCCCACGGGCTGTCCAGGTCGTTGAAGACCAGGTCGACCAGGGCGGACTGGGTACGCCGGGCGGCCGAGCGGGGGCGGTAGCCGTGCCGGGTGAGCAGTTCCTCCACCCGTTCCCGGGTCTGCGGGGCGACGTCGGAGCGCCCGTTGATCACCCGGGAGACCGTGGGCACGGAGACGCCCGCCAACCGCGCGATCATCGCGATGGTGACGTTCCTGCCGTTCTCGGAGCCCACGGTCGCCCTTTCGTCTGGTGGGAACTACGGTCGCAGAAGGCTATCGCAGCAGGTCGGGGTCACCCCTTGACGCTGCCGGACAGCCCACCGATGAGCTGACGTTCGGCGATGGCGTAGAAGCCCAGCGCCGGGATCATCGACAGCACCACGTAGGCGAGCACCCGGGCGGTGTCGTCGGAGTACTGGCCCTGGAACGCCTGGACCCCGAGGGGAAGCGTCCACCAGCTCTGGTCGGTGAACACCACGAGCGGGAGCATGAAGTTGTTCCAGCTGCTCACCAGGGCCAGCACCGAGACGGTGGCCAGGGCGGGCCGGGCCATCGGCAGCAGCACCCGCCAGAAGAACCCGAACGGGCCGCAGCCGTCGAGGGTCGCCGCCTCCTCGACCTCGCCGGGGATGGTCCGGAAGAACTGGCGCAGGATGATGATGGTGATCGGCAGTCCGAACGCGGCCTGGGGCAGGATCACCCCGAGCGGGTTGTCCAGCAGCCCCATCCCGCGCAGCAGGATGAACAGCGGCAGGATCGCCACCGCGAAGGGGAACATCAGCCCGATCGCGAAGAGGGTGACCAGGAACTCCCGCCCCCGGAAGGCGAACCGCGCGAAGACGTACGCGGCCATCGCCGCCGCCGCGACGACGACGAACGTGCTGGCCACGGCGATGAAGACGCTGTTGCCCACGTTCCGCCAGAACACCCCGGAGGTGAAGATGTCGACGTAGTTGCTCGGCACCCACGGGTCGGGCAGCCCGAGCGGGTTGGTGGAGAGTTGCCCGTTGTCCTTGAACCCGCCGATCACCCCGAACCAGACAGGCACGACGATGAGCGCGCCGACGGCGATGCAGACGAGGTGCAGCAGGAGGCGGCGGGCCCGCTGGGCCGGGTTCGCCGGGCTGGTCATCGCTGGTCTCCTTGGACGGTGAGAGCGCCCTCGGTGTCCCGGCGCAGGACGACGCGCTGGTAGATGAGGGCGAAGACGAGGCTCAGCAGGAACATGATGATGCTGATCGCGCTGGCGTAGCCCACCTCGAAGCGGCGGAAGCCGTACTGGAACATCGTCACGGCCATGGTCTCCGAGGCGTGGATCGGGCCACCGCCGGTGAGCACCCAGACCATGTCGAACAGCTGGATGGTGCCGATCACGGAGAGGAACACGCTGATCCGGATGGTCGGCCCGAGCAGCGGCAGGGTGACCAGGCGGAACGCCTGCCAGGCGCTGGCACCGTCGGTGACCGCCGCCTCGTTCAGCTCCTTGGGGATGTTCTGCCGGGCGGCCAGGAAGAGGATCATGTAGAGGCCGAAGTACTTCCAGGAGACCACCAGGAAGACGGCGTACAGGACGGTGTCCGGGTCGGCGAAGACGGCACCGGCGTCGGCCCCCAGGAACCGGGAGATCGCGTCACCGAATCCCCGGTTCGGGGAGAACACCAGGTTGAACAGGACCGCGGTGGTGACCTCGGAGAGCACGTACGGGGCGAAGAAGATCACCCGGTAGATCGCGCGTCCCCGCAGCGGCTGGTTGAGCAGCATGGCCAGGCCCATCGCGACCGGCAGCTGGACCGCCAGGGAGAGCACGATCAGGATGAGCCCGTGCCACAGGTCGCCCCGGAACACCGGGTCGGCGAAGGCCCGGGTGTAGTTGTCCAGCCCGATGAAGTTCTCGGGCAGGCCGAAGCCGTTCCACTTGTAGAGGCTGGCGTAGCTGGCCACCACGATGGGTGCCAGCACCAGCAGCAGGAACAGCAGCAGGGACGGGGTCAGGAAGACGGCCAGGGCGCGACGGCGGCCCGGCCGGGGCCGGCGGCCGGTACGGCGTACGCCGCCCGGCCCCGGCCCCGACGGGTCGGTCACTCGACCGCCGGGTACCGCATCGGACACGGTCGATGGCGTGGTCATGCCTGCTCCACTCAGTTCTCGCCGGCGGCTGGTGATCGGTGGGGTGGGACGTCACTACTGGGTCTTCGCCACCTGGGTGATGTCCTTGAGGATCTGGGCGGGTGACTTGCTGCCGGCGACCAGCGCGGCGACGCTGTCGTTGACCTGCTGGCCGACGGCCGGCGGGTACGCCTGGTCGAGGTAGAGCTGGAAGCCGGTGGCGGCGGCCAGGGTCTGGGCGACGACCTTGTTGTTCGGGTCGGCGACGGCGTCGGTGGCTTCCTTGACCGTCGGCAGCACCGCGCCGGTCTTCGTGCTCCGGCGCTGGACGTCGACGCTGAGCAGGGTCTTGAGGAAGTCGAGGGTGGCCGACGGAGCGTCCTTGCCGACGGCGAAGCCGTTGCCGCCACCGAACACCTCGGTCGCCGAGCCCTTGCCGCCGTCGACGGCCGGGAACGGGAAGAAGCCGAGCTTGTCGCCGAGCCCCTTCTTGTTGGTGGAGCTGGACGCCTGCACCGACGGGGCCCACTGTCCCATCAGCTCCAGCGCGGCCTTGCCGTTGCCCATCGTCGCGGCCTGACCGTCCGGCGAGCCGTACTCCGCGCCCAGGAAGCCCTTCTGGAACGGCTGGAGATCGACCAGCTCCTTGAGCCGCTCACCGGCGGCCACGAAGTCGGGGGTCTCGAAGTTCTTGTCCTTGGCGGCCTGCTGAAGTGCGCCGAGCCCGCCGATGCGCATGGACAGGTAGGCCCAGTAGAAGTGGGCCGGCCACTTGTCCTTGCCGGCCAGCGCCACCGGGGTGATCCCGGCGGTCTTGAGCTTGCGGACCACGTCGAGCAGCTCGGCCCAGGTGGCCGGCGGCGCGGTGATCTGGGCCTGGGCGAAGAGGTCCTTGTTGTACCAGAAGCCGACCATGCCGATGTCGAACGGCACCCCGTAGATCTTGCCGTCGACCGTGTAGGGCTCCAGGGAGAGCGGCAGCAGGCTGTCCTTCCACGGGGCCACCGTCTCGGTGAGGTCCTTGACCAGACCCGCGTCCACCTGCTGCTTGAGCACCCCACCGCCCCAGGACTGGAACAGGTCCGGCGGGGAGCCGGCCTGGGTGGCGGTGGTCAACTTGGCCTTGAACGCCTCGTTCTCCAGCGGCTGGATCTCGATCTTCACGTTGCTGTGCGCGCCCTGGTACTCCTGGGCGACCGCCGCCCAGACCGGCAGCATCGGCTCGGTGTTCTGGATGTGCCACCAGTTGATGGTCTGCGGGGCGTCCGGGTCGTCGGAGGCGTCGTCGCTGCAACCGCTGAGCAGGTACGCGCCGGCACCGGCGCCGACGAGGCCGAGCAGCGATCTGCGGGAGAGGTGCGCGGTCATGATCAATCCCTTCGGGGGACTCACGAGGTGCTCGGGTGCCGGTCGAGCCGGCGATTTCGAAACGTGTATCTCCGGAACTTTCAGAGCGTCGCCGGTATTACCGATCGATGGCGGGCACGCTACGAGTTGTTTCCGCGCGGGTCAAGACCTCTGTCCTATCGCGGTGAAAACGGCTAGCGTGTGCAGGGCCTCACCGACCATGGCCATGATTCCGAAAGTTTCGAGAGCTGCCCCGAGGAGTGCCCGTGTCGACCGACACCGCTGAAGTGGCGACCGCTGCCCGGTCGATCCGCAATCCCGTGCTCGCCGGGTTCCACCCGGATCCGTCGATCCTGCGGGTCGGCGACGACTACTACCTGGCCACCTCGACCTTCGAGTGGTACCCGGGGGTGCGCCTGCACCACTCGCGCGACCTCGTGCACTGGCGACAGCTGGGCGGGATCATCACCGACCGTCGCCTGCTCGACCTGCGCGGCTGCGGCGACTCCAACGGGGTGTGGGCCCCGGACCTGACCTACCACGACGGCGAGTTCCACCTCGTCTACAGCGACGTGGCCAGCTTCGCCAGCGGCTACTGGGACCCGCAGAACTTCCTGATCACCGCGCCCGACATCACCGGCCCCTGGTCGGACCCGGTGAAGCTGCACGGGCGCGGCTTCGACGCCGCACTGTTCCACGACGACGACGGCACCACCTGGCTGCTGGCCATGAGCGCCGAC
The DNA here is from genome assembly GCF_055517075.1 of Micromonospora sp. DSM 43699. NCBI lineage: Bacteria > Bacillati > Actinomycetota > Actinomycetes > Micromonosporales > Micromonosporaceae > Micromonospora > Micromonospora sp. DSM 43699. The sequence goes on from NZ_JBTMMT010000001.1 coordinate 60,089, forward strand.
TGGCGGCCCGGCCGGGACCGCTTCGGCGGCATCGAGATCCAGCAGTACGACCGGGCCACGCGCCGCCTCGTCGGCCGGCCCCGGATCCTGTTCACCGGCACCCCGGTCGGGGTCACCGAGGGTCCGCACCTCTACCGCCACGACGGGTGGTACTGGCTGATCACCGCGGAGGGCGGCACCAGCTGGGAGCACCAGGTCACCGTGGCCCGGTCCCGGGACCTGCTCGGGCCGTACGAGGTGGACCCGGACGGCCCGCTGCTCACCTCCGTCGGCCGGCCCGATCTGCGGTTGCAGAAGGCCGGCCACGGCAGCCTGGTGCGTACCCCCGACGGCGGGTGGTACCTGGCCCACCTGGTCGGCCGCCCCTACTCCCCGCTGGGCAGCTGTGTGCTGGGCCGGGAGACGGCGCTCCAGCAGGTCGAGTGGCCCGCCGGTGGTTGGCCCCGGATCCCCGGCGGGGTGCCGTCGGACGAGATCACCGCGCCCGACCTGCCGGCGCATCCCTGGCCGGCGGAACCCGCCACCGACGACTTCGACGCCGCCGAGCTCGGCCCGGCCTGGTCGACGCTGCGCCGACCGGCCACCCCGGACTGGATCGACCTGCGGTCCCGCCCGTCCCACCTGCGGGTGCACGGTGGGCAGTCCCCGGTGGGACGGCAGGCCCCCAGCCTGGTCGCCCGGCGGGTGGGCGCGACCCGGTGCGCGCTGGAGACGGTGGTCGAGTTCGACCCGGTCGACCACCGTCAGCTGGCCGGGATCACCGCCTACTACAACACCCTCAACTGGCACCACCTCTACCTGACCCGGGCGGACGACGGCCGGACCGTGCTGGAGCTGCTCAGCTCCGACAACGGCCGGCGCACCGCCCACCCCGAGCTGACCGTCGACACCGGCGGCCTCACCCGGGTCGGCCTGCGGGCGGAGTTCGACGGCCCGGTGGTCCGCTTCGGCTACGACCTGGACGCGGGCTGGCAGCAGCTCCCGATCGACCTGGACGCGACAATCCTGTCCGACGAGCACGCCGCCCTGATCATCGACGGCGAGCCTGCGGCCTGGGGGTTCACCGGGGCGTTCCTCGGCCTCTGGGTCCAGGATCTCGGCGGCGACGGCGGCCACGCCGACTTCGACCTGGCCACCTACCGGGAGCACTGACCGGCCGCACCCACCACGACCACGACCGGCTCCGGGAGGGGCCGGTCGTGGTCGTGCGCGACCTGGCTGTCGAAACTGTTGCGATGACCGGTCGACGGGGCTGACCAGCAGTTCCGGAAGTATCGATGGTTGACCCGACGAGCCCGCGCTCGTAATGTTCCAGTCGACTTCCGGAAATCGATGTTCGACTATCGATTGTGTCCGGTGCGGCCGCTCACCCGCGCTGCGGTGGCAGGCCGCGCCCCTCCCCCAGCTCACCGCCGTCGACTGTCGACGTGCCTTGAGGAAAGGAACGCGGATGATGTTCAGACGGTGGATGGCTGCCGGCTTGGTCGCCGTCGCGACCGCCGGCGTGTTGAACGCCGTGCCGGCCACAGCGCAGCGGCCGTACGACCCGACCGCGCAGAGCCTGCGCACCCTGGGCCAGCGCCACGGCCTGTACGTCGGCACCGCTGTCGACATGGCCGCCCTCGCCGACCCCGCCGAACCCCGCTACCGGGAGATCGTGCGCGACGAGTTCTCCACGGTCACCGCGGAGAACGTGATGAAGTGGGAGTCCCTGGAACCCACCCGGGGCACCTACGACTGGACGGCGGCCGACGAACTCGTCGCCACCGCCCGACGCAACGGCCAGAAGGTCCGGGGCCACGTGCTGGTCTGGCACAGCCAACTGCCGAAGTGGCTGACCGACGGGGTGGCCGACGGGTCCATCGACAACACCGAGCTGCGGTCGATCCTGCGCCGGCACATCACCACGGTGGCCAGCCGCTACCGGGGCAAGATCTGGCAGTGGGACGTGGTCAACGAGGCCGTCAGCGACCCCTGGGACACCCCGTCCACCCTGCATTACAAGGGCTTCTGGGCCGAGCACCTCGGCCCGGGTTACGTGGCGGACGCGTTCCGCTGGGCCCGCGCCGCCGACCCGACCGCCCTGCTGTTCTACAACGACTACAACATCGAGGCGTTCGGCTCGGGCGACCCGGCCAACGACAAGACCCAGTTCGTGTTCGACATGGTCAAGGGCCTGCTGGCCCGGGGCGTACCGATCGACGGGGTCGGCAGCCAGGGTCACCTGGGCACCCAGTACGGCAACTACGACACCCTCCAGGTCGCCGACGCGCTGCACCGGTTCGCCGGGTTGGGGCTGTCCACCGCGTTCACCGAGGTCGACGTGCGCAGCCGGTTGACCGACGGGGTGCAGGCCGGCGACTCCGAGGAGATCAACCCGCGGCTCCAGGCGTCCGCCGCGAACTTCCACGTGCTGTTGCAGGCCTGCCTGGCCGAGCCGCGCTGCCTGTCGTTCACCGTCTGGGGCTTCACCGACCGGCACTCCTGGGTGCCCGGCACCTTCGACGACCCGCCGCAGGGCCTGGCCACCATCTACGACGAGAACTACCAGCCCAAGCGGGCGTACCAGCTGATGAAGGCCGACCTGATCTACGCCGGACCGCCGTACGTGCGGGCCCGGGCGACGCCGAAGCCGCGCCGGTAGGCCGGCGGTGAGCGCCGACATCGTCGACACGGCCCGGGGCGGCGGGCGGACGGTCAGCCTCACCTTCGACGACGGCCCGAACCCCACCGACACGCTGCGGCTGCTCACCGTCCTGCGCCGGCACCGGATCGCCGCCGTGTTCTTCCTGTGGGGCGAGCACGTCGACGCGCACCCCGAGGTGGTACGACGGATCGTGGCCGACGGTCACCGCCTGGGCAACCACGGCATGCGGCACGACGACATGACCTCCTGGTCACCCGATCGGATCGAGGCGGATCTGCGGGAGACCAACGAGGCCATCCGGCGGGCCGTGCCGGAAGCCAGAATCCGGTACTTCCGCGCGCCCTACGGGGCCTGGGGGGCGAGTCCCGCCGTGGCCGCCGCGCTGGGCATGCAGCCGCTCGGCTGGCGGCTGGCCGTCGGGGACTGGGAGCCGCCGGGCACCGACGAACTCGTCCGTCGGCTGCTCGACGGGGTCACCCCCGGCGCGGTGGTGCTGATGCACGACGGCGGCGGGGACCGCCGCCAGACAGTCACCGCGGTCGACCGGGCCGTGCCGGCGCTACGGGCGCGGCGCTGGCGGTTCACCCTGCCCCACGGGCGGGTCTGACCGACCAGCCCGTCCCGGCGGGCGGCGTTGCGGCCCGCCGGGTGACCCGGCAACCCGCCGCAGGGGTACGGGGTGCCGCCGCGTCCACGGACGCGACGCGGCGGCACCCCGCTGCCGAACGGGTTACGGCAGGGTGCGCCCCTAGCCGTTCCCACCCCCGCCCCCGCCTCTCCGAGGCCCCTCGGCGTTCCGGTCGTACGCGCCGCGCCTGACCGCCGGCTCGCGGGCGGAACCTGCGTCGTGGCCGGAGGTGCGGGAGCTGTGGTGGCGGGACTGCCCGTCGGATCGGCGGTGTGAGCTGGCCGAGGCGGCGACGTCCCGGTTGGCGCGTCCTCCGGACTCCGGGTCCCGTCGCGATCGTCTCGGCTGTTCCCGGGGAGCCCGGGTGACCATGAACCCGGAGCCCACGCCGTGCACGACGGCCCCCGCGTTGCCGGCCGTCGTGCTCTGGCCCGGTGCGTAGCCGACACCCCAGGTGATCGCACCCGCCGCAGCCACCGCGCCGTACGCGGCCCGTACCAGGTCCCCCTGCCGACCGTTGCGCAGCGAGTTGACCACTTCCTTGCCCACCACGTACGCGCCCGGCCCGGCGGCCAGGGCCAGCCCGACGCTGTTCGCGACCGCGCTGCCCCCGAGCCCGGCGGCGCCCTGCACCCCGGGCGAGGCCACCAACGACACGAAGTTGACGATCTTCTCGTCGTTCTCGTAGACCCACCGGCCGGCCTGCTGCGCCCAGGTCATCACCCGGTTCTGGCCGTCCAGGGAGTGCTGGCTGGTCTCCTGGTCGTTCCACTCGACGCTGATCGAGTCACCCGGGCCGGGGCTGCTGCGCCCGGACGAGTTCGACGTACCGTACTGCTGGACCACCTCGGCCTGGTAGTCGGCCGCGCTGTACTGGCCGTAGCCCGCCGGCAGGGACGTGGTGCTCGGTGCGTCCTGACTGTAGTTGCTCGGGGTGTAGCCGCTCTCGTAGCTGTTCTGGCTGTAGTTGCTCGGGGTGTAGGGCTGCTGGACCGGGTAGTTGTAGCCATTGCCGGTGGGATCTCCGGTCCCGCCCGGCGGCGGCTGATGGGGTGAAGACACCTGGGCTCCTCGATGCTCGGCCAACGGTTGACACGCCCTTTACGACCGGTCCCGGCGGCCGGTTCAGCCGGTGCTCCGACTTTCTCGCCGGGCCGGCCTACCACGGCGTCGTGGTGGCCTTGCCGGCGGCCCGCTCGGTGATCGCCGCGACCTCCTGCCGGGCCTGGGCGGAGATTCGACCCGCGTCCGGCTCCTTGTACCAGGGCCGCAGCGTGATCACGGCCGGGCGGATGCCGGTGGCGAGCAGCAACGCCGTTCCCTTCGGCAGGGCCCGGATCCGGTCCGGCGGCAGCACGTGCTCCTGCCGGTACGAGGTGGACCGGGACGAGCCGTCCCGGCTGCGGGAGACGCTGACCGTGCTCACGTCGTGCTGACCGACCAGCTTGGAGACCTTCTCCACGAAGTCGGCGTCGTCCAGCCCCGCGCCGAGCAGCTTGATGGTGGCCGCGCCCCACAGCGCGTCCATCCCGGCCTCGCCCCAGACCCGGGACCCCTGCCGGTAGCTCTGCAACAGGGTGACCACGTTGATCCCCCGGGACCCGAGGTGGGAGTAGAGGTCGGGCAGGTCGGAGATCCGGCACACGTTCGCCGCCTCGTCCAGCACCGCCGTCATCGGCGGGTCGAGCCGGCCGCCCATCCGCTCGGCGGCGACCACTCCCGCCCGCAGGGTCGCGTCGGCGAGCCCGGCGATCACCCCGGCGGCGGAGCCACCACCGTCCTTGGAGAGCAGGTAGAGGGTGTCCCGACCGAGCACGTGCCGGTCCGGGCGGAACTGCGGCAGGTACGGGTCCGGGGAAACCCAGGCCAGGATCTCCGGGTCCAGCAGGCACGCCACGCACTGCCGGGCCGTCTCGTAGATGCCGTCGCGGGTCTCCACCGCCCCGCGTACGGTGCCCTGCAACTGCTCGGCCATCGCCGGCAGACCGGCATCGCGCAGCAGGTCGATCGGGGTACGGTCGGCCGGGTCGGCCAGCCAGCCGAGCAGTTCGGCGACGGGTGCCCGCCCCCGGGCGGCGGCCAGGAAGAGCGCGGTCAGGGTGTTCTGCGCCGCCGAGATCCAGAAGTCCTTCTTGGCGGTGTCGTCGTTGACCGACGCCACGAAGTGCCCGGCCAACCGGCGGGCCCCCTCGATGGTCGCGCAGTCGGCGAGGATGTCCCACCACATCTGGCGGGGAACGTGGGCGATGCCCTGCGGGTCGAAGGTCCACACCGTACCGACGCGGTCCCGTTCGGCCCGGGTCACCGCGTACACGTCGGACTTGTTGGAGGTGAGCAGCACCGCTCCCCGGGCCCGCAGCACCCGGGGCACGGCGATCCCGGTGGACTTGCCGGCCCGGGGGGCCATCAGGTCCAACTCCACGTCCTCGAAGGAGGAGCGCAGCTCGGGACCGTTCGGCGCGAGGTCGCCGAGCAGGTTGCCGGTCTCGTCCGGGGCGAGCTGCCGTACCCCGGCCAGCGAGGGACGCAGCTCCCGGGCGCGGGCGGCGATCCCGACGGGGGTCAGCGGGGCCAGGTCACGCACCCGGGCCAGCCCGACGCCCCGCCCGCGCAGGTCGAGCAGCCGACGCCCGACGAGCACCGCCGGCACGACGACCAGCAGCGACACCGCCAGCATCCCGGCGTAGACCGCGTACGGCGACGCGCCGGGCCAGAGCGTGCCGGTGTTCCCGGATATCAGCGTGAGGTAGGCCCCGAGCGTGAACGGCGGCGGCTGCCAACCGTGCCCGGTCACCCCGGCGCCCAGGGTGCCGCCCAGCCAGGCGACCGTGAACAGCGCCGCGTTGGCGAGGACCACCAGGCAGAACGCCCAGAAGAACAGGTCCGCCCCCCGGGGGGCGCCCGACGACGTCCGGCTCATGCCCGCCACCCCCGCTCGCCCGCAACGGCTTCGTCGGCGAGGTGGGCCAGCTCCGGCCGGGTGGCCAGGTTTCCCAGCTCCGCCTCGGCCTCGAAGGCCGCCTGCCGGGCCGCCGCCCGCTCGGCGGCCTGCTGGGCTGCGTACCCGTTCTGCACCCAGCGCTGGTTGGTGTCGTGCAGCCGGCGTTCGGTGTCGGTGATGGAGACCCGGATCGGGATGCCGGGCCGGCCACCCACCTTGATCAGGAACCGGCCCCGCCCGGGTGGTTCCTCGTTGCTGCCGGTGCTCGCCCAGCCCGGCGGCGACGACCAGGAGGAGACCAGCTCGATCTCGCGTTTGGACAGGCCGATCACCCGGCCCAGGTCGGTCATCTCCGCCGCCGGCAGACCGGCGCAGGCCACGATCCCGGCCCGCTCCACGAAACCGCGCGCCTTGGCCCGGTCGGCGTCGGAACCCAACGCCTCGGCGTCCTTCAGGGTATGGGTGATCTTGGCGTCGCCGAGGCCGAGCGACCGGTTGAGCCGGGTCAGCGCGTCGATCCGGTCGACGATGCCGGAGGCCGCCCGCAGCGGCCGCCACAGCTCGTCGAGGATGGTGAAGAACCAGCGGCGCGGGGCCAGGCCGGCGTCGGCCATGGCGTGCGAGGCGGCGACCGTGCCCAGGCCCTCGGACCAGGCGGCCAGCATCGCCGCCGCGGTGAGCTGGGTGTCGGACTCCCCGATCCGGGAGATGTCGATGCAGACGGCGGGGGCGTCCGGGTCGATCCGGGTGGAGGTGGTCGCGCCGAAGGTGTCCCCCAACGCACCGTCGAGGATGCCCAGCAGGGAGCGGTGCAGCGGGTCCACCGCGTCCCGGTAGCGGCTCTCCTGGCCCCGGTCCAGGGTCACCGCGCGGACCCGGTCGGGCCCCTCCTCCAGCACCCGGAGCAGGTCCGGCAGCAGCGGGGCCCGGTGCTCCGGGGTACGTTCCCGCAGGTGCCGCAGGCAGGCAGAGAGCACCGACTGCTCGTGGTCGTCCAGAGCCCGGCCCCGCACGATGGTCAGCAACGCCGCCACCATGTTCAGCACCCGGCCGTGCGTCTCTGCGGCCAGCGCCCGGCCGGCCCGGCCGCCGATGCGTTCGGCAGCCAGGCCCATCGCCCCCGGGTCCAGCACGTTGATCCCGCCGACCCCGCGCCCGATCGGGATCACCTGCCCACCGAGGGCGCGGACCGTGTCGGCGTAGTCCGGCTTGAGGTCGCCCAGCACCAACGGCACCACACCGGTGGCGGCCAGGCCCACCGCCATCCGGTTGATCAGGGTCGACTTGCCCAGACCGGGCATGCCCAGCATGAACAGCGACGGGTTGGAGATGTACCGGGCCCGGGTGAACCAGGAGATCGGATCACCGCAGACCGTGGCGCCGGTGAACAGGTGCTGACCGAGCGGCACCCCGGACATCGGCGCGCCCGAACCGGCCGAGAACGGCCACAGCCCGCACGCCTGCACGGTGGTGGCGCGCCACATGGTCGGCGCGTCGAGATAGCCGACCCGGCCACCGCCGGGCCCATCCCAGCCCCGGGCCGAGGGGGGCAGCTCACGGCGGGGACGCGGCGGGCGGGCTTTCTTCGGTGGGGTGGGAGCCCCGTCGTCCGGATCGCCGACCAGCCCGGTCAGCGCGGTGTGCGCCCCCGAGGTCCCGGTCGGCCAGCCCGCCCCGAGCCCGTCCGCGCGGACCACCGGTGCGCTGCTCACATCGCCTCCTGGAGTTCGTGTGGCAGCACGGTCTGCTCCCACGGAAGGATCCCGGTCGGCAGGGTGCAGCTGAACGCCGCCGCCTGCATCCGGTGGGCCGGCCGCATCGCGATCCGGGTGGCTCCGGTCATGTTGCGGACCAGCACCGACGCGTCGTCGAGCTGGGACCGGTCGTCGACCGTGACGGTGAGCATCAGCGAGAACTCCACCAGCCCGGCGCCGGTGGCCTCCTCGGCGGCGGCCTGCTCGGCGGCGCGTACCTCGGCGGCCGCCCGCGCCTGCACCATGCCCCGCCCGGAGGTGGCCATGAACTGCGCCGTCCGGCGGTCGGCCTCGACGATCCGGGCCGAGGTCGCCGGGTCGATCGGCCGGTAGAGCAGCGCCACCCGTTTGCGGCGGGTCCCGGCGGAGGCGTCGAGCATGGTGCGCAGCACACTGGAGCGCACCGTGCCCCGGGGGGCCAGGGTGAGCAGCCAGGTCCGGGAGACCCCCGAGTCGTGCTGGTAGGCGTCCACCGACTCGACCGCGGCGACCGGCCCGCAGTCGGCCCACTCCAGCCCGGTCTCCCCGTGCTCGGCCCGGACGCTGAGCACCTCGGCGGCGCAGGCCGGGTCGTACGCCACCCGGACCACCTCGGCGATCTGCTCGGCCGACAGCGGCTCGGCGACGCCCCCGCCCGCACCGATCAACCCGGTCAGCAGGCTGGGCACCCGGATGGCCAGGTCGGTGACCACGTCCTCCGGATCGCGCCGTGGCCCACCCACCGGGGCGTAGGTGAGGGTGATGTACGAGTTCATCTCCGACGACGCCGACGGGTAGTCGTCGACCACCTCCTCCAGCACGGCACGGGCCGCGGCGGGAGCGGCGGCGTCCAACCGGGGCAGCACCTCGGCGGCGAGCCGGGTGCCCGGGTCCGGGGCCGTCTCCACCACCACCGAGGCCCCGCGCAGCCCCGGTTCGTGGGCGAGCCGGGACAGCCACTCACCCCACAGCGACACCCAGGTGTCGACCTGCTCCGGGTCGACGAGCGAACCACCGTCGGGCTCACAGCGCAGCACGATCGTGTAGAGGTTGCGGCTCTTGTGGTGCAGCACCCCGAACGGTCTGTCGTAGGCGTCCCGGCCCTCCCGGGCGAGCACCCCGCTGAGCAGGCCGGGCGGCGGGAACCGGCCACCCGGGCGGGCCGACAGCGGCCCCGAGACGTACAGGTGCTCCAGCCGCGACACCCGGCGGGACCAGCCGATCCGCAGCGTCAGCAGCTGGTAGAGGTTGCGGCCGTCCTGGGTGCGTACGGCCATCGGCAGCAGGGCCACCACCAGCGGCACGCCGACCACCAGCGCCGCCTGCAGCGACGCCAGCGAGGCCAGCAGCACCAGCACCAGCCCGCCGAACACCCCGACCGTGCCGACCAGGCCGAGCGGGCCGAGCCCGGCCCGGCGGGGTCGACGCCAGTTGCCGTACGTCGGTTCGATGATGGCTTCCGTCGACATTGCCTCTCCCTCGTCTCACCGGGCCGCCGGCCGGGGTCTCTCCCGGCCGGCCGGCGGCCCGCGCTGTCAGTTGTGGCCGGCGTCGCCGTCCGCGCCCGACACCGTGCCGGCCGCCATGTTCCGGCCGGTCCGGGCCGCCCGCTGCGCCCCCTCGATCGCCGCCCCGACCGGGCCGGCGAGTCGAGCCGCGGAACTCGCGGCGGCCGCGCTGCCACCACCGGTGCCACCGGTACGGCCGGTCCGCCCCTCGCTGCCCGCGGGGCCCTGCCCACCGGTGTCGCCCCGGCGACCCTGGGCTCCGCGTGCTCCGGACGGGGAGCCGCCACCACCGCCGCCCTGGGACAGCGCGGACCCGGCGACCCGCTTCGCCCCGGAGGCGACCATGCCGCCCGCAGCCGAGATGGCGGTCCCGGTCGGGTCGCCGTTGCCCAGCGCCGCCGTGGCCGGCACCACGATCTTGAGCAGCGCCGGCAGAGCGACCGCCGACAACAGCAGCACGCCGATGCCGGCGATCCGGATGTGCGAGGAGTTCTGGGTACGGCTGCCGACCGCGAGCATCTCCGCGCCGGAGAACATGATCAGGCCGACGGCGGGCTTGTAGAGCAGCCACGCCACCGTCCAGCCGATGTGCTTGCGCCACCAGCCGGCCCCCCAGTTCGTCATGGACGCGGCGGCGGCCAGCGGCAGGGTGCCGAGCATGATGGTCATCACGCCCAGCCGCAGATAGAGCATCAGCACGTGCACGATGGCGGCGATCAGCAGCAGGAAGGCCAGCACCAGCAGCAGGAACGACTCGATCGAGGAGCCGTTGTCCACACACGGCACCCCCATCACCACCTCCATCGCCGCGGACTTGAGCAGATGGTCGGAGAAGCCGTCGGAGAGGCTGGCCGCCCGGCCCACCACCCACGAACCGGCCCCGGCGACCAGGATCACCCGCAGGAAGCCCTGCAACGCCGTCCGGCCGGCCGTGCCCTTGCGTTCCATCGCCATCCGGGCCCCGGCGAAGAGCACCGACCCGATCGCGAGATAGGTGACGACCCACTCGATCTGGTCGCTGATCAGGCTGGGCACGTCGTCCGGGCCGCCCTCGGCCGTGGTGCCCAGCGTCGGCACCGAGGCACTCAGCTCGGCGAAGATCGAGATCGCGGCGGCCAGCATCAGGTTGGCGATCATCCGGACCAGGGTGCCGATCGGGTCACCGAGGAACGAGAAGAATCCGGTGATGATGTCGAGCGGACTGGGAGGCGAACACCCGCCCATCTACTTCCTCCAGAGGGTGTAGCCGGCGCTGCCGGTGACCGCGCCGATCGAGGCGTGCACCACCCCGGCCCGGGACGGCACCAATTTCCAGTCCCCGGCGTCCCAGCGCACCTCGACCAGGGTCGCCACGTAACCGCCGGCACCGGTCTTGACAAGCAACTGCACCTGGGCCGCGTCGGCCGCGTACCGGACGAGGGCGAAGCCGGCGTAGCTGCCGCCGCCACGACTGGTGACCACACCGGCGGCGGCCTCCAGTCGGGCCACCAGCACGTCCCGGCCCGGCCCCGGCAACACCTGCCGTTCTGCCACCGCCCGCCAGGCCGACCCGGCCAACTGGGTGGGTACTGCGTGCGCCGCGAGCACCGCACCGATCGGGGTGTGCGCGAAGCAGCCCAGCACCCCGTCGGCGGTGCGCGACGGGCCCTGCGTGGCGGAGACCGGCACCCGGTCCCCACCGTCGAGGGTCCGCCACGTCACGTCCTCCGGCGGCACGGCCGGCCCCGCCGCCACCACCGGCCGGGGTGGGCACTGCGCCACCTGCGCGACAGCGGTGCGGGCCACCGGGTCGACAGGCGTCTCCCGGGTCGCGCCGGACGCCCAGGCGCCCGCCGCCAGCAGCGTCATTCCGGCGAGGAACGCGACGGAGAGGATCCAACCGCGCTCGGCCCAGAACGGCGCGTCCGACGGGGACCGGCGTCGCCCGCCGATCACTGCGGCTGGCCCTCGGTGGTGCCGGCACCGCCGAGGAAGAAGTTCGCCAACGGACCCGCGACGGCGACCAGGATGCAACCACCGAGCACCAGGCCGAGCCGGGACATGTGCTCGGAACTCTCCCCGCGCTTCACGGAGATCGCCATCATCGTGCCGGTGATCAGCACCCCGGCCACCCCGGCGGCGGTGCCGGCCCAGGCGATCAGGCCCAGCAGCTTGTTCACCAGGGTGTTCAGCTGCCCCGGCGCGTTGGGGGTGGGGTTGATCCCCCCACCCCCGGCGGGTGTCGGGTCGAGGGCCACCGGGAAGCGGGCGACCAGGTAGGCCCCGGCGTACTGGGACAGGCTCGTGAACGACATCGGAACAGCTCCTTCGGGCAGGGGACATCACCGGAGGCGTCGGCGACGCTCCGGCGGTGACGGGGTGGAACTGGCCGGCAGTGCGGGGTGCGCTGTCCGGCCGGCGGCGATCCGGCTCAGAGTCCGAGGTCACCGAAGAACATGACGAGTGGTCCGGCGGTCGCGCCGAGCACACAGCCCATCGCGACGAACACCGCCCCACGGAAGTGGTCGCTCATCTCCCCGGGCACGCCCCGGTTGAGTTGGATGGCCATCGAGATGCCGAGAATGAGCAGCCCGGCGACACCGGCCGCACTGACCCCCCAGGCGAGCAGGTTCAGCAGGTCGTCCGCCGCCCCGCCCGCCGGGTTGTACGGCGGTGGTGGTCTGAAGGTCGGCAACGGGGATGGCCCCGCCCCCGGACCGAGCGCCAGCAGGTGGGCGACGATCTCGGACGCGCGGGTCACGATTTCCTCCCGTCCCCGGCCGCCGCCCGCAGCCGCTCCAGGGCCTTGGGCAGCCGCGCGGGCTGCTGTCCCAGCCGCCAGGCCGGTATCCAGGGCACCCGGTGCACCGGCGCGACCGACCGCAGCACCCGGATCCGGCGGGCCAGCGCCGGCGGCAACCGGCCCGGGGCGTCGGCCAGCAGCACCAGCCCGACCAGCCGCATCCCGGGCGGGTGACGCCCCTCCCGCAGGGCGTTGAGGGCCCGGGACACCGCCCGCATCCCCTCGGCGTCGGTCCGGCCGACAAGCATCACCGTGGCCGGTTCCGCCCGTGCCGCATCCGGCCACCGACAGCCCAGGTCGGTGCCGCCGAAGAGCCGGGTGAGCGTCGTCGCACCGGCACCGCCGTGCGCCGCGATCCAGCCCAGGCCCGTCTCGGACAGCGACCGGCGGGGCGGCGTGCCCACCCCGGGACCGGTCCGGGGGGACGACGGCCCCGGTGGCCTGCGTGCTACCGGGTCGGCGATCGTCGCGGGCCCCATGCACCACCTCCTCGGAAATGTCGCTCCATTCGTCGGCTCCCGGTTGAACCACCCCGGGTCCGGCCCCGTCAGTACGGCGGGCCGGGCGGTCGACGGACGCCACTACGAGGGCCCCCGCCCCCCGGTTCACGCCGAGCACGAACTTTTTCCACCGCGATGACGACCAGCCTGGGAGGCGACGATGGCAGCGTCCGACAACGACGGCGCGGAGCCGACGCAAGGGTCCAACCGGAGCAGCGCGGCCCTGATCGGGGCGGCCGTCGCGGCCGGGCTGAGCTGCCTGGCCACGCCGGTGGCCGGGGTCGTCGGCGCCGCCGCCGTCTTCGTGATCGGCGCGCTGGGCGTGCTGCTGGCCCCGCTTGTCGCGTTGATCCTGCTCTTCGGGGGCGGCGGTGGTTCGGCCGACCCGGTCAGCGCCGCCGACGACTCGCTCGCCGCCGCCCAGGGCGACGGCAAGGGCACCCTCGACCCCGACCAGGTGCCCGAGGGCCTGGCCGACAGCATCGAGGACGCCGGGAAGACCTGCACCCAGATCGGGCCCGTGGTGATCGCCGCGCAGATCGAGGTGGCCTCCGGGTGGGATCCGGCGAAGGTGGGCGCGAACGGGGAGAAGGGCATCTCCCAGCTACCGCCCGAGGTGTTCACGAAGTACGGCGAGGACAGCGACGACGACGGTGACACCGACGCGGCCGACGAGGAGGACTCGATCGCGGCGCAGGCCAAACACGTCTGTGCCCTGGCCGGACAGGCCCAGGCCCTGCTCGACGACGGCCAGGCGATCGGCGAGGTGCTCGACCTGACGCTCGCCGCGTACGCCGTCGGCATCGACGAGGTACGCCGGGCCGGTGGCGTCCCCTCGAGCAACGCGGCGCAGCTCTACCTGGCGCAGGTGCGGTCACTGTTCGCTAAGTACCAGGGGCTCGGCGGCCCACCGCCCTCGTTCCCGCCGACCGCGACGCCCTCCGCGACGCCCACCGACTGACAGCCCGACCCGACCGGCGGACCGGATCCGGCCGGCAGACCGATGAGGAGTTTCCATGACGGTGACGCCGCAGGAGCAACGCCCCGCCGACGACGGGCCACCGGTCGACAAGCCGCCGACCTCGCCGTTCATCCTCTACCTGCGCGACGACGAGTACACCGAGGAACTGGAGCTGCTCAGTGACTGGGTCCGGCTGCTGCTCGTACCGGTCTACGCCCGGGAGGCCTCCTCCACCGCGCCCTGGTGTGGGCGGTGGTGGCAGCACCCCGAGGCGGTGGCGCAGTTGCACGGCCTGTGGCTGGCCTGGCAGGAGCTCACCGGGCCGGACGCCGGGCTGTGCGGCCCGGCGAACTGGCACCGCGACTACCTGGAACCGGTGCTGAACAGCCTGCGCAACCCGGCCGGGCCGTTCGCCGGGTGCAAGGCGGGAGCACACCGGGCCAAGGAGGTCCCGCACACCGACCCGTACTGACGACGGAGACCGCCCGGGCCCGGAAACCTGACAGGTCGGGTCCGGGCGGCTCAGCGGGAGATCGGCGCGGTGACGATCGCGGTGCCGTCCACCAGCCCCACCGTGACGAAGGCCAGGTCGGCGACCGGCAGCGACAGCTCGCCGGTCACCTCCTGCGGCCCGGTCGAGGCGGTCCAGTCCCGTACCACGTGGGTGGTGCCGTCGCGGGTCACCGCGAACAGCCGGTACCGCAGGCCCTGGCGCAGGCCGGTCGCGGTGATCCGGATGGTGGAGCCGCGTCCCTCGTCGGTGGTGATCGCGACGGAGAGGCTCACCCCCTGGGCCGGCGCTTCCCCGGTCGCGGTGAGCACCACCCCGCTGCGGCCACCGAACCCGTTGACGGCCGCGACCCCACCGGCCAGGACGACGGCCACCAGCGCGGCGGCCACCCCGCCCCAGAGCATCATCCGGCGACGCCGCGCCGGGTCGCCGGGCCGGGTGCCACCGGCTCCGGACGCTCTCCCCGGTCGGCTTCCGCCGGGACGACTTCCGCCAGGACGGCTCCCCGTCGGCCGCCCGGTGTCGGCGGCCGGGGTCGTCGGCGCGGCCGGGGTCGCCGACGCGGCCGGGGTCGCCGGCGCGTCGGAGGTCGTCGGCGGCGGGGGATCGGCAGGCGGGGCGGGTGTGGAGGCAGGTGCGCGGCTCGCAGGTGGGGTGAACTCCACGGGGACAGCGAACTCCGGCGTCAGGGCGACGAGCTCGTCCCAGTCGGTGGCGTCCAGCCCGCCGAGGGCACTTGTCACGCTGCCCATCTCGCCCGCAGCGGACAGGCACTCCCCACACCCGGCCAGGTGCGCCTCGAAGGCGACCCGGTCGGTGTCGTCGAGCGCGCCGAGCAGGTAGAGGGCCAGGGCGGCGTGCTCAGCGGTGGGATGTTCGCCGCCGGTGCGCATCACGCCCTCCTTCTCGACCCGGACACACCGTAGCCGGTGTGACGACCCCCGGGACGGCAGCCGTACGGGGGATCGAGCGGGAAACCGCCACGTCGCGTCATCAGGGCGACTCGGTCGGGCCGATCGCTGCGTGCAGCGCGCGTACCGCATAGTACGTTCTCGACTTTACCGTACCCTCCGGAATTCCCAGTCGCTGCGCGGCCTCGGCGACCGAGGAGCCCTTGTAGTACATCTCGACGAGCACCTCGCGGTGCTCGGGCTTGATCTGTTGCAGCGCCAGCCGGACCGTGTGGGTGCTGACCACCCGGTCCATCTCGTCGTCGGCCGAGGCGAGCCGGTTGAGGTCGGGAATGGCCACCTCGGGCGGGCGGGCCTGCCGGGCGCGCATCGCGTCGATCGCCACGTGCCGGGCGACCGTGTAGAGCCACGGGGCGATCCGACGCGGATCCTCCGCCAGCGTCTCCAGGTTCCGCCAGGTACGCAGGAACGTCTCCTGGACCAGGTCCTCGGCGAGCTCCTGTCGGCCGAGGACCAGCCGGGTGAGGAAACGCAGCAGCGGCCCCCGGTACTGCTCGTGGATCCAGCGCATCAGGGCCTCGGGGGAGGCCCGCTCGACCGCCGCGTCGCCGGTGACCCCGGGCGCTTCGTTGGGCACCGCCGACACAGAACGCCTCCCCCTGACGTACGGGTCGCACCCGTACGGCCGCGCCGTCGTCTCGACGTCCAGCCCGCCTAGGAAGAGAGCATAACCGTGCTCATCGGACGATCGCCCGGGCCGTCGGCCGGCCGGTCGACGGCGGGGGTGAACGGCGGTGGCGGTCGGGGCCCCCACCCACCTGTCGACGGGGGCGACGAGGGTGGCCCGGCTCATCGGGTGAAACGCAGCCAGCGGACGTTGACGAACTCCTCGGGCTGTCCACTGGCGAAGGTCAGGTAGACGTCGTGCACCCCGGTCACCGGGGCGAGGTTCCCCGGCACGGTGACCCAGCTCTGCCAGCCGCCGGTGCTGGCCACCGCGATGGTGCCCACCGGTGGCAGGCCGGGGGCGTCGAGGCGTACCTCGATCAGGCCGGAGATGCCCTGTGGTGCGCCGGAGGCCACCCGCACCTGGAACTGGGTCGCCGGCTCACGGCCGAAGTCGACCCCCCGGTACCCGGCCCAGTCGCCGTGGGCGAGGAACCCCAGGTGCTCGCCGCCCTCGCTGGACGGTGCGGTCCGGACGCCCTGCTGCCTGTCGAAGCCCGCCGCCGCGATCTCCTGCCCCACCCCACGGTTCCCGGTGGTGACGACAGGTGCCGGCGCGACGACCACCGGCGGACCGGCCTCGACCACCGGCGGACCGGCCTGGGGCGGCGGAGCCTCGGCCGCGCCCGCACCGAAGGGCGTCAGGGTGATCGTCATCTCCCGCGGCGCGGTGTCCTGGATGTACGACGCGTCGTCGGCGACGTCGTCGAAGGGGAAGCCGTAGGCCCGGCCGTCGGCGCTGTGCCGGTGCAGCACCCGGGAGTAGTGGTTGGTCACCGGATGCTGGTAGTAGGCGTCCCGGTTGGTGGTCGGCTGGTCCGGCTGGTCGAGCACCGACCTGTTGAACCCGGCGCCGAGGACCGCAGCCACCGGCCCGGAGCGCCCGTCGTTCGGCGCGGCGAGCGCCCCGTCACAGTGGAACACG
This sequence comes from Micromonospora sp. DSM 43699, assembly GCF_055517075.1. Taxonomy (NCBI): domain Bacteria; kingdom Bacillati; phylum Actinomycetota; class Actinomycetes; order Micromonosporales; family Micromonosporaceae; genus Micromonospora; species Micromonospora sp. DSM 43699. The sequence goes on from NZ_JBTMMT010000001.1 coordinate 76,862, forward strand.
TTCAGCGTCGAGGGCCGGTCGAAGGCCCGTACCCCGCCGTCGAAGGTGAACCGCCCGTCGACCACCCGGCCGCGGAAGGTGCCCGTCGGGCCGTGGACGCGCAGGTCGGTGCGGCTGTACCGGTCCCACGTCTCGGCGATGTAGCCGTCGTAGTACGCCGGGTCGAAACGACCCGTCTCGATGCCCTTGCCGGGCGCGATGACGCGCAACCCGCCGCCGACCACAAGCCGTTCGAACCCGGGCTGGCGGGCCAGCTCGGCGAAGATCGCATCCCGACCGCCGTCGACCAGTTTGCCGGTGGCCTGCTCCACGTCGCCGAGCAGCCGGATCGACAGCGGAATGCTGAACATGTCCACGGTGGTGGTGTTGCAGAACATCCCTGTCGCGTTGTAGGTGAACTCGCAACAGTCGTGCAGCACCCCGAAGCTCGGGTCGTCGGCCACCCAGCCGACCGGGTACTGCAACGCCGGCCGCCCGTTGCCGTCGGTGACGACGGTGAACCTCAGCCGGCCGTCGATGGCGAAGTAGATCCGGCCCGACATCATCGGCAGCACGAACCGGGTCACCCCGGAGCCGGCCAGCGGGATGCCGATGTCGGCAACGCCGTCCGGGCCGTTGTGCGCCGGGTCCGCCGGGGTGAAGCGTCCGCTCTCCCGGACGTAGCCCATCGCGCCGGTCTCCGGGTCGGTGCCGACGACGTACATCCGGATCGCCGAGTTGGCGAAGCGGCCTGTGCTGTTCACCACGTTCAACGGTAGGCCACCCGAGGCCCGTGCCCGGGAGATCAACGGGGCCGCCACCAGCGGCACGCCCACCACGGCGGCGCCGGCGAATCCCATCCCGAGTACCCTGCGGCGAGTCAGCATCACAGCTCCGATCAACGACACGGCCATCGCCGCCGGCGTCCGGTGCCGAATCGGCCCGGCCCGGCGGTAGCCACGTTGACGGCCCGGTCACCCCCTCGGTTCAATGACGACCGGACCAAAATCATCCGATCCGATTCGAGCCCGGTGAACCGAAGGCATCGCGCGTCCGTCACGACAGCGATGTCGCCACGCCGGAAGGGACACCTCCCGTGAAATCCGATCACCCCTCCCTACGCTCGCGACTGGGGTCGATCCCCCGTCGTACCGCCGCCGGCGTGCTCGCCGGCCTGGCCGTGTTGTCCACGGTGGTGGCCGCCGTCGGCTGGGGCGCGGCCTCGGCCCGGGACGACGACCTGACCGGTCGGACCGTCTCCAAGGAACACCTGACGACCATCCAGGCCGCCGCCCGCTCCTGCCCGACGCTCACCCCGGCCCGACTGGCCGGTCAGCTGATGGCCGAGTCGGGGTTGGACGGGCAGGCCGGCAGCACCGCCTCCGGTGGTCAGGGCATCGCCGGTCTCGACGCCGCCGCATGGAAGCAGTGGGCCCCCTGGCCCGGTGCGGAGCGTTCCGATCCCGCCGCCAACATCCTCGCCCTGGCCCACCTGATGTGTGACCTCAACGGGCAGGTCCGGCTGGCGGACGTCCCCGGTGAGATGTGGCGGCTCTCGCTGGCCGCGTTCCACACCGACCTCGACCAGGTACGCGACGCCAAGGGGGTGCCGACCGACGCCGTCGAGTACGTCGACCGGGCCAGTGGGTACGCCGCCTACTACGGCAAGCTGACCGCGTTCGGCGGTTCCGGTGAGGTCCGGCCGAGCAACGGCGTGCAGCAGCCCAAGGCGGTGCCCGGCGGTTACACCGCGCTCGTCGTCCGGGCCGGCTCGGTCTGCCCGGAGGTCACGCCCCCGCTGGTCGCCGCCCAGTTGATGGCGCTGTCCGGTTTCGACGCCAACATGCTGGGCGCCGAGGGGCAGCGGGGAATCGCGCAGTTCCGACCCGAGGTGTGGCAGGCGTACGGCCCGACCGACTCCTCGGCCTGGGATCCGCAGGTGGCGATCCCGGCGGCCGGCGCCGCCCTGTGCGCCCTGCACCGGGAGCTGGCCGGGCTGGAGGGTGACCCGTCCCTGCTGGCGCTGGCCGCGTACCGCAACGGTCCGGCCGCCGTGCGCCAGGCCGGCGGCGACCTGGACGCCGGGACGCAGGCGTTCCTGCGGACCGTACGCGAGCACACCGACTACTACGCCCTTGACAACCGGCTCCGGACGGCACCGCCGTCGGCCAGCCCGTCGCCCATGTCACCCACGCCCACCACGACGCCGTCGGCGCCGCCGTCGCCCACCCCGAGCGACAGCCCGGCCGCACCGACGACGCCTCCCGCGAACCCGCCGAGCAAGAAGCCGACGCCGGCACCGACCCGACCGGCCGGCACCAAGCAGATCGTCGGGCAGGAGACCGGGCTGTGCGTCACCGCCGGCACCAGCGACGGGGTACGCGCCGTGCTGAGCAAGTGTCGGGAGGAGAGGTCGCAGTGGTGGGACTTCCGCTCCGACGGCAGCGTCCGGGCCAACGGCCTCTGCCTCGACGTGGCCTGGGGTGAGAAGAAGGACGGCACTCCCGTGCAGGTCGCCGTGTGCAGCGGCAACCCCGCCCAGAAGTGGGAGTGGATCAAGCGCGGCGAGCGTAGCTCCCTGCTCAACCGGGAGACCGACCGCTGCCTCGACGTCGACGGTCACGGGGTGGGCGCCCCGATGATGTCCTGGGTCTGCGTGTTCAACCCGAAGCAGACCTTCACCCGGCGGTAGCCGACCGCCACGGCCGGATGCCCGGTGGCCCCTTCGGGGTGGCCACCGGGCATCCGGCACCGTCCGTCCGGTGCGGGGTCGGTCAGCCGCCGAACCGGCGGCGGCGCAGGCGGAGTCCGAAGACGACGCCGGCGCCGCAGAGCAGCGCGATGCCGAGGATGACGGCGAACGCCGCGCCGTTGTTGCCCTGCTGCTGACTGGCCACCTGGTTGCGGTCGTCCACCGCCACCGACACCGAGGCGGCCGGGTTGATCATGCCCGAGCCGTACCTGGCCTCCGGGGCCGTCCCGCCGATCGCATCGGCAGTGCTCCGGATCCGCTCCTTGACCTGGGCGGCGGTCAGGTCGGGCTGGGCCGCCCGGATCAGCGCCGCCTGCCCGGCGACGAACGCCACGGCGAACTCGGTGCCGGTGTTGCTGACCGCCCGGCCACCACCGACGCCGAGGCTCGCCACGTCCACCCCGGGCGCGACCACCTCGACCGCACCCTCCGCGTACTGCTCGGCGAGCTGCTCACCGGCCCCGACGCCGCCGGTGAACAGCAGCGCCCCACCGCCGGACCGGCCGGCGGGAGACGGCGGCGTCACCGCCTTGGTCGGCGCGCCGGCCACCAGCAGGACGTCGTGGTCGAGGGCGGTGGCCACGGAGGCCGCCACCGCCGGGTCACCGAGGTCGACGTGGGAACCGACCGCGACGACCGACGCACCGGCGCTGACCGCCACCTCGATGGCGTTCGCCGCGTCGGCCGCCCGGGCGGCACCCGACCCACGGACGACCCGCACGGGCAGGATGGTGGCGTCCGGGGCGATGCCGACCGGGCTGCCGTCGACACTGCTGTCACCGGCGATGATGCCCGCCATGGCGGTGCCGCTGCCCAGGCAGTCGGTGTCGCCGCGCCCGTTGCCGACGGTCACGTCCGCGCCGACCGCGACCCGACCGCTCAGCTGCTGGACGGTCGCGTCGACACCGGTGTCGACCACCGCCACCTTGACCCCGTTGCCCCGGGTCAGGGTCCAGGCGCTGTCGGCGGCCATCCTCAGCTGCGCCCAGTCCGAACGGCTGCTCGACCCGGTGGTGGCGGTGCACTTCGGGCCGGTAGCGCCGGGTCGGGGACTGCCGGTGGTCCGCGTCGGGCTCGGCTTCGGGCTGGCGGCGTCGGGCTCCTGGCCGCTCGTGCCGGTGGGGCGGGCGCTCGGGGTGGGGCGCTTCCCGGTCGGGAGCTGGCCGTACTCCACCCCCTCACCTGCCGCGTCCCACGGCAGCACCAGCTGCCAGCCGGCCTTCAACCGGCCCGGGTCGGTCAGTCGGGACCCGTCCGGCTGCACCCGTCCGGTGTTCAGCTGGTAGATCTCCGCGGACCGTTCGCCGCTGCCGAGGAACCGCCGGGCGATCGCCGTCAGGCTCTCCGGCTGGCCCTGGTACTGCGCCGCCACCACGTAGTACTTCACGTACGGCTGCGGATCGTTCGCGGCCTTCGCCACCGACGGCCCGGTCGGCGCCATGAGCGCGCAGCCGGCCACCACCACCGCGAGCAGGCGGGCAAGGATGGAGCGCTTCGCCAGCACTGGGTGTCCCCCTTCAGTCGCCACGGCCGGGCGTCACCGGCCTTCACCGTCTATTGCGGATCAGCGGCGAGTTCGTTCAAATCAATCTGAACCAGATTTCCATGATCCTCGTCATGAGGTCAGCCGAGAGTACCGGCCGCCGATGACGGGAAGATCTCCTCGGGCCGTCCCCCGGGGGAGCGGGTAGACCGGTAGGAAGCCGACCGTCCGACGCCGACGGTGGTGACGAGCGGGCGGACCGGACGGCAGGTGCCGGTGGAGACGAAGGTGGGGCGGCGGTGAAGGGGTCTGGGCGCACGGCAGGGCCGGCGGGTGGCAGCGGGTTGGACCGGGTGCCGGCCACCCGCCGCTTCGATCCGCGCCGGCACCGCCGGATCGCCGGGCTGTTCGACCTCTGGCTGGCCTCCGGCCCCGGCGGGCGGCTGGTGGTGCCCACCGACCCCGGCCGACCGCTCGACGCCCGCGCGGTCGCCACCCTGGTCCGACACGGCGCAGACGCCGCACAGGACGTCCGGATCCTCGCCGACGACGGGGCCCGGCACCTCGACCTGTTCACCGAGGTGGCCGGGCTGCTCGGGCACGACGTGCTGGTCAGCCCGGACGGCTCCGACATCCGGCACGCCACCGACCGGACGACCGGCGGGGCCGCCCGGCCGGCCGCCGACGGCGGGCCGCTGGACGCGGTCCCCCTGGACCGGGTGACCCGCCAGCCGATGGACTGGCTCGTGCTCCAGCCACCGGATCTCGCCACCTCCCTGCCGGGCTGGTTCGCGGTGGACGACGGTCTGGTCCGTCCCCGTACCGGGGTGGTGGGCCTGCCGCTGCCGGACGGCCTCGCCCTCGCCACCCGGGCCGACTTCGTGACCAGGCGGGCCACCGCGCACCGCCTCGGCGCGTCGACCGGGGTGGTCACCGTCGCCGTCACGGCCCGGTCCGGGGGCTTCCTGGTCGGGAACTACAGCGGCACCCAGGAGGTGCACAGCGGCGGGCAGCTCGCCGCGGTCCTCGGCGACCTGCCGCTCTACGGGGCCGACCTGCGACTCTGGCTGACCTGGCCGTCCGACGCCGACGAACAGGCCCGCCTCGTAGCGCAGGCGGTCGAACTGGCCGAGACGACCGGGGCCACCGTCTGGACCCCACCCGCGGGAGGCCGGGCCGAGCTGGTCGACGACCGCCGTGACCTGCGCGCATTCGACCCGACCGGCGCGGTCGCCGCCTGGCAGGCCCACCGACCGAGGTACGCCGACGGCCCGTCCACCCTCGATGCGACAGCCGACGGGCTGCTGGTGTCCCGGCTGGACCGACAGCGGATCGTGGTGGCCTCCCCCGCCGCCTGGGGCCACGACGCCGCCCTGGTGGACGGCCACCACCCCGCAGCGGACCGGGTGGACGACGCGGCACCCGTACCGGACGGTGACGCCACCGAGCTTGCGACGCCGAGCCGCACCGGACCCTCCACCACGGGCACCGCGACCGCACCGTCCCCGGTGGTGGCCGGCGGTGCCACCGGGTCGGCGTCGGGGCAGCCGGCGGTGCCTCTACCCCGGCCCGCCCTGGTCACCGAGCACCGCCGCGCAGCGGACTACGGCCCGCCCTGGCTACGGCGGGGCCAGCAGGTCAACGCCGAGGCTTTCGAGGCGTACGTCCTCACCGAGGGCGATCCGTCCCGGGCGGTCAGCGACGGCGTGCCCGGCGTCGAGTTGTTCCTGGCCGCCTTCCTCGACCCCCGGTCGGCCCCCACCGGCAGCCACCTGCTGCGGGTCCGGATCGGGCCCGGCGGCGCCATCCCTACGGTGGTGCTGCGCTCGCACGTCCCGGCGCGGTTCAAGCACGTCCTGGGCAGCCCCGACACATACCTGCTACCGGCGGGCCGGCTGGACCGGGTCCGGCTGGTCGGTGGCTTCCGGTTCGACGACTTCGGCCGGCTGCTGCCCACCGTGGACGCCGACGGCGAACCGCTGCGGATCCGGCCCGCACCCACCGGCCGGTCGGTCGCCGGGCTGCCGAACGACGTCCGCCGTTGGCCCGGCTTCGGCAGCCGGCAGGCCTATGCCCTGCTACCGGCGACGTCGCGAGGGCTGCCTCGGGGCTGGCTGCCGCTCTACCAGCAGCGGCCCGTCGCAGTGCCGGGCCGGTTGCTGGTCGAGGTCCGCGTGCCGCCGGGCCGCACCGTGGACATCGACGCCACCCACGCCCTGCTGACCGGGCTGCCCCTGGTGCGGACCAGAGTGGAGCAGCTGCATCGGGCCGGAGTCGCGCTCGTCCTCGGCAGCCGGTCGTACGACCGGATCGTGGTGCAGCGCGCCTACCGTGCGCAGGCGGGCGGGTGGCAGCGGATCGGGGATCTCGCCCCAGGCCCGCTACCGTCCGCCGTCGCCGCTCTTCAGTCCGCCGTCCCACCCCGGGTGGTCGACCCGCCGTCGCCCGGGGCCACCTGAACCGACCACCGGCCGGCGGGCACCGGTCCGATCACCACCGGCACGCACCGCCCCCCGGTCTCGGTGGCGAGTCGACGCGCCCCGACCAACGCCGGGCCGGTCAGGCCGGGGGTGAACACCACGTACGGCGGCGGGTCGGCACCGGGGGCGGGTGCCGCCGGCAGCCCCGGCAGCGACCAGGCGCCCTCCGGGGCCTCTGCGCCGAGCACCGCGCCCACCGTGGCCACCCCGATCCCGGCCGCCCGCAGCTGTCGGGCGAAGAGAGCGGCGGTGTGCCGGCAGTCCTCGGCGTCACCGACGAGGGTGAGCACGTCGGGTGCCCGGCCCAGGTCGACGTGCAACCGCCAGCCCCCCTTGTGCCCCAGCACCAACGGCAGGGTCGCCGATGGGGCGGCCTCGTCCGGACCGAGCCAGGCATAGGCGGGCGCGCCCCGGCCCGCCGCCACCCCGACCAACCGGACCCGGATCGCCCCCAACCCGGTCTCCAGGTCGGTGCTGAGGTAGGGGACCTCGTTCCCGCTCGGCACCGCCGGTCGGGGCAGCTCCGGCCCGGTGGGCGGGGCGGGCGTAGCCGGGACTGCGGTCGCCGGCCGGCCCGGGGCCGGTGACGCCACCGGCGCCACCGGCTCGACCGGCGCCACCGGCGTCGCTGACTCTGCTGGCGTCGCTGTCTCCGGTGACGCCACCGACGGTAGGTCGACCGTGGTGGGCCGGGGCGGTGCCGACTGCGGTGTCCGGGGCGGCCACACCGGCTTCGCCGGCAGGACCGGTGCCGAGGGTGACGGCACGGCGGCTGCGGCTTCGTCCTGTTTCGTCGCCCCGATCCCCGGCTGCGCCGGTGCCGATGCAGTTGCCGCCGGTTCAGGTGCCACTGCCGCCGCCACTGCCGGCGGTGCTGATGGCGCGGATGCAGGTGCAGGTGCCGGCCGGGTCAGCGGTACCGGCCGGATCGTCCGGGGCGGCGCCGGCACGGTGGGCGGTGCCGGAGGTGGCGGCAGGGTGGGCGGCGCCGGCACGGTGGGCGGTGGTGGTGGCACGGTGGGCGGTGGTGGAGGTGGCGGCAGGATTGCCGGTGCCGGTCGGGTCGCCGACGGCGGGAGGTCCGGGTGGTCGGTCACCGGCCCGGCAGCGAGTTCGGCCGGGGTCGGGGTGTGGTGCCGTGCTGGCGGCCAGGGCCCGTCGTCCTCCAGCACCACCCGGCGGCCCCCGCCCCGACGCAGCAGCATGACGGCGACGGCGGCGAAGAAGACCGCCAGCAACCCGGCACCGACCCGGATCACCAGGGGGTCCAGCGGGCCGGACGCTGCCGGGTCGTCGGGGGGCCGGGCGACCGCCCGGGTTCCCGCCTGCGCCGGGGTGGTGGCGGGGCGGGAGGCGACCGCCGAGGAGGGGGCCACCGTACGAGGGGTCGGGCTGGGCCGGGAAGGGGTCGAGGCCCGCGCGCTCGGGCTCGGCGGACGCGGTGCAGGCGCACCTGCCTGCGGCAGCCGTCCGATCCGTACCCCCTGGCCCTTGGCGTCCCGGGGCAGCACGAGCCGCCAGCCGGGGCGCAGGACCACACCGTCGGTGAACGTCTCGCCGTCCGGCTGGACCCGACCCACGTTGAGGTCGACGATCTCCCGGAACCGGTTGCCGTTACCGAGGGTACGCAGCGCGATGGCGTAGAGGTACTCCCGTTGCCCGTCGACCGGTGGCCCGACCACGTAGTACCGACCGGTCTCGGCGGGCACCGCACGTGCCGGTCCCGCCGGAACGACGAGCGCGATCCCGACCAGCAGCACCGTGACAAAGGCTCGCCGCATCCCCACCATCGCTTTCCACACCCTCGGTCCCACCGACATCCTCCCGTCCCGGCCCCCTTCTACGAACCGGGGCGCCGACGGTTCAACCCGAGCGGCTCCGGACTGCGCGAGGGGCGGTCCGCCGCTGCCGTCCCACCCACGCCTGTCGTACGCCGCCCGCGCGGACCCGCTCCGGGGGCCGTGCCAGGATGTGGCGGTGTCGTATCCTCCTCAGCCGTCGTACCCGCCCGCGCCCGGTGGCGTCACGCCGATGATCGCCTATCCTCACCCGATTCCCCCGCCGCCGGGGCACGCGGTGCTGGTCGTCTCGGTCAACCGGGGGCCGTACCTGGTGCCCGCCCCGTCCACCAGCCGGTTCAAGGTCGACGGCCGGTTGGTGGCGATCCCCGGCGAGGGCACCTGGTACGTGGCCGTTCCGGCCGGGCCGCACGACGTCCGCTACACCGACTTCATGGGCATCCCCGTCATCACCACCGCGCTGGTCGTCCAGCCCGGGGTCGTGTACCCGCTGTCGTTCCGTTTCGGCGGTTGGCGCAACCGGGTCCACGACGGGCACGGCACCGACGTGACGAAGTTCGGCATGTGGTCGAACTACAGCATCCTGCTCGTCACGCTTGCCGTGTTCGGGGTGCTCTGCTGCGGTGGCCTCGGTCTCCTCGGCGTGTTCTCGACGTCCCCCTGACCGTCGGCACCCGCCCGACCGGGGCACGGTAGCGTCGCCACCGATGCCTCCTGCGCCCGGACCGGCCGGTCTGACCACGACGGAACGTGCGGTCGATGCCCGCTTCCGCGCGTTCCTGGCCCGGCTGCCCCGACGTGGACCGGCCGGCTGGCTGGTCGAGTTCCTGGTCTTCGGACTCAAACAGGCCTGGGCGTGCGTGTTCGGTGGGGCGATGCTGGCCGTCATCCTGGCGGCCCGGCTCTGGTACCCGCAGGACGCCGCCCTCGCCCGCAACGACCTGTTGACGGTCGCCGCGGTCGCCATCCAGATGGCCATGCTGGCCGGACGCCTGGAAACCCTGCGGGAACTGCGGGTGGTGCTCCTGTTCCACCTCGTCGGGACGGTCATGGAGTTGTTCAAGACGCAGGTCGGCTCGTGGTCCTACGCCCCGGACGGAGTGTTCCGGCTCGGTGCGGTGCCGCTGTTCAGTGGCTTCATGTACGCCGCGGTCGGCTCCTACCTGGTACGGGTCAACCGACTGTTCGACCTGCGTTTCGCCCGCTATCCCCGGCGTTGGGTGACGGCCCTGGTGGCGATCGCGATCTATGCCAACTTCTTCACCAACCACTACCTTCCGGACGGCAGGTGGCTGCTCATCACCGTCGTCGCGTTGGTGTTCGGGCGCTGCGTGATGCACTTCCGGGTCTTCCGGTTCCGGCTGCGGATGCCGCTGCTGCTGGCCTTCCTCCTGGTCGCCTTCTTCATCTGGCTGGCGGAGAACATCGCCACCTGGTCGCAGGCCTGGCTCTACCCGGGCCAGGTGGCCGGTTGGGACCCGGTGTCGCCGACGAAGCTCGCCTCGTGGTTCCTCCTCATGATCATTTCGGTGGTCCTGGTCACCTGGATCTCGCCACCCCGACCACCGGAACCAGAACGGTCGGCGGAACAGGAACTGTCGGCGGAACAGGAACGCCCGTCGGCCCCATCGACGGGGACCGGACCCCCGGCGGTTCAGGCCGCCCCGCAACGATCCGGCTCCGGCTGACCGGAACCCCGATCGGGGCTGCCCGTGGACGGGGGCACGGGCCGGGGCGGGGCCGACGCCAGGGTCCGGTCGCGGGTGCGCTGGATCAGTACGACCAGCACCAGCACCAGCAGGGCCACGCCGATCGCGGTGACCGGGACATGCTCGGCGAGGAGCAACGCCGACCAGAGCAGGGTGAGTACCGGCTGGGCGAGCTGGAGCTGACCCACCCGGGCGACCCCACCCCGGGCCAGTCCCGCGTACCAGGCGAAGAAGCCCAGGAACATGGAGACCACGGTCAGGTAGCCGTAGGCCGACCAGGCCCCGGCGTCCGCCCGTGGCGGGTGGGCCACGGCAGCGGCGAGGGCGGCCGGCACGGTGACCGGCAGCGCGTAGAGCAGCGCCCAGCAGATCGTCCGGGCGCCACCCAGCTCGCGGGCGACCGCGCCGCCTTCGGCGTACCCGAGGCCGCAGAGCAGGACTGCGGCGAGCAGGAACAGGTCCGACGTGGCCGGCGCGCCGCGCACCGCGCCGCCGACGCCGAGGAAGACCAGCACCGTCAGCAGCCCGCCGCCACTGGCGAACCAGAACGTCGGCGGTGGGCGCTCCCCGCTGCGGAGCACCGCGAACACGGCGGTCACGGCCGGCAGCACGGTGATGACGACGGCCCCGTGCGCGGCGGTCTGGTCGAGCAGCGCCAGCGAGGTGAACAGCGGGAAGCCGACCACCACCCCGAGGGCGACGATCGACAGTCGCCGCCGCTGGGCGCGGGTGGGCCGTGGCGCCCCGGTGCACCGCAGGTAGGCCCAGGCCAGCAGCGCCGCGCCGACGGCCCGGCCGAAGGCGACGAACCACGGGTCGAGCTGCTGCACCGCGACCCGGGTGGCCGGCAGCGACAGGCTGAAGGCGCACACGCCCAGCGCGCCCAGGGCGAGGCCGGTAAACCGGTCGGCTGTTACCGCTTCGGGGACGGTAGCGTTACTCTTCGCTCTCATGGAAGACGGTAACGCAGCCGAGCGTGTTATCCAAGATCTGCGCCGGTCGGTGGCCGGCGCGGAGCCCGGTGCCCGGCTGCCGTCGGTCCGTGAGCTGACCGCCCGGCATCACGCCTCCCCGGTCACCGTCGCCGCGGCCGTCCGGCAGCTGGTGGCCGAGGGGCTGGTCGAGGCACGCGCCGGCCGGGGCACCTTCGTGGCCACCCCGCCCCGGCCGACGCCGGTCGCCGACCTGTCCTGGCAGACCGTGGCGCTCGGCCCGCGCCGGCCCGGCGAGGAAGAGATGCGGGCGCTGCTGGCGCTGCCGCCCGCCGGGGCGATCCCGCTCTCCGGTGGCTACCTGGACGCCGACCTCCAGCCCGCCGCCGCGCTCGGCGCGGCGCTCACCCGCGCCGCCCGGCAACCCGCGTCCTGGCAGCGCGACCCGGCGCACGGCCGGGCCGACCTGCGTGCCTGGTTCGCCCGGGAGGCCGGGGGTGGGCTGCACGCCGAGGACATGGTGATCTGCTCGGGCGGACAGGCCGCCCTGTCGTCGACACTGCGGGCGCTCGCCGCGCCCGGCGACACCCTGCTCGTCGAGTCACCTACCTACCTGGGCGCGCTGGCCGCCGGCCGGGCCGCCGGGCTGCGGGTGGTGCCGGTGCCCGCCGACCCCGACGGGGTACGACCCGACCAGCTCGCCGCCGCGTTCGCCCGGACCGGCGCACGGCTGTTCTACTGCCAGCCGCTGTACGCCAATCCGCACGGCGCGACGCTCGCAGCGCACCGCCGGCCCCGGGTCGTCGAGGCGGTACGCGACGCCGGGGCGTTCCTGATCGAGGACGACTACGCCCGTGACCTCACCATCGACGGGCCGGCCCCGCCGCCGCTGGCCGCCGACGACCCCGACGGACACGTCGTCTACCTACGGTCGTTGACCAAGTCCGCCGCTCCCGGGCTGCGGGTGGCCGCGATCGGCGCCCGTGGCCCGGCCGGTCACCGGTTACGGGCGGGCCGGCTGCTCGACGACTTCTTCGTCGCCGGGCCACTGCAACAGGCCACCATGGAGTTCGTCAGCGGCCCGGCCTGGGAGCGGCACCGGCGTACCCTGCGCACTGCGCTGCGTGCCCGTCGCGAGGCGTTGCTGACCGCGCTGCGCCGGCACCTGCCCGAGCTCGTCGGGCAGCCGGTCCCGCGCGGCGGCCTGCACCTGTGGGTCCGGCTGCCGGCGGGGACCGACGACGTCGCGCTGGCCGCCGCCGCAGCCGCCGCCGGTGTCGTCGTCTTCCCCGGCCGCCCCTGGTACGCCGCCGAACCCCCGGCCCCGCACCTGCGGCTCAGCTACGCGTCGGCCCCGCCCGGCCTGATGGACGAGGCCGTCCGCCGGCTCGCGCACGCCCTGCGCGCCGGTTGAGCCCGGCGGCGTCAGCCTGCGCCGGGACCACCCGACCGACCCGGGTGTCGCGCCGGCGCCCGGCCGTCGCCGCCCGTCGCCGAGACGGGTCGCCGGCCCGCGAGGGTCCGGGTCACCGGCTCCCGGATGCGGTACGACCCCACTGCCGCAAGGATGAGGGGCATGACCGACCGGGCAGCTGAATCCGCACTTCCCAGACGTGTCGTCGTCACCGGGGCCACCGGCAAGCTCGGCCGCGCCGTGGTGGCCCACCTGCGGGCCGTGGGTGTCGACGTGCTGGCCGTGGACCGGGCCGCAGGGCGCGATCCCCGCGACGTCGACGGCGAGTTCCTACTGGCCGACCTCGGCGACTACGGGCAGGTGGTGGAGGCCCTCACCGGCGGTGCCGACGAGCACGGCGGCCCGGTCGACGCTGCTCGATACAGCCGCCCGGACCTGGTCAGCGCAACCGGCGTGCGGCGAACCTGGCCGGCGGATCGGCGATCGCGTCCTGGGCCGCGATCAGCTGGATCTCCCGGGTACCCGCCGCCAGGGTCCGCTCCAGCACGGTGAAGACCGAGGCGATGGTCCGTTCCAGCGCCGTCGCGGGCGACCCCGTCGTCCACAGGTGCGCCAGGTAGAGCGCCGCGGTCACGTCACCGCCGCCGTTGGGGTTGATCGGCAGCAACGGGGTGGTCACCGCCCAGGCCCCCTCGTCCGACACGGCCACCACCTCCAGCGAGCCGGCCGGCACGTCGCCGTGCAGCACGCTGGTGACCAGGACGTGTCGTGGCCCGGTCGCCCGTACCAGGTCGACGGCGTCCAGCACGTCGGTCAGGGTGGTGGTCGCCCGGCCGGCGAGGAAGTCCAGCTCGAAGTGGTTCGGGGTGATGATGTCGGCGCGCGGGACGACCACGTCGCGCAGGTACTCCGGGATGCCGGGCCGGACGAACATCCCCCGGCCGGTGTCGCCCATCACCGGGTCGCAGCAGTACACCGCGTCCGGGTTGGCCGCCTTGATCCGGTCCACCGCGTCGAGGACCACCGCACCCATCGCCGGGTCGCCCTGGTATCCCGACAGCACCGCGTCGGCGCTGCCGAGCACCCCACGGTCGGCGATGCCCTCGATCACCTCCGCCACGTCGGCCGGGGCCAGCAGCGGCCCGCGCCAGGCGCCGTACCCGGTGTGGTTGGAGAAGTGCACGGTCAGCACCGGCCAGACCTCGTGCCCGAGCCGCTGGAGGGGGAACACGGCCGCCGAGTTGCCGACGTGCCCGTAGGCGACCGAGGACTGGATGGACAGGATCTTCACCGACCCATCATGCCCGACCGGCCGGCCCCCGGCCCGGCCGGCGCTCAGGCCAGGTCGAGCGTGTACTGCGCGGTGTGCACCTTCCCGTCGACCTGGAAGTCGAAGAACGCCCGGTACCGACCCGCACTCGGTGCCGTCAGCCAGAACCGGACCGCCCCGTCCACCAGTTCCGGCTCCGGGTGGACGTGCACGTAACCGAGGTCGCCCTCCCGCACCACGACCAGGTGCCCGTACGCCCCCAGGTAGCGCTCCAGACGCGCCGGGTCGACCCCGTCGGGCCGGAAGGACAGCGGCACCGTCACGCCCACCGTGGGCGTGCCGGCCATCGTCACCGTGAACGGCCCGGCCGTCGCCCGGGGCGCGGCCGGCGGCAGCGGGACCGGGTCGTGCGCACCGGGGACCTGGTGGTCGACGCCCAGGACCAGCGGCAACGTGCTGCCGTCGGCACCGGTCACCGAGAAGTCCGCATAGATGCGGTAGCCGCCGGGCCGGGCCAGCGTCAGCGGGACGGTCCAGGTGCCGTCCGCCTCCATCGTCGGGTGCAGGTGCTGGTAACCGCTCAGGTCCCGACCCACCACGACCAGGTGCAGCTGCTTGTCGTGGACGACAGCGAAGCGGGTCGCCGGCTGTCCGTCGGTGCCGACGATCCGGAACCGGTAGTCCGCCCGTACGCCCGCCGGCTGGGACCGGGCCGTCGGTTGCACCGTGTAGCCCCCGGCGTTGACCGACATCCCGGTCACCTGGGTCCCACCCCCGTCACCGGGATGGGTGTGCGGTCCGGTGCCCGCCCCGTGCTGGTGTCCGTCCCCCGCCGAGAGCACCGGCCCGGTGGACAGCGGCGTGCCGGCGGCCCGGGTGGGCGGCGGCGCGGTGGGACTGATCCGCCCCAGCCCGAAGCCGGCCAGCAGGGCCACCACCAGGCCCCCCACCAGCAACGCGAGGTTCCGGTTACCCAGCCGAGAACCGGGGGCCGGGCCGACACCGTCACCTGTCGGGGCGGCACCGCCGCCAGCCGGAACGACACCGTCACCGGCCAGTGCTCCGTCACCGGTCGGGGCAGCACCGTCGTCGGCCACCACTGCCAGCCGGTCGTCCACCCTGGCCCGCGGGGCGACGGTGGTGGCACGTGAGGTGGTGGTCGCACGCGAGGCGGCGGTGACGGCAGGACGCGAGCCGGCGGCATGTGGGGCGGCGGTGGCGGCGGTACGGGCCGCGCCCTTGCGACCGGCTACCGTCCCGGGCCGTCCGGCACGGGCGGCGGCACCCCGCCGGGGGGTCGTACCCGGCACGCGCGACCGGCCGCCGGAGCGACCGCCCGCCCGGCCTGCCGGTCGACCGGCAGGAACCGGGCGACGACGCCAGCCCGCGTAACCGACCGCCGCCACCACCAGCACCGCGCCGCCGGCCCACACCAACCACCCGAGGCCACCCTCGTCGTCGTCGGGGGCGGCGGCCGGCGGAGCCACGGGGGCGGCGGCCGTCGAGGGGGCCGTCGGCACCGCGGACGCCGCCGGGCCGCCGGCGTGTCCGGAGGTCGCGTGCTGCTCGGCGGCGGCCACCAGCGCCGGGTCCGGTTGGTCGACCGGTGGACGCCAACCCTGCGGCGCGGCGGTCGACCGGCCGGTGTACCGGAAGCTCATCGTGCCCCGCACCGGCTCGCCGTCGGAGGCCACCGACAGATAGCTCACCGCGTACTGCCCCGCCGCCGGAAGGTGGGCGAGGGTCACCACCGCAGGGAACCCCGTGCTGTACTCCTTGGGCTCGAACTTCCCGTTGACCAGCAGGTACTCCCGTACCGGCTTGTCCAGGGGCCGGGGCGATCCGTGCCGCCAGCCGGCGTCGACCCGACCGCCGCCGGGGCCGGTGACGGTGAAGTACGCGTTGGCGGCGACCTGCTCGGTGA
The DNA here is from genome assembly GCF_055517075.1 of Micromonospora sp. DSM 43699. NCBI lineage: Bacteria > Bacillati > Actinomycetota > Actinomycetes > Micromonosporales > Micromonosporaceae > Micromonospora > Micromonospora sp. DSM 43699. The sequence goes on from NZ_JBTMMT010000001.1 coordinate 92,604, forward strand.
AGTAGAGCTCCACCTCCGTCAGCGGCTCGGCCACCGTGGCGCCGGCGGCCGGGGTGGACATCGCCAGGGTGCCGTGTGCCTGTGCCGGCCCGGGGGTGGGCAGGAAGACGATCGCTGCGGCGAGCACGGACGCGAACAGGCCCGCGAGGGCACGTCCGACGGGTCCGCAGGTCGGAGGGAGACGGCGCATCGGATCATCCTCACGAAGCGTGGACTTCGCGCAACAGTTCACGAACTTTTTACGCAGATGGCAAAAGTTTTGGTCACGAGCACCCAACATCGAGTTCCCGTGTTCAAAACTCGCCCACGGCTGTGCCACCGTTCCCGGCGGGCATCCCACCCGACGGCCTGCGCCCGGAGGTGATCCGCCGTCGGCTTCCGTCCGTACCAGTGGGCGGGGGTGACGCGGGGTATGCCGTACGCTCACCCGGGACCTACTACACCCCGTCGTGACGGCTGATGGGGCGGCGCTGGACCATGGCGGCCGGCAGAACCGGACACGGAGGTGGCAGGTGACCGACGACGACGCGGAGATCACCGCGTGGGCGCTGGCTGCGGGTCGGGGTGACCGGGACGCCGCTGCCCGGTTCATCCGGGCGACCCAGCAGCACGTACGACGGTTCGTCGCCCACCTGATCAGCCCGGCCGAGGCCGACGACCTCACCCAGGAGACGTACCTGCGGGCCATGCGCTCGCTACCGTCGTTCGCCGCCCGGTCGTCGGCCCGCACCTGGCTGCTCGGCATCGCCCGCCGCACCGCCGTCGACCACGTCCGCGCCGCCACCTCCAGGCCACGGACAGTCCCGCTGTCCGAGTGGCACGACACGCCCGACACCCGGGGCAGCGGCTTCGACGGCGAGGTGGTCCTCAACGACCTGCTGCTGGCCCTGCCCGACGACCGTCGGGAGGCGTTCGTCGCCACCCAGGTCCTCGGCCTGTCCTACGCCGAGGCGGCCGAGGTCTGTGGCTGCCCGGTCGGCACCATCCGCTCCCGGGTCGCGCGGGCCCGGGAAGATCTCGTCGCGGCGGTCGACGGCAACCCGCAGTCGATCCGACGCAGGCCGGGAAGCGCCGCCGGCTGACCGGTGACCTGGGCCGCCACGGCAGATCAGGGAAGGCGGCGGGGAACCACGACGCCCTGCGGTCCGACTATCGGTACATGGGGTGTGAGCAGTGGCGTGAGATCCTGTCGGCGCAGTTGGACGGCGAGGAGACCCCTGCCGAACGGCTCGCGGCCGACGCCCACCTGGACCGGTGCGCGGACTGCCGGGACTGGTGTGACAAGGCCGCGACGGTGACCCGGCGGTCCCGTCTGACGCTCTCCTCCCCCGGTCCGGACCGGCAACGGTTCACGATCGCCGCACCCGCTCCCGACCGGCAACGTCCGACCATCGACCCAACCGGGCCCGACCTCGCCGACGTCGTCCTGGCCGCGCTCCCCGCGCCCCGGCGGCTCCGGGACCGACTCGTGCTCACCCTGCGCACCGGGCTGGCCCTCATCGGCGCCCTGCAACTGGTGCTGGGGCTGGCGCAGGTGGGTCGGGGCCCGACGGTCGGCGGCCACGCCCACGGCGCCCTCGACGCACTGGCGTCCGGGCACCTGTGGCACGAGTCGGCGGCGTGGAACATCGCCGTCGGCGCGGGCTTCCTCTTCGTCGCGGCCCGGCGCACCCCGACCAGCGGGCTCCTGCCGACCCTGAGCGCCTTCGTGGGGGCGCTCGTGCTGCTCTCGGCCAACGACCTGGTGACCGGCCGGGTGGATCCGACCCGGCTGGTCAGTCACGGTTTCCTGCTCACCGGTTACCTGATCGTGGTCGCCCTGTCCCGGCCCCGGTGGCGACCGGACGGTCCGGCCGGGCGTGGCCACGGCGACCGTCCCGCCTGGCGGCTCACCGCGAACGACGTGCCCGCCGCCGCCACGCCGACGCTGCGCCTGCTGCCCCCGCACCCGGGTTCGGCGCGGGTCCGCGACCGGTCGGCGGCCTGACCGGCCGTCGCCCGGCCCGCCCGACGGAACGACGATCCGCCCGGCCGGAACTTCACAATCCCGCCCGGCCGGAACTTTCGGTGCCCGGTGACCGACCAACGGGACAGATCATCAGGACAACGGAGGAAGAAACCCATGCGCCCCACCGGCCCACTCGGCTCGAATCGACGCTCGTCGGTCATCCTCACCACCGCAGCGTTGCTGGCGGTCGGCGTCGTCGGCTGCGGTCCGGCCGACCCGGCGTCGGGCCCGCAGTCGAGCGCCTCTGCCGCGGCCTCGGCGGGTACGGCCGCAGGGGTGGTCGGTATTCGCGACCCGTGGGTGAAGGCGGCCGACAAGGGGATGACGGCGGCCTTCGGGACCCTGGTCAACGACGGCGACGCGGATGTGACGCTGACCGGTGCCACCACGTCGGTGTCCCCGATGGAGCTGCACGAGATGACCATGAAGGACGGGAAGATGGTCATGCAGCAGAAGCAGGGCGGCATCGTGATCAAGGCGAAGGGCACGCACGCGCTGGAGCCCGGCGGTGACCACCTCATGCTGATGAACCTGGCCAAGCCCGTGCAGGCCGGCGACGAGCTGACGTTCACCCTGACCTTCGCCGACGGCAGGACCCAGCAGTTCACCGCCGTGGCCAAGCCGTTCACCGGCGCGCAGGAGAGCTACGCCCCGGGTCACGGCCAGCCCATGCCCGGTATGAGCGCCACGCCGACCATGAGCATGAGCCCGGCGTCGTGACGGACACGCCACCCGCCCGGCCGGTGAGCAGGCGCGGCCTGCTCACCGGCGGGGTCATGGCCGCCGGAGGAGCCCTCGCCGGAGCAGCCGCCGTCACCGCGATCCGTGCCGAGGACAGTGCAGCACCACCACAGGCCACCCCCGACATCACGCCCGTCGCGGCCGTCGGCAGCCTGGTCGAGCCGTTCCACGGCCCCCGGCAGGCAGGGGTGGCCACCGAGCCGCAGGCCCACGGCGCGTTCGTCGCGTTCACCCTGCGGCCCGGAACCGACCGGGCGGCGCTGGGCCGGTTGCTGCGGCTGCTCAGCGACGACGCCGCCCGACTCACCCAGGGCCGGCCGGCGCTGGCCGACACCGAGGCGGAACTCGGGCTGCTGCCCGCCCGACTCACGGTGACCTTCGGTTTCGGGCCGGGCCTCTACCGGGCGGCCGGCGTCGACGACCGGCGACCGACCTCGGTGGTCGACCTGCCGGCGCTGCGGATCGACCGGCTCCAACAGGCCTGGTCCGGCGGCGACCTGCTGGTGCAGATCTGCGCCGACGACGCGGTCACCGTCGCCCATGCCCAGCGGGTGCTGATCAAGGACAGCCGGCCCTTCGCCACCGTCCGCTGGGTGCAGCAGGGTTTCCGGCGCAGCCCCGGCGTCGAACCCGCCGGCCACACCCAACGCAACCTGTTCGGCCAACTCGACGGCACCGCCAACCCCCGCCCCGGCACCCCGTTGGACACCGCCGTCTGGGTGCCCGACGGCCCGGCCTGGCTCAAGGACAGCACCACCCTGGTGGTACGCCGGATCCGGATGAACCTGGAGACCTGGGACCTGCTCGGCCGCACCGACCGGGAGCTGGCCATCGGCCGCCGCCTCGACACCGGGGCCCCGCTCACCGGCACCGACGAACACGACGAACCCGACTTCGCCGCCGTCGGCGAGGACGGTCTCACCGTCATCCCCGACTTCTCCCACCTCACCCGGGCCCACGTCACCGACGACCGGCTGAGGATCCTGCGCCGCCCCTACAACTACGACGGCACCCCCACCCCGCAGGGGCACGCCGACAGTGGACTGATCTTCGCCGCCTACCAGGCCGACATCACCAACCAGTTCCTGCCCATCCAACGCCGGCTCGCCGACCGGGACCTGCTCAACGAGTGGACCACCCCGATCGGCTCCGCCGTCTTCGCCATCCCACCCGGCTGCCCACCCGACGGCTGGATCGGCCAACAGGTGCTCGGATGAACCAGCCCACCCGGAGCATCATGATCACCACGCCGATCCGCCCCGCCGTCGTCCGGTTCGCCGCCGCGCTGTCGGCCGCCGTGCTGGCGCTGCTCGTCGCCGCAACGCCGGCGTGGGCGCACAACAGCCTCCGCTCGGCCTCCCCGGCCCGGGAGGCGACGCTGCCGAGCGCGCCGGCCGAGATCACGCTGGAATTCATGGCACGGCTGGACCCGACCTTCACCACCATCGTGCTCACCGACGGGACGAAACGGCGGGTCCCCACCGGCGATCCGGTGGTCACCGGAACGAAGAGCACCGTCCAGGTGACCGACCCACTGCCCAACGGGACGTACACCGTCGCCTACCGGGTGGTCTCCGCCGACGGGCATCCGGTGCAGGGGTCGTACCCGTTCACCGTGGCCGACCCCGCCGGCCGTGCCGCGCCGACGGCCGCTCCCCCGACGACGTCGGGCGGCCCGGTCACCGCCGCGGCCGGGGACACCGGTGGTGGTCCGGGCACCGCCGTCGCCGGCAGCGCGGTGGTCGTCCTGGCGGTGGTCGCGGGCCTGGTGTGGTGGCGACGCCGCCCGCTTCGCCGCTGAGGTCAGGCGTCCACCCGTACGCCGGGACCGGACCCTCCGATGTCGACAGCCGCGACGGCACGGGCCGCCACCAGGCACCGGACCCTCGACGGACCCGTCCCGTCCGGACATTCCCGGGAACCATGGCGGCGCTCGCGCCGACTACCTCTCCGGGCGAGGCCGACACCACGGACCCGGCCGACCCGCACGCATGCACGGGGAACGACCACCGGGTGTATCCCGACAATTCCGATCGGAAGAACATGTCTGTCACCGAGTTGTCCGGCCCGTCGACGCCGGAGCCCGCCGCCACCACCGCCGACCCACCCGCCCGGTCGGCCCGAGGTACCTCCCCGTTCGGTGCGCTGCTGCTGCGGTTGCACTTCTACGCCGGTGTGCTGGTCGCGCCGTTCCTGGTGGTCGCCGCGCTGACCGGACTCGCCTACACGGTGGCTCCGCAGGTGGACGGGATGCTCTACGGCGACCGGTTGACGGTGGCCCAGGTGGGTGAGCGTCGGCTGCCGGTGGCCGACCAGGTCGGGGCAGCACGCAACGCGCACCCCTACGGCAGCGTCGCCGCGGTGCAGCCCGGTGCGGACGACCGGACCACCCGGGTGGTGTTCTCGGCGCCGGAGCTGGGCGAGAAGCAGCACACCGTATACGTCGACCCGTTCACGGGCCGGGTGCAGGGGCAGTTGACCACCTGGTTCGGGTCCACGCCGGCCACCACCTGGCTGGACGACCTGCACCGCAACCTGCATCTGGGGGTGGTGGGCCGGCACTACTCGGAGCTGGCCGCGAGCTGGCTGTGGGTCATCGCGCTCGGCGGGGTCGTACTGTGGTGGCGTCGCCGCCGCGCCTCCCGGGCCACCGTCCGGCACCTGCTCGTGCCGGATCTGTCCACCGCCAGAGGGGTACGGCGGACCCGGGGCTGGCACGCCACCGTCGGCGTCTGGCTCACCGTCGGCCTGCTGTTCCTCTCCGCGACCGGGCTGACCTGGTCCCGGTACGCCGGGGCCAACTTCGGTGCCGGCCTCGACGCGCTCGACGCCCGCGCCCCGCAGATCTCCACCGCCCTCACCGCCGCGCCCACCGCCCCGGCCGACACCGGTGGTGGTCACCACGAGGCGGCCGGAGCGGGTGGGGTGGTCGAATCGGCCGCCTTCGACCGGGTCCTGACCGCCGCCCGTGCGGCCGGTCTGACCGGCCCGGTCGAGATCGCCCCGGCGCCGGAACCGGGCTCGGCCTGGACCGTCACGCAGGTCGACAACGTCTGGCCGGTCGCGAAGGACCGGGTCGCCGTCGACCCCACCACGGCCACGGTCACCGCCCGCAGCGACTTCGCCGACTGGCCACTGCTGGCCAAGCTCAGTGGTCTCGGCATCCAGGCGCACATGGGGGTGCTCTTCGGACCGCTCAACCAGATCCTGCTCGCCGCGCTGGCCCTCGGGCTGCTCTGCGTCATCGTCTGGGGCTACCGCATGTGGTGGCAACGCCGGCCCACCCGCGCCGACCGCCGCGCCCTCACCGGCACCCCACCGGCCCGCGGCGGCGTACCCGGCCTTCCGCGCGGCGTCCTGATCGTCGGCACACCACTGGTCGTGGCGGTCGGCTGGGCGCTGCCGCTGCTCGGGCTCACCCTGCTCGTCTTCCTCCTCGTCGACGTCGTCCTGGGGGCGGTGGGCCGACGACGCCGTACCAGCACCGTCCCCACCTCACCCGCACCAGCCGGTCGATGACCGACCGCCCCGTCCGGCCGCCCGCTCGGCGTCGGACGGGGCGGTCGACTCGCGCAGCGCCGGTCCCCGCCCCGGTTGCTCACATTCGGCGGGATGACGATTGACCGCTCGGGGGTCACGCCGCTACGGTCGATCCAAATCTGCGGCGTCGCGAGGTAAGCCGGTGAGAATCCGGCGCGGTCGCGCCACTGTGAGCGGTCCCCGTCGTCGACGGGTCCGCGAGCCAGGACGCTCGGTCGTCCGCAGCCTTGCGATGGGGACGCGTCATCCCCGGGAAGGTTCGTGTCCCATGTCGAGTTCCACTCCCGCCCAGCCGCTGGTGCACCCCGTCGGGTCGACCCGCGTGTACTGGGCGGCACTGGCCGTCGTCGGCGTACTCCTGCTGCTCACCTATCTGGTCGCGTTCGACCAGGGCGCGGTCTCGCGCAGTGGCATGTACCTGCACGAGCTCATGCACGACGGCCGGCACCTGCTCGGTGTCCCGTGCCACTGAACCCCACCCACAATCCACCCACGTTCGCCACCGTCCTGCTCCGCGGTCTGCTCGCCGGTCTCGTCGCCGGCCTGCTCGCGGGGGCGTTCGGCTACCTCGTCGGTGAGCCGCGCATCGAGGCGGCCATCGCGATCGAGGAGGCAGCCAGCCACACCGGGCCGGTGGCCGACGACCACCACGCCGACGCCCTGGTGGGCCGGGGCGGCCAGCGGGCCGGCCTGTTCCTGGCCACCGGGCTGTTCGGCACCGCGATGGGTGGCCTGCTGGCGACCGGGTACGCGCTCCTGCGCCGTCGCCTGCGGACCACGGACGACGGCCGGTCGGCGCTGCTGCTCGCCGGCGGCGCCCTGCTCGGCGCGGTGCTCGTGCCGTTCCTCAAGTATCCGGCCAACCCCCCGGCGGTCGGCAGTCCCGACACCATCGACCAACGCACCGCCGCCTACCTGACCCTGGTGGTGCTCGGTCTGGTGGCGGTCTGGGCGGGCACCCTCGGCTACCGGTCGGTCCGCCCCGACGCACCGGTCTGGCAACGGGTCGGCGCGGCCGTCGGGGGCTTCCTCCTGGTCGCCGGTGCCGGGTATGTCGTCCTGCCGTCCTTCCAGGAGGTGCCGGACGACTTCCCCGCGACTCTGCTGTGGAACTTCCGGTTGGCCGCTCTCGGTACCCAGGTGGTGCTCTGGGCGGCGATCGGCCTGCTGTTCAGCGCCCTGATGAGCCAGGGCCGGCGGCTGGACCGGCGACCGGGGGCGGGCGGGATTCCGACTGTCACCCCGGCGAGCCGATGACCGGTGCGGGAACACCGGCGTGACCGCGACCAGCCTGCGGCTGGTCGCACACGCGCACACCGCCGCCCTGCGGCGGGCGGTGTTCGGCGCGGGTGACGACGACCTGGACGAGGGCGGCCGGCGGGCCGCCCTCGCCCTGGCCGGTTCCGACCGGCGCGGCCCACTGGGCCCGGTCGACGTCTGCCTGACCAGCCCGGCGCCGGCGGCGGTGCAGACCGCTCACGCCCTCGGGCTGCGCCCCACAGTCGAGGCCGCGCTGGCCGACTGCGGGTACGCCGACTGGTCCGGGCAGAGCCTGGCGGACGTGGGGGCGCGGGACCCCGACGCGCTGCGGCAGTGGTGGGACACTCCCGACGCCGCACCGCACGGCGGGGAGTCCCTCGCCGCGCTACGCGAACGCGTCGGGGGCTGGCTCGACTGCCGACTCGCCCAGGGCGTCCGGGTGGTCGCGGTGACCCACCCGATGGTGGTCCGGGTGGCGATCGGGCACGCACTGCGGCTCCCGACGGCCACCCTGCCCCGGCTGGACGTCGCGCCGCTGGCGGTGGTCCGACTCAGCCGCTACGGCTCCCGGTGGCAACTCCAGTTTGGGCACCACCAGCGGCCGTAAGGCGCGATACGCCGTCGCGCTGGTGCGCGCCCTCGATCTGGAGCACGTCCCCGGCCGTTGGACCGGCTGCTTCCCGACGACAGGTAGGGTCGCGGAGGTGACTGATCCCCTGCTGCTCAGCGTCGACGATCCGCTGGCGGTCGCGGTGACCGGGGCGATCCGCGACGGCGACCGCACCGCGCTGCGGCAGCTGCTCACCGCACACCCGGGGCTGACCACCGCGCGCATCGTCGACCGACCCGGCGTCACCTCCCGCACGCTGTTGCACGTGGTCACCGACTGGCCGGGCCGGTTTCCGCACGGTGCCGCCACCGTGGCCACCCTGGTCGCCGCCGGTGCCGACGTCGACGCCCGGTTCGTCGGACCGCACCAGGAGACCCCGCTGCACTGGGCCGCCAGCTGCGACGACGTGGACGTCGTCGACGCGCTGCTGGACGCCGGTGCCGACATCGAGGCCCCCGGGGGTGTGATCGCCGGCGGCACGCCGCTCGCCGACGCGCGGGCCTTCGCCCAGTGGCGGGCGGCGTACCGGCTCGTCGTACGGGGGGCCCGCACCACCCTCACCGACGCGGCCACGCTCGGCCTGCTCGACCGGGTGGAGCAGGCCTTCAGCGGCGTCACCCTTCCGTCGTCGGACGAGATCGACGTGGCGTTCTGGGGAGCCTGTCACGGCGGTCGGCAGTCCTGCGCCGGTTACCTGTGGGAGCGGGGTGCCCGGCTCAACTGGATACCGCCGTGGGAGCACCGCACCGCCCTGGACGCGGCCGTCCGGCGCGGCGCCACCGAGCTGGTCGCCTGGTTGCGGACGCAGGGCGGCGTCACCACCGCCGAGCTGGACCGACAGCCACCCGGATCCACGCGATAGTCCGGTACGCCGACCGGCGACACCGCCACGACAGACCGGACGAACAGGATCGCGTATCCGTCAGCGTCACGCCGCGCGGGCCGCCGACCGGGTCGGCACCACGCGACACCGGCGGCGCACGGCGGCCGGGCGGTCCGCGCGGGGCGGGCGGCTACTCTCCCGCCAGATTCTCCTTGGCCTCGTCGTAACCGGCCGGGACGGGCGCGTCGGCCGGCACGTAGATCACCCGGATCACCCCGGTCGGGAACGCCTCCGTCGTCGTCACCCGCAGGTGGTACGGCGACTCCCCCTCGTCGAACAGCCGACGGCCCTTGCGCGCCGCCACCGGGTGCACGAGCAGTCGCAGCTCGTCGACCAGGCCGGCGGCGAGCAGCTGCTGCACCACGGAGATCGACCCGGGAATGAGGATGCCGCCCACTGCGGGGTCGTCCTTGAGCGCGGCGACGGCGGCGACGAGCTCACCGTCGAGCAGTTCGGAGTTCCGCCAGGAGAAGTCCCGGGGCTGCCGCGAGACGACCACCTTGCGCAGGTCGCCGAGTTGCTTGGCGAAGGGCGCGTCTTCGCCGCCCGCGGCCTCCCGGTCGGGCCACGCCCCGGCGAAGCTGTCGTAGGTCTCCCGGCCGACGAGCAGCACGTCGGCGGTGGCGTAGTCCTCGGTGACGGCCCGGCCCATGTTGTCGTCGAAGTACGGGAAGTGCCACTCGGGGTCGATCTCGGCCACGCCGTCGGCCGAGATGAACAGCGTGGAGATGACCTTTGCCATCGGAGAGGTCCCTTCGGGTCGGATGATGTCGATCTGTGGACCGGCACAGCATCCCAAACTCGTCGTCCGGGCACCGCCCATCGGCCGGCCGGCACCGCGTGTCGCTCCGCGGGCTGCGGGCCGACCCGCGATCGGTGATCGGCCGGGCGGCTGAGCCCCACACCCGCTCCCGTCGCCGCGGACGACGTCGGGGGTGCCGAAAAACGTGGGGTGGGGTGGAAACCGGGTGGCCGTGCCGGACGTCCTGAAGGGTGAGTCGGGCAACGAGGCCGACACCGGGCCGGTGCGACGACGTGCCCACCGACCACATCATCCACCCCGAGGAGCGGACAATGTCGATGAAACGATGGATCGCGGGTGCCGGGTTGCTGGCACTGACCGGCGCGTTGGCGGCGTGCGCGGTCGACACCGGGCCCGGCGCACCGGCGGCCGCGCCGGAGCAGGGTGCGGCGGCCGTCCCGGTGGGGCTGTCCGCCACGCCGCCGAAGACCAGCTCCGCGCCGAGAGGGTTCACCGGCACCCGTCAGTACACGATCGTGCGGGTCGGCTCGTTCGAGGGCGGTCTGTCGCTGACCGACTCCGGACGGCTGGCCGAGGTCGACGACGACCAGGGCCGGCAGCTCTTCGTGCCGACTCCGCTGGGCCAGCAGAAGTACCTCATCAAGGCGTACGCCCGGGGTAGTGCGGGTCCGCTCTGCTGGCGGGTGCATAATCCGGGCAACACCCAGCCGTTGGTCGTACAGGCCGCCACCTGCAAGGCCGACGACCCCCGCCAGCAGTTCGAGATCATCACCGCCACCAGCGGCACCACGCCGTCCTACCTGATCAGCAACGCCGGGGCGTTCCTGCGGAACTCCGCACGCTCCGGCCTCATCCTCGAGGAGCTGGGTGACGCCCCGCCGACGAGCAGCTTCCGGTTCAACGACAACGGACCCGCGCCCGCCAACCGCTGACGGCAGGCCGGTCGGATCGGACGGGAGGACGGCCCCGACCGATCCGACCGCGCCAGGGCGGCCCCCTGGCCCGGTGGAGTGGGATCAGCGGTGACCGGTCGGGTGGAGAGTTTGATCGATGCGTGACACCGAGGAGTTCGACGCCTTCTACGCCTCGTCGGCTCAGCGGGTGCTGGGGCAGGTGTACGCGATGGTCGGCAGCCGTACCGAGGCCGAGGACGCGGTGGCCGAGGCGTACGCCCGCGCCTGGGGACGGTGGTCGACCGTGCGGGAGTGCGACAGCCCCGAGGCATGGGTCCGCAAGGTCGCCTACCGGATCGCGGTGAGCGCGTGGCGTAAGGCGGTGAACCGCGTCCGGGCGCACCGGCGGGAGGCGGCCGGGCAGCAGGTCGACTCGGTCTCCGTCGACCACGTCGTGCTTGTCGACGCGTTGCGGCGGATCCCCGCCGAGCAGCGCCGGGCCATCGTGCTGCATCATCTGGTCGGCCTCAGCGTGGCCGAGATCGCCGTGGAGACCCGGGCGAATCCGAACACCGTCAAGACCCGGCTGGCCCGGGGACGCAGGGGCCTGGCCGTGCACCTGACCGCGGACGAACATCAGACGACGGGCGGGAGGAGCCATGGGGCCTGACGACACGCTCGACGAGGCCCTGCGCGGGTTGGCCCAGCACGCCCGACAGACCGGTCGGCTCGCCGCCGTCGCCGAGGTCCGTCGTCGGGGCGACAGCCGGCGTCGTCGTCGACAGGTCGCGAGCGCCGCGCTGGGGGTCGCCCTGGTGGGCGCGCTGGGGGCCGGCGTCACCATGGTCCGCCTTGCCGGGGCCCCACACACCACCCTGCCCGCCGGCCCGAACGGGACGACGTCGGGCTCCCCGTCCGCCGGGCCGACCCCGGGCACCCCGTCCGCCGAACCGACCCCGAACACCTCGGACACCGGTGAACCGACGTCCGGATCGCCCAGCGCCACCCCCAGTGCCACGCCCAGTGCGCCCCGGAGTTCGTCGCCCACCGACCCGCTGCGGCTCGGCCAACGCCAGTTCGTCCTCGTCCGGTCCTCGGCGGTGGAATCCGTGGTGTCCCTGCTCGACGACGAGGGGCTCGGTGAGGTCGATGGCGACGAGGGTCGTCGGCTGTTCGTGTTCGTGCCGCAGGAGTCCGGCAACTACCTCGTCCGCACCGCCGAGCCGGACGCGGACGGGAAGCGGGCCTGCTGGCAGGTCCGGGCGGCGGGCTCCGACCCGCTGACCGTCGTCGCGGCGACCTGCTCGCCGGCCGAGCCGCGACAACTGTTCTCGATCGTCGCGCACGGCTCGGACGGCGGCCAGCAGACCTATGCCCTCAGCAACAACTCCGCCTATCTCCAGTACTCCGACCAGCGCGGGCTGATCCTCGAAGAGCTGGGCGACGCCACCCTGAACACGGTGTTCCGGTTCGTCGACAACGGTCCTGCGCCACGACAGTGACGGGCCGGGGCGCAGGGGGCTGCCCCGGCCCGCTCACCGCCGGGGCAGGGCGGCCACCCAGCGGTCCAGTTCCGCCGGCGACCGGAACAGCAGCACCGGCGGCCCGGACGGATCCGCCTGCCAGGCCCGCATCCGTCGCCGGGCCCGGCCGAACGCGCTGACGTGCCACACCAGGATCGATTCCCGGGACAGCACGCTCCCCAGTGACTCGCGGTTGCCGTTGCAGATCTCCTCCCCCGTCACCAGCCGGCCGAGGGTACGACGCAGCAGCCGCCCGAAGGACCGCCAGCGCGGGTAGTCCAGGGCGACGACCAGGTCCGCGCGGGCCAACGGCACATCCCGCCACCCGTGGTAGGCCCCGTCGAGGATCCAGCGTTCTCCCCGGCAGATCTGCGTGATCCGGCTGCGCTGCTGGGCGACCGGCACCTCGACCCAGCCGGGCTGCCACAGCAGGTCGTCGACCGGGTGCCAGGGCAGCCGCAGCCGGTCGGCCAGCACCGCCGCGAGGGTGGACTTGCCCGCGCCGTACACCCCGTAGACCAGGATGCGGGACGGTGCGCTCATCCGGGCAGCCTACGCAGCCGGCGGGGGGGCCGCCTGTCGACAGCGCCGCCGTTCCCGCCGTCACCACCGGCCGACATCGACGTCCGGGGTCACCGGACGTACCCGGCCGACTCGACGGCCGGGTCGGGACCGGGTCCACCGAGGCCGGGGCATCGATGCCTCTTGTCGGAATCTCCCGCCGTCCATTAGTTTGTTTAACATCCACACCAACTACTGCACCTCAGCCTGCGAATCCGCTTACCAGCCCTTCTCGAAGGGGGACCGATGACACCCCAGAAACCCGGCTCGACAGCCTCGCGCCGACACTTCCTCGGCCTGGTCGGCCTCGGCACGGCCGCCGTCGCCGGCGGCCCGCTGCTCGCCGGGTGTTCCGAGAAGCCGGCCGGCTCCGGCGCCGCGCAGAACCTCGACGCCTTCGCCGACCTGCTGCCGACGCACAAGGACCTGGCCCAGAGCATCAAGCCCGACATCATCGGCACCCGCCCGGTGCCCGACGGCTACACGAAGTACCCGAGCTCGCTTGTCGACGCGATCACCGAACGGCCCGGCACCAGCGGCAAGCAGGTCACCGCGATGACCCCGGCGTGGGGACCGGCCCCGCCCGGGGTCACCCAGAGCGCCTACCTGCAGGCGGTGAACGCCGAGCTGGGCACCCCTGTCAGCTTCACCATCCAGGACGGCAACACCTACGCCGACAAGCTCAACGCGATGCTCGGCGCCCGGGACGTCCCGGACCTGCTCTGCGTACCGGGCTGGGAAGTGGAGAAGATCCCGCGCTTCTCCGAGGCGATCAAGGTGCTCTTCGAGGACCTCACCGACTACCTCAAGGGCGACGCGGCCGCCGCGTACCCGATGCTTGCCTCGTTCCCGACCGGGGCCTGGCGCAACTCGCTGTGGAACGAGCGGCTGGTGGCCGTGCCCAACCCCACCGACGGGCCGTTCCCCTGGGCGCTGTTCACCCGCAAGGACCTGCTCGACGCCCGGGGGCTGGCGGTGCCGGCGTCGCTCGACGACCTGCTCTCCGTGGCCAAGCAGGTCACCGACCCGGCCAAGAAGGTGTGGGCGTTCGACAACGTCTTCGACATGATCCAGATGTACCACAAGGTGCCGGCCTCCAAGCAGGGCTGGCGGCTGAAGGCCGACGGGACCCCGGAGTTCAAGTACGAGACCCCGGAGTACCGGCAGGCCCTGGAGGTGATGGCCAAGATCTACAAGGACGGTCTGGTCCACCCCGAGATCATCGCCACCAGAGGTGCGGACAGCGCCCAGCTGTTCGCCAAGAACGGCGCGATCGTCTTCACCCGCAACGGCGTGGGCTTCTGGCAGGGCGCCCAGGCCGAGCACCAGAAGGTCAACCCCAAGCTCAACATCCAGCCGGTGCCGGTCTTCTCCGCCACCGGCGGCGACCCGCTGGTCTGGGGGGACGACGAACCGATCTCCTTCACCTTCGTCAAGAAGGGGCTGGGCAAGGAGCGGGTCGAGGAGCTGCTGCGGATCATGAACTGGTGCTCCGCGCCGCTGGGCTCGCAGGAGGCCCAGCTGCGTGACTACGGGGTGGCGGGCAAGCACCACACCAGCACGCCGAACGGGCCGGTCAAGACCGACCTGGCGTTCAAGGAGATCGCCAACCAGTACTTCTTCATCAGCGGTCGCAACCCCACCATCGGCCCGTACCCGGAGACCCCGAACTACGTGCCGGACCTCCTGACCTACTCCAACGATATGGTGAAGTACCTGGAGAAGGACCCCTGGGACGGGGTGAAGCTGGAGATGCCGGCCGCGTACAAGGCCAACCAGGTGCCCACCGAGGACAAGCTCACCGACGTGCTGCGCGGCCGCCGGCCGCTCTCCGACGTCGACGCCATCGTGCAGGAGTGGAAGGCCAACGGGGGCGAGGAAGCACGGGAACTGCTCGCCAAGTCGCTGCCCAAGGCCGGGCGATGACCACTCGCGACACCACCGTCGTGGCCGGGTCCGACCGGACCCGGCCCGACGGCCCCACCCGGGCGAGGCACCGCCAGCGCCCCGCCCGTCGGCGCCGGGTGCCGCTGCGCGCCCGGCTCGGGCGGGACTGGCAACTGCTGGCCATGGTGACGCCCGGCTTCCTCGTCCTGCTGGTCTTCAGCTACCTGCCGATCCTCGGCAACGTCATCGCCTTCCAGGACTACAACCCCTACCTCGGGGACAATCCCCTGCAGGCGTTCGCGCGCAGCAACTGGATCGGCTTCGGCCAGTTCCAGCTGCTCTTCGAGGACTCGGCCTTCTGGGAAGCGCTCCGCAACACCCTGGCGATCACCGCGTTCCAGCTGGTCTTCTTCTTCCCGCTGCCGATCTTCCTGGCGATCATGCTGCACAACCTGCTCTCCAGCCGGTGGCGCGGCTTCGTGCAGACCGTCGTCTACCTGCCGCACTTCTTCAGCTGGGTGCTGGTGGTCAGCTTCTTCGTCGCCATGCTCGGCGGCGCCGGCCTGCTCGCGCAGACCATGCGCGACGCCGGCATGCAGCCGTGGAACGTGATGACCAACCCGGACACCTTCATCATCCTGGTCACCGCCGAGGCGGTCTGGAAGGACGTCGGCTGGGGGACCATCGTCTTCCTCGCCGCGCTGTCCACCATCGACACCAGCCTCTACGAGGCGGCGGCGGCCGACGGCGCCGGCCGGTGGCGGCGGCTGTGGCACATCACCCTGCCCGGTCTGCGCCCGGTGATCGTGCTGCTGCTCATCCTGCGGCTGGGTGACGCCCTCTCGGTCGGCTTCGAACAGTTCCTGCTGCAACGCGAGGCGGTGGGCCGGCAGGCCGCCGAGGTGCTCGACACCTTCGTCTACCACTTCTCCATCGCCACCGGGAACTACGGCTACGGGGCGGCGGCCGGCCTGTTCAAGGCCGCGATCGGGCTCGGCCTGATCCTGGCCGCCAACCGGGTCGCCCACCTGCTCGGCGAACGGGGGATCTACTCGAAATGACCGAGACCGTCGCACTGCGGGCCCGCACCGGGCGCGACCGTCGGCCCGTGTGGGAGGAACCGCCGACCCGGATCGGCCAGGGGCTCAAGGCCGCCTTCCTGACCCTGCTCGTGCTCAGCGTGCTCTTCCCGCTCTGGGTGATCCTGGTGACCAGCCTGTCCTCCCGGGAGACCCTCGCCGAGGCCGGCGGCATCGTCGTCATCCCCCGGGGCATCGACACCGCGGCCTACGAAACGATCTTCGCCGGTGGGGCGGTCACCCGGGCGTTGTGGATCAGCACGCTGGTCACCGTCATCGGCAGCGCGCTGGCGCTGACCGTGACGGTGCTCGCCGCGTACGGGCTGTCCCAGCCGCATTCGGTCGGCTACCGCTGGCTGCTGATCTACTTCCTGGTCCCGTTCCTGGTCTACCCGCCGCTGGTGCCGAAATACCTGGTGGTGACCGGGCTCGGCCTCAAGGACACCATCTGGGCGCTGATCCTGCCGCCGGCGATCAGCGTGTTCAACCTGGTGGTGGTGCGGGGATTCTTCCAGGCCATCCCGCAGGAGCTGCTGGACAGCGCCCGGGTCGACGGGGCCAGTCACTTCCGTACCCTGATGCGGATCGTGCTGCCGTTGTCCCGGGCGGTCATCGCCGTGGTCGGCCTGTTCTACGCGGTGAGCTACTGGAACGTCTGGTTCGACGCGCTGCTGTTCATGGACCGAAACGACATGTACCCGATCCAGCGGGTGTTGCAGAGCTACCTGCTGGCTGGCCAGGCCCCGCACACCTCCGGCGGCAGCAGCGGCGTGACGATGCCACCGACCGAGGCGATCAAGATGGCGGTGGTGGTGCTCACCGTCGCCCCGATCGTCGCGGTCTACCCGTTCATCCAACGGCACTTCATCAAGGGTGTGCTGATCGGTGCCGTGAAGGGCTGACCGTTACGTCGGACCAGGGCGGCGGCACCATCGGCCCGCGTGCGACAGTGGGCAACTGTGAGCATCCTTGCCGTACGCGGGCTGATCCGCCGGTTCGGCGCGCTGGTCGTCCTCGACGACGTGCGCTTCCAGCTCGACGCGGGGCAGGTCGCCGTCGTCGTCGGCCCGAACGGCGCCGGCAAGACCACCCTGCTGCGCTGCGTCGTCGGGGCGGACCGCCCCGACGAGGGCGAGGTCCTGCTCGACGGCCGCCGCTGTGACGAGACCGACCCCCGGGTCCGCGCGGCGGTCGCCGCCGCCCTCGACGACGTCGACTTCTTTCCGGACCTGTCCGTCGTCGAACACCTCGAACTGGTCGCCTACGCCCACGGCGGCACCGCCGACCCGGTCGCGGAGGTGCTCACCGAACTCGGTCTCGAACCGGCCCGCGACCAACTCCCGGCGACCCTCTCCAGCGGCCAGCGCCGCCGCCTCGCCCTCGCCTCCTGCTTCGTACGCCCGCGCCGGTTGCTCGTCCTCGACGAACCGGAGCAGCGCCTCGACGTCCGGGGCCGGGCCTGGCTGACGCAGCGGCTCCTGCGGGAGAAGGCGGCCGGCACGGCGGTGCTGATGGCGTCCCACGACACCGATCTGATCGACGCGGTCGCCGACCGGCGGGTCGAGATCGGCGGCTGAGGTGACGTCGACCAGGACCTCCCCACCGCCGGTGGTCGGACCCGCACCCCGGGAACTGCGGGCCCGGCTGCGACGGGCCCGCCGCCGGCACCATCCCGGTTCGCTCGGCGAGGTGCTCACCGACGCCTACGTCGTGGTCCTGTTCGTCGCCCTGTACGGCTGGTTCGCGGTCGCCGCGATCCGCGACCACCTGGCGGCCCCACAGGTCACCCGGACCGACCCGGGCGACCGGTACTGGATCGCCGTCGCCGCCGTGACGGCGGGGGCCGGACTCGCCTGG
Source organism: Micromonospora sp. DSM 43699 (assembly GCF_055517075.1). Lineage (NCBI taxonomy): Bacteria > Bacillati > Actinomycetota > Actinomycetes > Micromonosporales > Micromonosporaceae > Micromonospora > Micromonospora sp. DSM 43699. The sequence continues at coordinate 110,209 of NZ_JBTMMT010000001.1, forward strand.
TGGGGGCTGCGGCTGATCGGACCGCTGCTGGTCACCCCCGCTACCCAGACCTGGCTGGTCAGCTCTCCGGTGGACCGCCGGGCGTGGCTGCTCCCCCGGTTCGGCGGGCTGGTCGGCGGCGTCACCGCCGGGGCGGGCCTGCTGGCGGTGGCGGCCGCTTTCGCCGGTGGCCTCGACCGCCCCGCCGACCTGGGCTGGTCGGCGTTGGCCGGTCTCACCTGCGGAGCCACCGCGACCGGGTGTGCCGTCATCGCCCAGAGCGCCCGCGCCACGCCCCGCTGGGCGGGACTGCTCACCGTCGGTCTGCCCGCCGTCGGTGCGGCGATCGCGGTGCTGGTGGTGGTCGGGCACGCCGTCGGGTGGTCCCTCCCGCTGCCACCGGTACCGCTCACCGCCGGCGTCGGCCTGGCGTTGCTGCCGGTCGCGGTGGCGTCGACCGTCCGCGCGCACCGGCAGCTCGCCCGGGTGGACCGGGCGGCGCTGACCACGGGGGCGCAGTTCGCCAACGCCGCCACCACCGCCGCCGTGCTGCTGGATCCGTCGCTGCTCGCCGCGCTGGTGGAGAGCCGCCGGTGGCGCGCGGTCGGACTGGTGCGCGGCCGACGGTTCCGCCCCGGTGGCCGGTTCCCGGTGCTGCTCCAGGCGGAGGTACGCCGGTTGTCCCGGCGTCGGGGCGCCCTCGTCGGCTGGGCCGGGGCGCTGCTGACCATGTACGCCGTCGCGGTGGCGCTGCCGTCGGCCGCGGGCCCGGCACACGTGATCCTGGCGTACCTGGCGACGGGTCTGCTCACCGGCGGGCTCCGCGCGGTGAGCCGTTCACCGGGCCTGCGGCGGTCCCTCGGCGGCAACGACATCCTGCTGCGACTGACGCACCTGGTCCTGCCGGGCGTCGGGGCCACGCTGTGGTACCTGGCCACCCTGCCCGCCCTACGGTCGGTCCCCGGCCCGCTCGACGCGGTGCTGCTGCCCGGGGTCGTGACGGCCGCCTTCTGGGCCGGCACCCGCCCACCGATGCGCTACGGCGGGGCGATGGTCAACACCCCCTTCGCGATGATGCCGGTCGACCTGGTCCGTCAGGTGCTGCGCGGCCCTGATCTGGTCGCCGCGCTGGTCGTCGTCCAACTGCTGTGGAGCTGACCACGGCGGCCGGCGCGCGGCCTGCGGGTCGGCGGGTGGGGTGACAGGGCCGGTCCGGACAGTCACCGGGCCGGCAGGCAGACCTTTCCGGTGAACGCCGGATCGGGCTGCCGGTTGCCCGCCCAGGCCGGGTTCGCCGCGATCGGCAGCGGCGGCGCCTGCCAGGCGGCGGCGAAGCTCTGGAGCAGCGGATACTCGACCCTGGTCTGGGCGATCGGCTTACCGAGGAGGAAGTCGATCAGCCGCTGCTGGAGCAGCCGCCGGTCCAACAGTGCGCCGTGCACCCCGGGAATCTGGACCACCGGAATCCGGGTGTACTCGCCCGGGGGCGCCTCGGTGGCCGTCGCGGTGGGCAGGAAGGCGACCATCCGGACCCCCGGCACGGGACACATCAGCTGGTTACGGTAGAACGGCGCGTCGTCGAGCAGCGAACGGATGAACGGCTCGTCCGGCCCGCTGCCGACGCCGGCCAGCGCGAAGACGGCCCGCAACTGCCACCCCGTGACCACCCCCCACCCCTGGTCGTGGTGCGGGGGCGGGTAGTAGGCCCGGCCGGCGAAGATCAACGGACTGAACATCACGAGGGCGTCGACCGCCGGATCGGGGCGTCGGGCGAGGTAGGTGCGGGCCACCATCGCCCCCTCGCTCTCCCCGATCAGCGCCACCCGCCGTCCGGTACGCCGGTGCAGCCGTTCCACCTGCTGGCCGAGCAGCCGCACGCTGTCCGCCATCGACTTCGTGGTGTCCCGGGGCTGGTATGCCAGCGGCCTGCCGTCGGGGCCCAGCCCCCGGTAGGAGAAGCGTTGCACCCGCGGGTCGGCCGGCTGCTCGCCCCCGTAGGCCGAGCCGTAGCCGGTGAGCACGATCACCGCGTGCGTGACCTCGGACGGCAGCGGCCGGTCGAGCACGGCCGTCTTGATCCACGGCTCGTTGCCCGGCACCAGATCCGTCAGCGGTGGGATGACGAGCGGTACGGCGAACGCCAGCAGGGCCGCCAGCGGAGTCACCGGCACCCGGGCCCAGCGCACCCGCGACGGCAGCAGTGCCGCCCGGATCGTCCGGTTCCACAGCAGCCCGTTCAATGCCCCCGCCGCGCCGGCCACCGGCACCGTCCACCAGCCGGGCACCCTCCAGCACAGCGCCCCGGCCAGGGTGAGCACCACGAAGTTCAGCAGCGACCAGCCGATCAGTGAGATCGACGGCAGCCCCCGCCACCAGTGCTCCACCACGCCGGCCCGTTGCAGGAACGGCGCGAGCAGGAACATCGGCAGCAGCGACGCCAGCAGCACCCAGGACAGCGCCACCACCGACGCCGCCACCGAGATCGCCGCCCACGGTGCGACGAAACCGCCGACCAGCACGGAGAGCCCGACGTTGCGCCGCAGCAGCCACCACACCGACGGCCTGCGCATCCCGGCCGGCCAGGCCAGCACCACCAGCCCGGTGGTGAACAGGCCCCGGGCGACCAACACGTAACACAGCCAGAGCACGAACTCCCACCACGACCGGTGGTAGACGTAGAGCCAGCGCAGATCGTGGTAGGTGTCGTACGGCCAGACGGCGGTGACCTGCGGCGGGAGCGCCTCGGCTGCCCGGAAGCCCAGCAGGACGACCACGGCGGCCTCGATCATCGGCGACACGCTGGTCAGCACCAACAGCCCGACGAACCTCCGGTTCACGATCACCCCGTTCCGCGGCAGCCGTACGCGATGGCACATCTCGCAGGCTCCACCGGAACGGGGCCCGGCGTCGGCGAATCCGGCACATTGCCCCGGTTCGACCGACCCCGGCCGCCGTCGACGCTGACCGTGAGATCGGGTTACTGGACCAGGCAGACACCCCCGTTGAACTGGAACGCGGTGGGGCGCGGGTTGCTCGTGCCGAAGGTGCCCTGGATGCCGAAGGTGACCGTGCCGCTCTGCGGCAGGTCGCCGTTCCAGGCGACGTTACGGGCGGTGACGGCGGCCCCGGACTGGGTCACCTGCGCGTTCCAGGCGTTGGTGACCCGCTGGTCGGCACCGAAGGTCCAGGTCAACGTCCAACCGGTCACCGAGAACCCGAGGTTGGTGATCGACACCTCGGCGGTGAACCCGCCGTTCCACTGGTTGGGCTGCCAACTGACCCGGCACGAGACGGGCGGGGGCGTGCCGGGCGGGGTGGTGGTGGGCGGGGGCGTCGTGGGCGAGCTGGTCGGCGGGGCGGTCGTCGGCGGGGCAGTGGTCGGTTGCGGGGTGGCGGTGTCCCTCGGCGGGAAGCGCAGGATGCGGTCGTCGGTGGCCGCCGGGGTGCCGCGCCCGTCCCGGTTGCTGGTGGTGACCCAGAGCCAGCCGTCCGGCCCGTACTCGACGGTGCGCAGACGGCCGTAGGCGCCCGTCAACTCGGCCGTCGGGGTGCCGACCCCACCGGTCCCGGTGAGCGGCACGTTCCACAGCCGGGTACCCCGCAGCGCGGCGACGAAGAGCCGGTTGCCGGCGATCGCCGCGCCGCTCGGGGACGCCTCGGCGGTCGACCAGACCACGAGCGGATCCCGGAACCGGGGATCGTTGGCCCGACCCTCGACCGTCGGCCAGCCGTAGTTGCCGCCGGCCACGATGAGGTTGACCTCGTCCCAGGTGTTCTGCCCGAACTCGGCGGCATAGAGCCGGCCCTGGGCGTCCCAGGTCAGGCCCTGCACGTTGCGGTGCCCGAGGCTGTAGACCAGGGAGCCGGCCGTCGGGTTGTCCGATGGCACCGAACCGTCCGGCCGCATCCGGAGGATCTTGCCGTTGCGGCTCTGCGGGTTCTGCGCGTTGGCCGTCTGCCCCGCGTCGCCGACGCCGGCGTAGAGCATCCCGTCCGGGCCGAAGGCGATCCGCCCGCCGTTGTGGATGCTGGACCGGGCCAGCCCGGTCAGGACCGGCTCCTGGTTCTGGGGCGCGGTGAGCCGGAAGCGGACGATCCGGTTGTCCGTGGCGGTGGTGAGGTAGACGTAGACGTAACCGTCCTGGACGTACCCCGGGGAGACCGCGAGGCCGAGCAGCCCGCCCTCGCCCGTGGCGTTGACGCCGGAGACCTGGGCCACCTGCTCGGGGGCCTGCCCGGGGCGGACCCGCACCACCTGGCCGGAGTTGCGCAGCGCCGTCAGGGCGCTGCCGTCGGGCAGGAAGTCCATCCCCCAGGGGACCGTCAGGCCGGTGGCCACCACCTGGGGGCGGGTGAAGTCGAAGTCACCGGTGGCCAGGGCCACCGCGGCCGGTGCCTGGGCGGCCGGGGCGGCACCGGCGAGCGTGGCGGTGCCTGCGCCGGTCGCCGCGAGCCCCGCCACGACCGCCGCCACCACCATCGAACGGGCTCTCACGTCAGACACCTCCAGAGCAGCAAGCGACTGACGTCAATATAGCCCGGCCCCGGCGAAAGCCGCGGCCACGGACGAACCCAGCCGGAGACCGGCCTGCTCAGTGCGATGAGCTGACGCGACACCCCGACCCGGACACCCCCGATACGTGGTCCCGTCCGGGCCGGGGTGAGCGAGCCGACCGCACCTCAGGCCCGGCCGGCGTCGCCGGACTGGGCCCATTCCTTCGCCAGCAGCTGGTAGGACCGCACCCGGTCGGCGTGATCGTGGGTGATCGTGGTGACCAGCAGCTCGTCGGCGCCGGTGACGTCCCGCAGGGTGCGCAACCGGGCGGCGACCGTCTCCGGCGCGCCGACGAACTGGGTGTCCACCCGGTCGGCGACGAGCTGCCGGTCGGCGTCCGTCCACGGCAGGACGGCGGCCTGCTCGGGACTCGGGTACGGGATCGCGCCCCCGCCGCTGCGGATGCCGCGCACCCATGGCGCGTACGGCACGGCCAGCCGACGCGCCTCGGCATCGGTGTCGGCGACCACCACGTCGGCGGAGACCACCAGGTACGGCTCGGCCAGCGCCGCCGAAGGTCGGAACGCGGCCCGGTAGGCGCCGACCGCGTCCAGCACCGAGGCGGGGCTGACGTGGTAGTTGGCGGCGAAGGGCAGGCCCAGCGCCCCGGCGAGTCGGGCGCTCTCCCCACCGCTGCTGCCCAGCAGCCACACCTGGAGGTCCGCCCCCTCCCCCGGGACGGCGTGCGCGTCCAGGCCGTCGGCGTCCCGGTAGTCGCCGCGCAGCAACGCGAGGATGTCGTCGAGCTGCCCGGCGAACGCGGGCGGCTGAGCACCGGCCTGGTGCAGCAGCGCGGCGGCGAGCGCGTACCGGGGTGCGCCGACGAGGTGGGCGAAGGAGAAAGGTGCGGGGATCAGCAGCCCGTCGACCACCCGGGCCTCGGCCGGTGGTGGCAGGGGCGCGGCGGGTTCCTGGGCGGCCTCGGCCCGACGCTGGCCGGACCGGCCGATGCCGAGGTCGATGCGACCCGGGTGGAGGGCGGCGAGGGTGCCGAACTCCTCCACCACCGACAGGGCGGTGCGGTGACCCACCTGCACCGCGCCGGAGCCGACCCGCAGCACGCTGGTGGCCGCGGCGACCTGCCCGATGAGCACGGCCGGGGCGGCACTGGCCACCCCGGCGGCCAGGTGGTGCTCGGCCAGCCAGTAGCGGCGGTAACCGAACTGTTCGACCCGGCGGGCCAGGTCCACGGTGTGCCGCAGGGCGTCGGTGACGGTGCCACCGGCGGGCACCGGGGACAGGTCGAGCACGGACAGTGCGGTCGATGACATCGGATTCCCCGTTTCTGGTCAGCGTGGTGCGGCGGCGGTCGCCGGCGGACGGAAGGGACGGCTGGGGATCTCCCGGCGCAGCACCGGCGCCACCTCGGCCTGGAACAGCTCCAGGCTCAGCCGGTGGGCCTTTTCGGTCAGCCCGTCGTGGTCGGCTTGGAGGTGCATCACCTCGTGGCCGAGCTGCCCGTGGTAGCGCAGCACCTTGTCGACGATCTGCTGCGGGCTGCCGACCAGCAGGGAGCTGCGGGCCACGGCGTCCTCGATGGTGGGGAAGACCGGTTCGACGCCGAGCCGGCGGAACGCGGCGAGCCGGGCCTCGAAGATCGGCCGGTACGTCTCGACCGCCTCCTGCGAGGTCCGGGCGGTGTAGAAGCCGGCGGTGCCGGCCCCGACGAGGGCGTCCGCCGGGTCGTGGCCGTGGTGCACCCACCGCTGCCGGTAGTAGCGCACCAGCTCGGCGTACGGCTCGACCGGGTTGGTGACGTTGGCGGAGAAGATCGGGTCGCCGTGGCGGGCGGCCAGGTCGACCGACTCCCGGCTGGTGGCGCTGCCGTGCCAGACCCGGATGGGCTGTTGCAGCGGACGGGGCCAGGTCTCGGCCTCGGTCAGCGCCGGTCGGTACCGGCCCGACCAGGTGACCCGGTCCTCCCGCCAGAGCCGACGGAACAGCTCGTAGCCCTCCCGGTTGCGGTCCCACTGATCCTCGGCGGTGACGTGGAAGAGCTGGGCCTGGGCGGTGCCGTTGCCCTTGCCGATGATCAGTTCCAGCCGACCGTCGCAGAGGTGGTCGAGGGTGGCGTAGTCCTCGTAGGCGCGGACCGGGTCGAGCAGGCTCAGCGTGGTGACGGCGGTGAAGAGCCGGATGGTGCGGGTCCGCGCCGCGATGTGGCTCAGCACCACCGGCGGGGAGGAGGAGATGAAGGGGCGTTCGTGTCGTTCGCCGACGCCGTAGCCGTCGAAACCGAGTTCCTCGGCGAGCACTGCCGTGTCGACCACCTCCCGGAACCGTTCGGTGGTGCTCCGGCGTCGTCCGGTGACCGGGTCGGGCAGGTGGGTGATCAGGGTGATCAGCAGGAACTTCATGCCGGGACCGGGGCCTTCCGTGCGGAGGCGGGGCGTACCACCAGGGCGTAGCAGCGGGAGTAGGGCAACGCGTCGTACGGCGGGAAGACCGGGACCGGCCGGTAGCCGGCGCGTTCGTAGCGGCGGACCGCGTCGGGTTGCCGGTCGCCGGTCTGGAGCACGATCCGGCCCGCGCCGAACTGCCCGGCCGCTTCGCGGGCGGCGTCCAGGAGCTGGTCGGCGACGCCCCGCCCCCGGTGGGCGGGCACCACGTACATCCGTTTGAGTTCCAGGTCGACGCCGTGCCAGCGCAGCGCGGCGTGGCCGACCGGGAGGGCGTCGGCGGTGTAGGCCACCCCGGTCCAGGCCACCGAGCCGGGGGCGAGCACCCGCGCCGGGGGCAGGTGGATCGGGTCGTGCGGACGGTCGGCGTAGCGCTGGCGCAGTTCCCCGGTCATCGCCGCCCGCAGGGCCACCGCGTCCGGGTCGTCCCAGCGCAGCCGGCAGACGGTGACCGGGGTGGACGTCTGCGGGCCGGTCATGCCGCACCGACCCGGGTGAGCGGGCGGGCGGGCCGCAGGCCGAGGTGGTCGCGCAGGGTGGTGCCGGTGTACTCGGTGCGGAACACGCCGCGTTCCTGGAGCAGCGGGACGACCCGGTCGACGAACTCGTCGAGTCCGCCCGGGGTCAGGTGCGGCACCAGGATGAACCCGTCGGCGGCGTCGGACTGCACGAAGTGGTTCATCCGCTCGGCGACCCGCTGCGGGGTGCCGACGAAGGACTGCCGGCCGGTGACCTCGATGATCAGGTCGCGGATGCCGAGGCCCTTCTCCTGCGCCAGCGCCCGCCACTGCCGGGCGGTGCCGACCGGGTCCGGGTACATCCCCGCCCGGCCCCGGCTGATCGCGTCGGCGGAGACGTCGGGGTCCTCGGCCGGCAGCGGGCCGTCCGGGTCGTACCCGGACAGGTCCCGGTTCCAGAGCTGTTCCAGCAGTAGGATGGCGGTCTGCGGGCTGACCTGCTGGCGGCGGATGTGGTGGGCGCGTTCCTGGGCCTCGGCGTCGGTGTCGCCGAGAACGAAGGTCACCCCCGGAATGATCTTCAGATCGTCGGGGTTGCGGCCGTAGCGGGCCAGCCGGGCCTTCACGTCCCGGTAGAACTCCTGACCGTCGGCCAGGGTGCCGTGCCGGGAGAAGATCGCGTCGGCGCTGGACGCGGCGAACTCCCGGCCGTCACCCGAGTCACCGGCCTGGAGGATCACCGGGTGCAGTTGCGGGCTGCGCGGCACGGTGAAGTGCCCGGCGATGTCGAACTGGTCGCCGCGGTGGGCGAAGACCCCCGGATCGGCCTCGTCGACGTAGCGGCCGCCGTCGCGGTCGCCGACGACCGCGTCCGCCGGCCACGACTCCCACAACTGCCGGGCGGTACGGACGAACTCGGCGGCCCGTTCGTAGCGCAGCGACCGGTCGAGGTAGCCGCCCCGGCGGAAGTTCTCCCCGGTGAACGCGTCGGAGGTGGTGACCACGTTCCAGGCGGCCCGGCCACCGGAGAGGTGGTCCAGGCTGGCCAGTTGCCGGGCCAGCTCGTACGGCTCCCGGAAGGTGGTGTTCAGGGTGCCGGCCAGACCCAGGTGGGTGGTGACGGCGGCGAGCGCGGCCAGCACGGTGAGGGTGTCCGGTCGACCCACCACGTCCAGGTCGTGGATCCGGCCCCGCTGTTCGCGCAGCCGCAGCCCCTCGGCCAGGAAGAAGAAGTCGAACCTGCCGCGTTCGGCGGTGCGGGCCAGGTGGACGAAGGAGGCGAAGTCGATGTGGCTGCCGGAGGCCGGGTCGCTCCACACGGTGGTGTTGTTCACCCCGGGGAAGTGCGCGGCGAGGATGATCTGCTTGGGCATGGGTGTCTCCTGGGATCAGTCGGTGCCCGCGACGGCGTACCGGTTGTCCGGCCGGGGCAGGCCGAGCAGGTCGCGTAGCGTCCCACCGGGGTAACCGGCGCGGAACAGGCCCCGGTCGCGCAGCGCTGGCACCACCGCCCTGGTGATCGTGACGAGGTCGTCGGGCAGCACGGCGGGACGCAGCCGGAAGCCGTCCGCCCCGGCCCGACGCCACTCGGCGAGCAGGTCGGCGAGCTGCCCGGGGCTGCCGGTGAAGGCGGCGGCGTCGGCGTGGAACTCCGCGCCGTGCAGCTCGTCCAACCGGGTCCGACGCCGCCGGGCCAGGGCCGGGGTGTCGTCGATCAGCACCTCCAGGTCGGCCAGGATCCGCAGTGGCGGGCCGGACCGGCCGACGGTCTCCTCCACCGCCCGGACCTCGGCGACGACGGCCTCGGCGTGCCCGGCGTCGGTGGGGGTGACGAAGACGACGTCGGCGTGCCGGGCGGCGAACGCGTACGGCACCGTCGAGTGGGCCAGCGCGGCGACCACCGGTTGCCCCTGCGGCGGCCGGGGCACGATCGACGGCCCCTTGACCGAGAACCACCGACCGGTGAAGTCGGTGTAGTGCAGCCGGTCCCGGTCGACGAACCGGCCGGTCGGGACGTCGCGGATCTCCGCGTCGTCCTGCCAACTGTCCCAGAGCCGGCGGACCACCTCGACGGCGTCGGCGGCCTCGGCGAACAGGTCACCGACGAGCCGTGCGTGCTGCGGTTCGGCCAGCCGGGTCGGATCCAGCGGGGGCAGGTTCCGCCGGCCGAAGTGTCCGGCCTCGGAGCGGCGGGCGGAGACCCGGGGCAGCCAGCCGGCCCGGCCGCCGGTCACGTGGTCGAGGGTGGCCACCGCGGTGGAGACGTGGAACGGTTCGGTGTGCGTGACGCTTGTGGTCGGGATGAGCCCGATGTGCCGGGTCAGCGGGGCGATGCGGGCGGCGACAAGCAGCGCGTCGAGTCGGCCCCGGACCTGTTCGACCCGGCCGTCCGGCCCGTCGGGCAGGGACGACTGGAGGTCAAGCGAGTCCTCGATGGTGACCAGGTCCAGGGCACCCCGTTCGGCCTGTCCGACCAGGGACGCCCACCAGCGGGGGAACAGCGGCGCCGCCGGGTCGGCGTGGGACAGCCGCCAGGCGGCGGGGTGCCAACCGAGGCCGTCGAGGGCGACGGCCAGGTGCAGGGTGGGATCGGGCATGGTTCTCCTCCTACGGTCAGCCGGCGGTGACGAGCGTGGGCAGCGCGTCGAGCAGGGACCGGGTGTGGTGGTGCCGGGGATAGCTGAAGACGTCGCCGACCGGACCCTGCTCGACCACCGCGCCGTCGTGCAGGACCAGCACCCGGTCGGCGAGGTGGTGCACCACGCCCAGGTCGTGGGAGATGAACAGCAGGGCGGTGCCGTCGGCGGCCCGCAGCTCGGCCAGCAGGTCGAGGACCTGGGCCTGGACGGAGACGTCCAGGGCGGAGACCGGTTCGTCACAGATGATCAGGCTGGGCCGGGGGGCGATGGCGCGGGCGATGGCGACGCGTTGCCGTTGCCCGCCGGACAGCGACCGGGGGTGCCGGTCGACAAGCTCCGGGCCGAGGCCGACCCGGTGCAGCAGGGCGACCACCCGGTCGCTCCGGTCCGGCCCGGGGTCGAGGTTCTCGGCGACGAGCCGGCCGACGGTGTACCGGGGGTCGAAGGAGCCCAACGGGTCCTGGGAGATCAGCTGCATCCGTCGGCGCAGCGGACGGCGGGTCCGCTCCGGCACCCCGGACCACCTGGTGGACTCGAAGGTGACGGTGCCGGCGTCGGCGGCGAGCAGGCCGGCGACGAGGCGGGCGATCGTGCTCTTGCCGGAGCCGGACTCGCCCACCAGCCCCAGCGTCTCGCCCCGGGCGACGCTGAACGAGACGTCCCGCACGACGGTGTGCGGGCCGTACCGCCTGGTCAGGCCGACCGCGGCCAGCACGGTGTCGTCCGGACGGACGGCGGGCCGCGCCGGCAGCGGGGTACGCCCCAGCGCCGGCACCGCGCAGCCGTCGCGGACCCGGGCCGGTTCGCCGAGCCGACGCCCCCGTGACGTGGCCGACGGCACCGCGGCAAGCAACTGCCGGGTGTACGGGTGTTGCGGGGCCCGCAGCACCCGCCCGGTCGGACCGTGTTCGACGATCCGGCCGTCTCGCATCACCAGGACCCGGTCGGCCACCTGGGCGACCACCGCCAGGTCGTGACTGATCAGCAGCAGCCCGACCCCGGTGGCCCGCCGTTCGGCGAGCAGCCGCAGGATCTGCGCCTGCACTGTGACGTCCAGCGCGGTGGTCGGCTCGTCGGCGATGAGCAGGGCGGGTTCGCCGGCGATCGCCGAGGCGATCAGCGCCCGCTGCCGCAGCCCGCCGGAGAGTTGGTGCGGGTACTGCCGGGCCCGGCGGCCGGGTTCCGGCACGTGCACCTGGTCGAGCAGGTGGGTGACCCGGCCGGCGCGTTCCCACCGACCGACGATGTCGTGCGCGGCGAGCACCTCGCCGATCTCCGCGCCGACGGTGCGCAGCGGGTCGAGGGAGGCCAGCGCGTCCTGCACCACCAGCCCGGCGAGCCGGCCCCGCACCCGCCGCCAGTCCCGTGGTCGGTAGGCCCGCACGTCCCGGCCGGCGAGGTCGAGCCGGGCGGCCCGGACCCGGGCACCGTCACCGGCCAGACCGACCAGGGTACGGGCGGTGACGCTCTTGCCCGAGCCGGACTCCCCCACGACCGCGACGCACTCGCCGGCCCCGACGGTGAGGTCGATGCCGCGTACCGCCTCCACCGGGCCGGTCGGGGTGTCGAAGGTGACGTGCAGGTCCTCCACGGTGAGCAGCGGGGCCATCACGGCTGCCGCCCGTCGAAGCGGACCTGCCAGTGTCGTCCGACCACGGTCAGCGCCACCACCGTGGCGGTGACCGCCGCGCCCGGCAGCACCGTCATCCACCAGGCCACCTGCAGGTAGTTGCGGCCCTCAGAGAGCATCGCGCCCCACTCCGGTGACGGTGGCTGCGGGCCGAGGCCGAGGAAGCTGAGCCCGGCGGCGGCCAGGATCGCCTCACCGAGCCCGATCACGGCGAGCACCGGGACCGGGCCGATCACGTTGGGCAGCACGTGCCGCAGCACCAGCCGGGGCCGGGACAGGCCGAAGCTGACCGCCTGTTCGACGTACCCGGCCCGGCGCACCAGCAGGGTCTGTCCGCGTACCACCCGGGCGTGGTGCGGGAGGGTGGCGATGCCGATGGCGACGATCAGGCTGGCCGTGCCGGGGCCGGCGACCGTGATCAGCAGCAGCGCCAGCAGCAGCAGCGGGAACGCCGACAACGCGTCGAAGGACCGGCTGAGCGCCTCGTCGGCGAACCGGTGGGCCAGCCCGGCGAGCAGTCCGAGCAGCACCCCGCCGGTGACCGCGATCGCGGTCGCGGCGAGACCGATGGTCAGCGAGTGCCCGGCACCGTGCACCACCCGGGTCCAGACGTCACGGCCGAGGTGGTCGGTGCCGAACCAGTGCGCCGCGTCGGGGGCGGTGAGCACGGCGCGCGGGTCGGCGGCGAGCGGATCGCCGGGTGCCAGCAGCGCCGGGAGGACCGCCGCGACGACCAGCAGGACGAGGTACGCCCCGGCGGCGAGCAGTCCCGGTCGTGGCCGGCCCCACCGTCGGCGGGCCGGGGCGGGCGGATCGACGCCGAGGGGGACCGCCGCGACGGCGGTGGGCGTGGGACCCAGGGTGACGGTCATCGTCAGCTCCTTCGCAGGCGCGGGTCGACGAGCAGGTGGGTCAGGTCGGCGGCGGTGTTGACCAGCACGTAGACGGCGGCGGAGAGCGTCACCACGGCCAGCACCACCGGCATGTCCTTGCTGGTCACCGCGCTCAGGGTGACCTGGCCGAGACCGGGTCGGCCGAACACCTGCTCGACGATGACGGCACCGCCGAGCAGGATGCCGAAGAGCCAGCCGGCGAGGGTGACCGCCGGCAACAGGGCGTGCCGCAGGGCGTGGCGCAGCAGCACCGCCCGTTCCCGCACCCCCCGGGACCGGACGGTCAACACGAACGGCTCGTCCAGCGCCCGGTCCAGGCCGTCGCGCAGCACCTGGGCGAGCAGGCCGGCGATGGGCAGGGCCAGGGTGACCGCCGGCAGCACCACGGCGGCGGTCCCCTGGTCGCCGGAGACCGGGAACAGCCCGTACCGGAAGGACAGCACACTGAGCAGCACGATGCCGATCAGGAACGGCGGGGTGGAGACCAGCAGGAGTTCGACGCCGGAGCTGGCCCGGCGCGGCCAGCGCCGGCGACGGCCGGCGGTGCCGACCGCCATCGCGACGGCCAGCAGCGCCCCGAGTCCGGCGGCGGCGACGGCGAGGGTCGCGGTGGGGGCGAGTTGCTCGCCGATGACCTCGGCGACCGGACGTTGCAGCAGGTAGGAGCGGCCCAGGTCGCCCCCGGCCAGCCGCCACAGGTAGTCGAGGTACTGGACGACCGCCGGCCGGTCCAGGCCCCACTCGGCGATGATCTGGGCGCGGATCTGCGGGGTGTCCGCGCCGTCGGCGACGATGCTGTCCACGGTGTCCCCGGGCGCGGCCAGCAGCGCCAGATAGGCGGCGGTGGCGGCGACCCAGAGCACGACGAGGCCGGTGGCGACCCGGCGGAGCACCGCCCGGAGCAGGCTCATCGCGCGATCCACAGGTCGTACGCGCTGGCCGGCACCCCGGCGGTGGGTTCGAACCGTGCCCCGCCCACGGTGGTGCTGGCGGCGATCTGGTCGGCCGGGGCGTAGAGCGGCAGGGCGAGCGCCTGCTCCGCGACGACCCGCTGTTGCAGCTCGGCGTAGCCGGCGGCCCGACGGGACGGGTCGGCGGTGGCCTGCCCGGCCTCCAGGAGCCTGTCGAGCTGCGGGTCGTTGATCCGGGCGCGGTTGATGCCGCCCCCGGAGTGCAGCAGCAGGTTCAGCGCCGCTCCGGCGTCGGTGTCGGCGCGGGAGTTGTCGAAGACCTCGTACTCGTTGCGCTCGAACGCCTGCTGGGCGGTGCCCTGGTCGACCAGGGAGACCCTGAGGTCGATGCCGGCGCTCTGCTTCACCGCCGCCTGTACGGCCTGGGCGAGCACGTCGCGGCGGTCCCGGACGTACGGGGCGGCCTGCACCAGCCGTACGGTGAGCCGCCGGCCGTCCCGGGTGCGGTACCCGTCGGCGTCGCGGGTCTTCCAGCCGGCCTGGTCGAGCAGGCTGTTGGCCTTGGCGGTGTCACCGCCGTAGCCGCCTTCCAGCCGCCTGTCGTAGAGCGGGCTGGACGGGCTGACCACGCTCCACGCCCGGGTGGCGGTGTCCCGGTAGACCGAGGCCAGCACGGTGTCGACGTCGAGGGCCTCCCGGAACGCCTGCCGGACCCGCAGGTCGTCGAAGGGGGCGCGGGAGACGTTGAAGTAGTACGAGTAGGCCGAGCCGGAGTTCAGCTCGCGGGTCAGCCGCAGTCGGGGGTTGCCGGTGATCAGTGGCTGGTCGGTGGCGGGCACGCCCTCGATGAGCTGTACCTGGTTCGAGGTGAGAGCGCCGACCCGCACCGCGGACTCCTTGAGGAACCGGTAGGTGATCTCGTCGAGGTGGGCCGGGCCGGTGTGGGTGGCGGTGGGCGGGGCCCAGTCGTAGCCGGGGTTGCGCCGGTAGTGCAGTTCCTGGCCGGGGACGTAGCGGTCCAGCACGAACGGCCCGGTGCCGACGACGTCGACGCCGCCGGCCTTGAGGTTCTTCGCCTCCCGCAGCGACCTCGGCGACACCTGGGCACCCTGCGGGGAGGCGAGGAAGTCGAGGATGAGCACGTCGGGGGCGGTCAGGGTGAGCCGTACGGTGCGCGGGTCGACGACCTCGACGGCCCGGAGGTTGCGCAGTTGCACGGCGGCGACCGCCGGCGCGTACCCGGGCTCGCGGAGCTTGTCGAGGTTGACCTTGACGGCGGCGGCGTCGAACGGGGTGCCGTCGGTGAAGGTCACCCCGGCGCGCAGCGGCAGGGTGTAGCTCAGGCCGTCCGGCGTGGCCTGCCAGCCGGTCGCCAGCCAGGGCACCAGCTTGCCCTGGCTGTCGTAGGTGAGCAGCGACTCGAAGCTGTTCCAGACCAGCAGGCGGGCCTTGGCCTGGGCGTACTGGTGCGGGTTGAGGGTGATCGGTTCGGTTTCCACGGCCCAGGTGAGGGCACCGCCGGAGCGGGGTTGCCCGGCGGCCTCGACGGCCGGGGTGGTGGCGGTGGCGCAGCCGGCGGCGAGCGCGAGCACGGCGGCGACGGCGAGGGTCCGCAGGGGGCGGACGGACATGACGGGGTCTCCTGTCCAGACAGGCGGGAGTGGGTACGCCGACAACCGGCCGGGCACAGGGCGCGGGCCGGTGGAGGGTGTCGGAAACAGTGCGGCGGTCAGCTCGGCGGTGAGCCCCACCTCGACGGGCCGGTACGGCGCGTCGGGTACGGGTGTGGGTGCCGGGTCAGGCCAGACAGGAACTCGACCACACCCGACCGAAGTCGATGTGGCCGCGGATCGTCAGCCGCAGCTCGCTGGACATGGGCCGAGTCCACCTCCGTGGCGCCGGTGATGTCAACGAAACACGCGTCGGATGTCGGCTATCGCACGTGGAGCGATCGATCCGTTGACGCATTGCATACTAAGGCTATAGGATTTACAGGTATTGCGCCCGGCGGGATCGGCGCGTCGATCGAGCGGCAGGACGGTCAGGCGGCGGGACGGCGGGACGCCCCGTCCGGGCCGCCGGCCAGACCGGCGTACCGGCCCCGGTGGTACAGCAGCGGCGATCCGACGTCGCTGTGCCGGATCAGCTCCGGCTCGGCGAGCACGATCGCGTGGTCGCCGACGGTCACCCGCTCGACCACCCGGCAGAGCAGCCACGCCAGGGTGTCGTCGAGGATCGGCACACCCTCCGGCCCGACCCGCCACCGGGTCGGTGCGGCGAACCGGTCGATACCGCTGGTGGCGAAGGTGCGGGCCAACTCCTGCTGGTGGTGGGCCAGCAGGTGCACGGCCAGATGCCGGGTCCGGGCCACCGTCGACCAGCTCGACGAGCCGACGTTCAGGCAGAACGAGACGATCGGCGGGGCCAGCGACACCGAGGTGAACGAGGTGGCGGTGAAGCCGACCGCCGGGGCACCGGGCGCGGTGACCACCGTGACGGTGCTGGCCTGGTGGCGCAGCAGCGTACGCAGCGCGTCCGCGTCGGCCTCGACCGGCGGCGGGAGATGGTCGGGCACGGTCATCTGACGGGCCTCCTGCGGACGGATCGGACGGTCACGGCCGGGCGGCGGGCGCGTGCCGCTCGTACGGGATCTTCTCGCCGGCCTCGACGGCGACCGGCAGGCGGTTCTCCACCGGCGGCAGCGGACAGGTCGCGAAGTCGGTGTACGCGCAGGGCAGGTTGGCGGCCCGGTTGAAGTCCAGCGTCACCCGGCCCTGGGCGTCCGGGGCGTCGACGGCCAGCGCCCGGTTCGCCGGATAGGTGGTGACGCCGGAGGTGGCGTCGGTGAACAGCACCGACAGGCTGCCCGGCGTGAAGCCGTCGAACGCGGTCAGCCGCAACGGCACCCCGTCGACGCTGAACTCGATCCGACCGGGGGCGTCGTAGACGTGCTCGAGCCCCTCCACCGCCGCACCGACGGTGGTCGGCCGGGGCGTGTCGAACGGCACGTACCGCCCGGCGAGGACCCAGCGCGGTGTCGGCGGGTATGCCGGGGTGCCCCGGAAGGCGGTGCGCAGTGGATGGTCGGGGCGGCGGGGGCGCAGGATGTCCCGCCCGCCGCGACGGGCCACCTCCAACACCCCGCCCTCGATCCCGACGGTGAGCCCACCACGCTCGGCTATCGGCCCGAACCCGTGCCGGCCCCGCACCGGCCGACCGTCGACGGTGAGCTGCTCGCCCCCGGCCAGGGTGACGACCACCCCCTCGTCGCCGGTGTGCCACTGCCCGGGCAGGTCGGGGAAGCGCTGCGGCCGGGCGGTGAGCCAGTGCAGACCGGTGACGGCGAGGAAGCCGTACGGTGCGGCCAGCGTCTCCTCGTGCCGCCGGTGCCAGTCCCGCCAGTCGCTGACGAAGGGCCCGATGTCGTGCGCTGCGTCGGTCATGTGAGCTCCCCGGGTCGGGTGAGGTGGTCGTGGCGGCGGATCGGGACCGGCGTCGGGGCCGGGCGCGGCACCGGGCCCGACGTCGCGGACCGCCACCGGCCGGCGCAGGCCGGCGACCAGCAGGCGGCGGCACGGACGGTCAGACGGTGGCGGACAGTCCGGGACAGCGCTGGGCGGCGACCCGCATCAGGTCTACGACCCGGCGAGAGGCGAACAGCATGGCGAGCAGCATGAATCGATTTTCCTATCAATGCGATAGGACTTCAAGCCCCTGCCCGGAACGATCGGGCAGCCCGACCGTCCGACCGGTTCAGGACAGGCCGGTGGGCACCCGGGCCGTCATCGGCCGGCCGACCAGCCGGCGCAGGGCGAGGTAACCGACGCAGCCGAGGCAGAGGTCGAAGGCCGCGTTGAGGAACGCCGCCACCAGCGCCGCGCCGGTCGCGGCGAAGCCCAGCGCCGGTACGCCGACGAACTGGCCGATCCCGGCGACCAGCACGAAGAGCAGGCCGACGAGTTGGGCGAAGCGCACCGGCGCGGCGGGCTCCAGCCCGCGGGGCGGGGCGAGCCGGGGCGCGACGAAGACCCGGTAGAGCAGCCCGTACGGGCCGAGGCGGGGACTGGCCGCGGTCACCGCGAAGACCACCGCCTGGGCGATCAGCGGCACCGTCGACCCGGTGACGAGGGCGACGGCGAGGACGACGGTGGTCACGGCGGCGGCGAACCGCGGCGCGCGGGGGTCGAGCAGCATGAGGGGTCCGTTCAGCCAGGGGTGACGCCGGGGTTCGCAGGACCGGGGCCGGCGCTGTGGGGGCGGGGTGGGGTCAGCCGAGGACGGCCGGCGGACAGAGGCTCGCCGCCAGCCGACCGTGATCCACCGCCCGCCGACGGGTCAACGCCGCGCCGGCCGTCCGCCGGCCCGCGCCCACCCGCCCACGGCGCCCCACCGGCCTGCCCGTACCCGACCGCCGGCCCGCGCTCACCGGCCGGCCCCGACGCGCAGGGGGCGGAGTGCGGCGATCAGCTCCTGCCGGTCCGGCACCCCGCTCGCCCGCCGCACGACCCGGCCGGCGGCGTCCACCACCAGCACCGTCGGGGTACGCCAGACGCCCAGTTCCCGGGCCGCGTCGAGGTGCCGTTCGGCGTCGACCTCCACCAGGTGGAGCCCGTCGACCTGTTGCTGCACCTCGGCCAGCAGCCGGCGGGTGACCCGGCAGGGGGCGCAGACCGCCGATGAGAACTGCACGAGCGTGACCGTCCCGGCGGGGACCCCGAGCGTGGCCAGGACCGGCGACCGGGCGTCGTCGGACGCCGACCCGGGCGTGGCCGGGTGGAGCCGGCCGTCGCGTCGCCGCCACCACCAGCCGAACAGGGCGGCGAGCACGAGCACGCCGACCAGCGCCAGCAGGCGGGCCGCAGTGGGGTGCACGGATCCACCCTGCCACAGCCGGCGGCGGGCGACGTCCACCGTCCGGATGATCCGTACCACTCTCACCTGCGTAAACGGCCCACCGCCGGCATCGGGTCAGTGCCGCAGGGTGAGGGTGACCGTGCCGGTGGCCGCCCCGGACGGGTCCACGACGACGGTGTAGACACCGGTGGCCGGCAGGACTGTCGCGTCGATCCCACCGACTCCGTTGACCACACAGCCGGTGCCCACCGGCTCGCCGTCGGGGTCGCGCAGCTCCAGCGGTGAGCACTGGTCGGGCAGCGTGGCGTCGGTGGCCGTCACGGTCACCGACGTGCCGGCCGTGCCGGTGAACCGGTAACCCCGCACGGTGCCGGGCTGGTCGACGGTCACCACGACCGGCGGGCCGTCGACGGTGATCGTGCCGATCTGGTCGCGGGTGGCGAACAGCCGCAGCGCGACCGTGCCGACGGTGCGGTCCACCGGGTCCACCAGCACGGTGTACGTCCCGTCGGCGGGCAGCACCGTGCCGTCGATGTCGCCGCTGCCGTTGACGACGCAGCCGCTGCTCAGCTGCTTTCCGGCCGGGTCGAGCAGTTCCAGCGGGGAGCACTGGTCCGGCAGGGTGCTCTCCGGTACCTCGACGAAGACCCGCTGGCCGGCGACACCGGTGAACCGGTACCGGGCCCGGCCGCCCGGCTCGGCGATCGTCACCGAGACCGCCGGAGCATCCGGTCGCAGGGCGCCGGTGGTGTCCCGGGCCGCGTAGACCCGCACGGTGGCCCGACCGGTGTCACCGGCGGCGGCGTCGACCACCACCGTGTACCTGCCGTCGCGGGTGAGGTCGGTGCGGTCGATGTGACCACGCCCGTTGATGTTGCAGCCGCTGGCCACCTCCGCCCCGGTCGGGTCGAGCAGCCGGTACGGGGAGCAGCGGTCGGCCAGGCCGGGCGCGCTGACGTCGACGAACACGGCGTCGCCGGCCCGGGCGGGGAAGATCAGCGGATCGCCGCCCGGGGTCAGCGCCCCGGTGGCGACCGGGGTCGCGGCGATCGGCGCGGCGGCCGGCGGGGCGATCCGCTCGGTGCCGACGCCGCTGACCGCGAACTCGGGACGGCCGGTCACCCCGACGTCGAAGACGCACTCGGCGAGCTGCCAGGGGTCGGTGACCCCGGCCCACCGGCACACCTGCTCGGCGCGGGCCCGCCGGGTCGGGTCGAGGTCGTCCACAGTCACCGCGCGGTCCGGGAAACCACGGTCGGTGAACGACCCGGTGTCCCGGCCGTCGGCATAGCTGAACAGGGAACTGTCCCGGGTGACCCGCCAACCGTCCGCGTACGACGGGTAGAGCTTCCCGAACGGCACGGGCTGGCTCAGCGTGGCACCGGACGGCGCGGCGATGTCGTCGCTCGGGTCACCGTCGAAGTCGCCGAGCAGTCCCCGTACCTTCCCGGCCCGGCCCGGGGCCAGCCTGGTCAGTACCCGGTAGCCGTAGGGGCCGATCTGGTCGACGGCGGCGGCGGAGCGGTCGGGCCAGCGCAGGTCGTAGCCGTCGGCGGGACCGGTGTCGGAGTCGCGGCGGGTGAGCGTGCCGCCGCCGGGCAGGTCCGTCTCCCCCGGCGGCAGCACGCGGGCGGTGCCGTCGACGCGTACCTCGGTGTCGCCGTCGACCAGGGTGAGGGCGACCCGGTGCGCGCCGATCCGGAAGGCGACGGCGGTGTTGACCGACACCGTCCGCGAGTCGCCCATCGGGGCCTGCCGGGCCTGCACCGCCAGCGGGTCGCCCGAGGTCGACTCGACGAGCACGAACTCGCCGACGGCCTGGAAGTCGTAGTAGTGCCTGTCGAAGGTGACCAGGTGCGGGTCGCCGTTGCTGCCACCGCAGTCGGCCCCGTCCTCGCAGAGCTTCACCGGCCCCTTCGGCGGCGGGGTCTTCTTCGCGGGTTTCCGGCACTCGTCGAAGCTCTTCGGCAGCGGCTTGCCGTCGTACTCGGTGCGCGGTGGCAGGCCCTTGGCCGCCCGGTACCTGTTCTCGGCCAGGGTCGCCTTGACCTCGGCGCTCTTGATCCCGGTGGCGCCGCAGTCGCCCTTGGGCACGGCGTCGCGGGAGATGTCGTCGGAGTGGTTCAGCTCGTGGTACAGCGCCGCGCACGGGTCCCGGGCGATCCCGTCGCCGTACGGGTCGACCGAGGTCGGGTTCCAGGTCACCGTGGACGAGCCCTTGCCGTCCTTGCTGTCCGGGGTCTCGAAGGAGCCCGACCCGCCGGGGGTGGGGATGATCCGCACCCGGGGTGACTTCGGGTCCTTGAGCCGGGGCAGGATGCCCGCCGGGTCACCGCCGGCCGCCGCGAACCCCTGTAGGCAGCCGTCGACCGCCGCCTGGAAGTCGACACCGCTGACCGGAACCCCGGAACTCGGGTCGACCTGGTAGTCGGCCCGCGCCGGCCGTCCGGTCCCGCCGACGCCGGCCCCGACGCCGACGAGCAGCAGCGCCATCACGGCAGCGGCCGGGCGACGGCGACCACGCCGCAGGAGCAGGACCGCCAGCGCACCGACGACGACCAGTAGCAGCACCACCCCGCCGCCGAGCAGCCAACGCCACCGTCCAGGGACGGTCGGGGTGCCGTCGCCGACGGTGAAGCTGGTGGTCCGCAGCGCCGTCGCACCCGGGCACGGGTTGTCGAGCCCGGTCACCGGCAGCACGGTGTAACCCGCCGTCACCTCGTAGCGGCCGGCTGCCCCGACCGGCCACCGGGTGTCCAGCCCACCGCCGTCCGGGGTCGCCGCCACCGACCTCAGCACCACGGCTCCGGCATCGGTCCCCTCGTGCACCCGGATGCTCACCAGCGACACCGTCACGCTCGCCCCGGGCTCCACGGTCGACGTGCCGGCGGTGGCGGCCGCGCCGATGCCGTCGCCGTAGAAGCTGCGGCCCAGGGCCGGGACCAGTTCCTGCCCGTCCCGGCGGACCGAGGTCACCTGCACCGTGCCCTCGGCCGCCGTGGCCAGCCCGCAGGCCGCGCCGGTGGCGTTGTCGACCGTGAGCGTCAACCGGATGGCCTCGCCCGGCGCGTACCGCGCAGCGGCGGTCCGCAGGTCCAGCCCGAGGCCCCCACCGGCCGGCGCGGCGTAGGCCGGCACCGGCCCCGCCGCCATCGCCGCCACGAGGACCGCGAGCCCACCGACGAGTCGCACGATCATCTTCATGGCCGGCACTCTAGGACCGGGATTCCCGGTATTCCCGCGACTGTCGTCCATCGGTCGCCGCCGCCACGGCCTCCCGGTACGGGGGGCGGCCGTCGCCGACTTCCGCCGGCCACCCCCCTGTGACCGACGGTTACCCGGTGACGACCTCACGCAGCCGGGCGGCGAAGCCGGCCGGGTCGTCGGCGAAGCCGAGGTGCCCGCCGGGGAACATGGTGGGCGGCGCCCCCAGGGCGGCGGCCAGCGCCCGGGAGCTGCGGTCGCACAGCTCCCCGCCCGACTCCTCGCCCAGGCCGACCAGCACCCGGGTCGGGCCGTCGCGCAGCGCGGCGACGTCCGGTGCGAAGCGGGTCGTGCCCCGCAGGGTGTGCAGGTACTGGTAGCTCTCGTCGGCGGCGTCCTGCGGGTCCGGTTCGTGGCCGAACATGCCCTGGATCATCTCCTCCGGCATGGTGATGTTCGCGTTGGCGAGGAACTTCCGCCAGGCGCCCAGCCGGTCGCCGCGCCGGTAGGTCTCGACCATGTCGTCCTCCCGGGCGAGGAGTTCGGCGCGGTCGTCGAGCAGGAGCAGCAGCGGCGGTTCGTGGGCGATCACGGTGTGCGCCGCCTGCGGGTGGGTCTGGGCGAGCGCCAGCACGGTGACCGCGCCGCCGCTGGAGCCGAGCACCGTCGCCGGGCCGGCGTCCAGGTGGGCCAGCAGCCGGGCCAGGTCGTCGGCGCGCAGCTCGGGGGTGGAGTCCTGCTCGGGGTCGTGCAGCCGGCTGTGGCGGATGCCACGCGGGTCGGTGGTGAGCACGGTGTGGTCGGTGGCGAGCAGGTCGGCCAGGGGCGCGAAGGTGCGCGCGTCCATCGGCGCGGCGACCAGCGCCACCAGGGGGCCCCGGCCGCGTACCTCGAAGTACAGGGTGCCGTCGGGGACGGCCAGGGTGGCGGTGGTCACCGGCACGGTGGTGGGAGTGCTCATCTCGGGTCCTCCGGAGGTTCAGGTGCGAGGCCTACCCGGTACAGACTCCCCGCGAGCTGCAGAATCGTCGGTCGTGAGCATTATTCTCGCCGGCATGGCGGCCGACGACCACGACGTGACCCTGACCCGGGCCCGGGGCGGGGACGACCTCGCGTTCACCACGTTGGTCGCACCGCTGCGACCGGGGCTGCACGCACACTGCTACCGGATGCTCGGCTCCCCGCACGACGCCGACGACGCGGTCCAGGAGGCGCTGCTGCGGGCCTGGCGGGCACTGCCCCGCTTCGAGGGGCGCAGTTCGCTGCGCACCTGGCTCTACGCCGTCGCCACCCGCACCTGCCTCGACGTTGCCGCCGGGCGGGGCCGGCGGGCATTGCCCGTCGACCTGGGGCCGGCCAGCGCACACGCCGTGCCGGACAGCGCCGCCGCCGGGCACGTCCGGTGGCTCGGCCCGTATCCCGATGCCGCCCTGGCCGCCGGTCCGGCCGCCCCCGACGCCCGGTACGAGCTACGGGAGGCCGTCGAGCTGGCCTTCGTGGCCGCGCTGCAACACCTGCCCGGCAACCAGCGCGCCGCCCTGCTGCTGTTCGACGTGCTCGGCTTCACCGCCGCCGAGATCGCCGCCATGATGGGCACCTCCACCGGCTCGGTCAACTCCGCCCTGGCGCGCGCCCGCCGGGTCGTCGCCGAACGGACGCCGACCCGCAGCCAGCAGCGGACCCTGCGCACGCTCGGTGACACCCGACTGCGGGAGATCGTCGCCGGCTACGCCACCGCCCTGGAGAACGGCGACGCCGACGCCCTGGTCGCCCTGCTCACCGAGGACGTCACCTGGTCGATGCCACCGCTGCCGCACTGGTACGCCGGCCGCGACGCGGTGCTCGACTTCGCGCAGGCGGTGCCGTTGACCACCTGCGGCAGTTGGCGGCACGAGCCGGTGACGGCCAACGGCCAGCCGGCGGTGGCCCACTACCTGCGCCGCGACGGCACCGGCCCGTACCTGCCCTGGTCGCTCACCGTGCTGACGGTGCGTGACGGCCGGATCGCCCAGCTCACCTCGTTCCTCGACGGCACGCTGTTCCCGGCGTTCGGCCTGCCGACCACCCGCTGACGGTGGCCCGGCCGGTGGGCGTCGCGCACGCCCACCGGCCGAGACGCGCCGGTGTTCAGGCCAACGGCGTGGTCAGGGTGTACGAGGCGTCGCCGGCGAAGGTGCTGCCGGCGGCGTACGGGTCGACCCGCAGCACGTAGTCGTAGTGCCGCAGGTAGCGCCCCGGATGGTTCCACGACTCGAAGGAGTAGCTGCCGCCCCCGGCCAGCCCGGCACGGCTGCAGAAGGTGGCGTCCCCGGCGAAGACGGCGCTGCCGTCGTTGCCGGCCAGCCGGATCGAAAAGTCCCAGTGCCGCAGGTAGGAGCCGTTGACCGCGCGGAACGAGTAGCAGGAGGCGTTGGCGAGCCCGGCGACGATCTGGAAGGTGGCGTCCTGCCGGTCGGCGAGCGCGCTGCCGCTGTTGAGCACGTCGATGCGGGCGAGGTTGTCGCGGTGGCGGACGTACCGGTCGGGGAAGTTCGCCGAGCGCAGCGAACGGTTCCCGGTGGGCGGCGCGGAGGTGTCGCCGACGCTCTCCCGCAGCACCGTGAAGTGCCGCACCGTGCCGGACAGGCCGGCCAGCTCGGTCTTGCCGGTGAAGCCGTACAGGTCGCTGCTGTCGGCGGAGTAGTAGCGGCCGGCACCGTACTGGTCGAAGTAGATGCGCCACCGGTTGTCGGGCAGCCGGACCAGGGCGGGGCCTTCGAGGCCGGCGCCCCAACCGGCCCAGTTGCCGGTGCCGACCCAGCTCCACGGGCCGGTCAGCGCGCTGGCGGTGGCGTGCTCGATGTACTTGGTGGTCTCGTTCTTGGTGAAGTTGTGGTAGGTGCCGCCGACCTTGACGATGAAGCTGTCGATGTGGTTCGTGCCGATGCCGGTCAGCGGGGCCGGCGCGCTCCACGCCGTCAGCGCCGCGTTCGTCGCGGTGATCCGGTACGGCTGGAACTGCCCTGCCGTGCCGGTCTGGGACACCGACACCACGATGTGCACGCTGCCGTCGCTGTCGACGAACCACTCGGGCGCCCAGGTGCTGCCGTTGGCCGGGGCGACGGAGATGGTGACGTTGCGCTGGAACGTCCAGCTCAGGTAGTCGGCGCTGCGGGCGATGCCGATGGTGTTGCCGGTCCAGCCGGTGGTGTAGACGAGGTAGTAGTAGCCGTCGGTGTGCCGGATGACGCTGGGGTCGCGGACCAGCCCGGACGGCGGGGTGTAGGCGTTGGCCCGCTGGAGGGTGAACCGGGTGGCGTCGGCCGAGTCGTAGACGTACATGTTGGATTCGCTGCTGTTGGTGAACGCGGTCATCAGGTAGTGCGGGACCGGCCCGGCGGCGTTGGCCCGCGCGGGCGCGGCGACCAGCAGGCCCCCGAGCACGCAGAGCACCACCGCCAGCGCGGTTTGACGGAGACGTCCCATCGACACACCCTTCCCATTAAATCGATGAACGTCATTCTGCACTGTTGCCGGGGCTTTTCGTAGGTGTTGCGCCCGACGGCGGAGTCCGGACCTCGCGCGACGGCCCGGCCCGGCATGGGCCGGCGTCAGCGGCCGACGTAGGCCGCGAGGTGTTCGCCGGTGAGCGTGGAGCGGGCGGCGACCAGGTCGGCGGGGGTGCCCTCGAAGACGATCCGTCCGCCGTCGTGGCCCGCGCCGGGGCCGAGGTCGACGATCCAGTCGGCGTGCGCCATCACCGCCTGGTGGTGTTCGACGACGATGACCGAGGTGCCGGCGTCGACCAGCCGGTCGAGCAGGCCGAGCAGTTGTGCCACGTCGGCGAGGTGCAGCCCGGTGGTCGGCTCGTCGAGGACGTAGACACCGCCCCGGTCGGCCATCCGGGTGGCCAGCTTCAACCGCTGCCGCTCGCCGCCGGAGAGCGTGGTCAGCGGCTGACCGAGACGCAGGTAGCCGAGCCCGACGTCGGCCAGCCGGCCGAGGACGGCGCTCGCCGCCGGGGTACGCGCCGGACCCGCGCCGAAGAACTCCGCCGCCTCGGTCACCGACATCGCGAGCACCTCGCTGATGTCCCGACCGCCGAGGTGGTACGCCAGCACGGCGGCCTGGAACCGCCTTCCCTCGCACTCCTCGCAGACGGTGGCGACCCCGGCCATCATCGCCAGGTCGGTGTAGACGACACCGGCACCGTTGCAGCCGGGGCAGGCCCCCTCGGAGTTGGCGCTGAACAGCGCCGGCTTCACCCCGTTGGCCTTCGCGAACGCCTTGCGGATCGGGTCGAGCAGCCCGGTGTACGTCGCCGGGTTGCTCCGCCGCGACCCCCGGATCGCCCCCTGGTCGATCGCGACCACCCCGTCGCGCCCCGACACCGAGCCGTGGACCAGGGAACTCTTGCCCGACCCGGCCACTCCGGTGACCACCACCAGCACTCCCAGCGGAATGTCGACGTCGACGTCGCGCAGGTTGTGCGTGTCCGCGCCGCGCACCTGGAGCACGCCCGACGGGGTGCGCACCGTCGGCTTCAGCGCGGTCCGGTCGTCCAGGTGCCGCCCGGTCAGGGTGCCGCTGGCGCGCAGCCCGGCGACGGTGCCGGTGAAGACCACCTCGCCACCTGCCGAGCCGGCACCCGGGCCGAGGTCGACGACGTGGTCGGCGACGGCCACCACCTCCGGCTTGTGCTCCACCACCAGCACCGTGTTGCCCTTGTCCCGCAACCGCAGCAGCAGGCTGTTCATCCGCTGGATGTCGTGCGGGTGCAGCCCGACGGTGGGCTCGTCGAAGACGTAGGTGACGTCGGTCAGCGAGGATCCGAGGTGACGGATCATCTTGGTCCGTTGCGCCTCCCCACCGGACAGGGTGCCCGTCGGCCGGTCCAGCGACAGGTAGCCCAACCCGATCTCCTCGAACGAGTCGAGGAGCCGTTGCAGGCCGGTGAGCAGCGGGGCCACCGAGGGCTCGGCGAGGCCCCGTACCCAGTCGGCGAGGTCGCTTATCTGCATCGCGCAGACGTCGGCGATGTTCCGCCCGTCGATCTTCGACGACCGGGCCTCCGGGCCCAGCCGGGTGCCGGCGCACTCGGGGCAGGTCGTGAAGGTCACCGCGCGCTCCACGAACGCCCGGATGTGCGGTTGCAGGGTGTCGACGTCCTTGGCCAGGAACGACTTCCGGATCTGCGGGATCAACCCGGCGTACGTCAGGTTGATGCCGTCGACCTTGATCTTGGTGGGTTCCCGGTACAGCAGATCGTGCAACTCGGTCTTCGTGTACCGGCGGATCGGCTTGTCCGGATCGAAGTAGCCGCAGCCCCGGAAGATCCGCCCGTACCAGCCCTCCATGCTGTAGCCGGGGATGGTCAGCGCGTCCTCGTTGAGCGACCGGGTGTCGTCGTAGAGCGCCGACAGGTCGATGTCGGTGACCGCGCCCATCCCCTCGCAGCCCGGACACATCCCACCGAGCCGGTGGAAGGTCGCCTTCTCGGTCTTCGTCCGCCCGGCGCCCCGCTCGACGGTGATCGCCCCACTGGCCCGCACCGAGGGAACGTTGAACGAGTACGCGTTGGGCGGGCCGATGTGCGGCTGCCCCAACCGGCTGAACAGGATGCGCAGCATGGCGGTGGCGTCGGTGGCGGTGCCCACCGTGGAGCGGGCGTTCGCCCCCATCCGCTCCTGGTCCACGATGATCGCCGTGGTCAACCCGTCGAGCACGTCCACCTCGGGCCGGGCCGACGTCGGCATGAAGCCCTGCACGAAGGCGCTGTAGGTCTCGTTGATCAACCGCTGCGACTCGGCGGCGATCGTGCCGAACACCAGCGAACTCTTGCCCGAGCCGGAGACCCCGGTGAACACGGTCAACCGGCGCTTCGGCAGCTCGATGCTGATGTCACGCAGGTTGTTCACCCGCGCGCCCTGCACCCTGATCAGATCGTGGCTGTCGGCAGCGTACGGCCCGGCTGAGCGGTCGTCCGTGCTCATCGCGTCTCTCCAAACCATCGGACGGGCCACTGCGGCGCAATGGGCGATCGCGCAATGGGCGATCATAGCCGGCGCGACGCCCCTGAGCTGGCCGCTCAGTCCAGGATCGCCGTCGCCTCGACCTCGACGAGGACGGCGGGCCCGAACAGGTGGTCGACGCCGGCGGCAGCGGCCGCGGCGCGCAGGTCACCCAGCCGCTCCCCGCCAGCCGAACCGCGCGGGCAACTGAGCGCCAACTCGACCGCCGTCGGGCGTCGACACGCTTCGCGACCGACCGATGTCACCGATATCGCGCCTTGCGCCCGCACCACACCCCTTTCGGTGGCATTTACACGGCAAACGATTAACGAATTGAGTCAGGTCTACTCACGCGAGGCCCGGCGGCACGGAAGAACCAGTCGGGCCACCCGCATACCCCTCCGCCCCAGACAATTACCACCAGTTCGCCACACGCCCGATTCAACAGCACACCACGCACCCGGCCACCATCTGCCGGAACAGCTTGAATTTCGTCGTTGTCCCGGCGCGCCGGGACCCGCCACACCCCCACTGAACAGCAACTACTCCCACCCATGCTTCATGGCCGACCCAGCGGAGCAGCTCCGGGCCCGGCCGTACCGGCCGGTATCCATTGCGTTTCCGAAAATGGCAGCGATAACCTACGGGTCCGATCGCACACCCCGGGCCCATTCCTCGGGCCCACTGATAGGAGATGACGTGCTCAGACGCGTTGCAACCGTCGGAATCACCCTGCTGGCCTGCCTTGTGGGCACCGGCGCGATGGCCATGCCGACGTACGCCTCGGAACCTGAGTGTTCCCTCAATTGCGACGGTGGCGGCAGCGGTGGCGACCCCGTCCCGCCCCCGCCCACGTCTCCACCGGCACCCGCGTACAACCTGCAGGGCGTCATCCAACTGGAGAGCGTCGGCCACGAGGGAACCTGGCCGCTACGCGTCGGCGGGATCAAGGTCCGCGGATACTCGCGGCTCGCCACCTGGGGCAACGACCGGGTGGACGCCAACTACATAAACGTCCGCTGCTCGGCCACCGTGCTCGCCTATGCCACCAACGACTACGACTCCGAGAACAACGGGGCGCTCGTCGACGTGACC
Source organism: Micromonospora sp. DSM 43699 (assembly GCF_055517075.1). NCBI lineage: Bacteria > Bacillati > Actinomycetota > Actinomycetes > Micromonosporales > Micromonosporaceae > Micromonospora > Micromonospora sp. DSM 43699. The sequence goes on from NZ_JBTMMT010000001.1 coordinate 138,816, forward strand.
TTCTGGTCTCCGACCGTCCCGGTCACCGGCGTCCCCGTCCAGTCCCGCACCGCCACGGTCCACTGCATCCACCACGCCGAGAAGAACGGCGTCAGCTACGACACCACCAGCACCGCCCAGTTCGTCATCCCCGAGTGACGCGCGGTGGGGCGGCCCGTGGACGAGGTTGCCCCACCGCCTCGACCGTCTCGATGCCGTCGCGGCGGATCTCGGCCGGGCCGGTGGAGCGGTTCAGCCCGATCAGGTCCACCCTCAGCGGCTCGATGGCCGCCAGCCCAGCCCCGACCTCGCCGCCCACCAGGGTTCCAGGGTGGTGCGAGGAGCCTTCCGTCGGCCGCGCCCGCGCCCGTCCCCCTATGCGCCGATCCCCTCACCGTGCCGTTCGTCCCGCTTCGCGGGCGCGGTGGGCGGACGGACCGGCGCGGCCGACGGGCCGTGCGTCGCGCCGGGACGTAGGCTGGCGGACGTGAAGGACATCAGGGACGCCACCGTGCACGGCGGGCGGGTGACCGGGCCGACCCCCGGCGCCGTCGGCGACGAGCGGGGCGAGGTGACGGCGTGACCGAGTTCGACGGGCTGCCGGTGCTGCGTTCCCCGGTGGCGATCGCCGCCTTCGAGGGCTGGAACGACGCCGCGGACGCCTCCACCGCCGCCGTGGAACACCTGGAACAGGTCTGGCAGGCCCGGGAGATCACCGAGATCGACCCGGAGGAGTTCTACGACTTCCAGGTGAGCCGCCCGACCATCACCATGTCCGACGGCGAGACCCGCCGGGTGGAGTGGCCCACCACGAAGTTCATGGTGGCCAGCCCCGAGGGCACCGAGCGCGACGTGGTGCTCATCCGGGGCATCGAGCCGAGCATGCGCTGGCGCACCTTCTGCCAGCAGGTGCTGGAGATCTGCCACAGCCTGGAGGTGGAGCGGGTGGTGCTGCTCGGCGCGTTGCTGGCCGACGTGCCGTACACCCGGCCGTTGCCGATCAGCGGCAGTGCCTCCGACGCCCAGGCCGCCCAGCGTTACCAGCTCACCCCCACCCGTTACGACGGCCCCACCGGCATCGTCGGGGTGCTCCAGGACGCCTGCACCCGGGCCGAGGTCGACGCGGTGTCGTTCTGGGTGCACGTGCCGCACTACGCCAACAACCCGCCCTGCCCGAAGGCCACCCTCGCCCTGCTGCACCGGGTCGAGGACGTGCTCGACCTGCCGGTGCCGATGGCCGACCTGGCCGAGGAGGCCGCCGAGTGGGAGCAGCGGGTCCGCAGCGCCGCCGAGCAGGATGCCGAGCTGGGTGAGTACGTCCGCGAGCTGGAGGAACGGGTCGGCGACGCGGGCATCACCCCGCTGACCGGTGACGAGATCGCCCAGGAGTTCGAGAAGTACCTGCGCCGTCGGGGTGGCTCGGCCGGCCCCACCGCCGGCTCCTGGTAGCAGCCCCGCACACCCGACCCGTCACCGTCGAGCCGACAGCGATGCTCTGTCGGCTCGACGGTCGCGTCCGGCCGGCGACCGCCAGTGATTCGTGCGGGCCGTTCGCGTGTCCGGGGTGGCGCGGTCACGGCCTCTAGGGCATCCTAGGAACCTAGCTGTCAGGAGGAGGCGGGCGTGCAGATCAACCCGGGAGCCGCCGAGTTCCCGCACCGGCAGATCGCTGCGCAGCTCAAGGCCCAGGTGCGTCGGGGCGACTGGGGGCCGGGCGAGCGGCTGCCGTCCATCCCGGCCATCGCCGAGATGTTCGGCGTGGCGAAACAGACCGTGCAGCGCGCCGTCGACCAGCTGCGGGTCGAGGGCGTCCTGATCACCAAACCCGGCTCCGGTACGTACGTCCGGGGCACCCGGCGGCGACTCAACCGGCTCTCCAGGGGCCGGTACGGCGGCTTCCGGGGCTACCACGCCGACCTCGCCGCCCGGTACCGTCAGCAGCTCGTATCGGTCGGTAGGGCGCCCGCCCCACCCGAGGTGGCCGACGCGTTCGGCGTCGCCGACGGCACCGAGCTGCTCTGCCGTCGGCACCTGGTGCGCACCGACGAGTCACCGGTGGAGGTGGGTGCCTCCTGGTTCCTGCCCAGGGACACCGCCGGCACCTCGCTGGAACGGGCCGAGGCGTTCGGCCGACCGCTCTACCAGGAGGCCGAGGAGGCCACCGGCCGGCGGTACGCCACCGCCGCCGACACCATCAGCGCCCGCCAACCCAGCCGGGAGGAGGCGGAGACCCTCCAGATCCGCCCGGACACGCCGGTGCTGCACCTGCTGCACGTCGCCTACGACGCCCACCGCAAGCCGATCGAGGTCGCCCAGGCCACCTGGCCCGGCCCGATGACCACGCTCACCGAGGAGTACCAGGTGCCCGCCCCCACGCCGGACCCCGACCCCGACCCCGGCCTGGTCCTCGGCTGACTGCCCACCCCAGCAACCGGATGCCCTCATGATCCAATTGCCGTTTCGCGCAGTGTGGACGGCGTGTCGTCGTTAGAACGGCTATTGGATCATGGTTCATGGCGGCGGGAGGACGGGAGCACCTACCGAACGGGGTGCTCCAGCGGGAGCAACCGGGGTGGAAGCGCATACGTCAGGTGCTCGCGGTGGCCACTATGACGGTCGCGCCGAGCGCGACGACGACCAGCGAGGCGACCACCCCCAGCGCGTCGGCGACCCGTACGGGGACGGTGGCGCCCAGGGCCGCGCCGATCGCCGCGAGCGCGGTCTGCCAGAGCAGTGAGGCGAGGCCGGTGGCGACGACGAACACGGTGGGCCCGATCCAGCTGCCCGCCGACGTGGTCACCACCCCGGCCAGCGCGAAGAAGTAGACCAGGGTCAACGGGTTGATCGCGGTGAGAACCACGAACCGGGCGTAGACCGATCGATACCGGGGCATCGATCGGGGACTGCCCACCCCCGGACGACCCACGTCGGTGCTCACCGCGCCGGGCCCAGCCGCCGCAGCATCGGCCGCAACCGGACCAGCGGTGACAGGTCCACCTACCCCAGGACCACCTGAACCAGAACCGGCAGGGGCCAACTCCACCCAAGCAGGCTCCACCGAAGCAGGACCAGTCGAAGCAGGAGCAGCCGCAGCAGGGCCAGCAGCAGGCGGGGCGGGCGGGGCGGAGCCGGCCTTCGTCGGGCGCGCCGCGGCAGGCGAGCGCCGCAGAGCGACCAGTTGATAGCAGCCCAGCACGATGACCACCGCCCCGGACAGATAGCGGGGAGTGTCCCCCCACGAGGCGATCACCGGCGAGAGCGCGGCCCCGGCCAGGAGCGCGCCGAGGCAGTAGAGGGTGTCGACGGTGGCGACCCCGGTGGCGGCGGCCAGCCCGCTGCGGTAACCACGCAGCATTCCCTCCCGCAGGATCAGCACCCCGATCGCTCCCAGGGGCATCGCCACCCCCAGCCCGGCGGCGCATCCCGCAACGGCAAGAACCACGAGGTCATCACGCATGAGCCGAGTCTGGGTGACCACAACGAGGGTGACCGAGGAAAATGCGGTGTCAGGCTAGGATTCTCGGTGTGGACCGGCTGGACGAGCAGATTCTCGGCATCTTGACGGACAATGCGCGGTGTTCGTTCAGTGAGATCGGCCGACAGATCGGCCTGAGCACGAATGCCGCCGCCGCCCGGGTCCGTCGGTTGGAAGACGACGGCATCATTCTCGGCTACACCGTGGTCACCGGCCAGGACGCGCCGGAGCTTCGGGGTGGACTGGAGGTCTTCATCGACGTACGTCTCGACGGCGGCACCGACTACGAGACGTTCGTCGCCGCCATCGCCCCGATCGAGCAGATCATCGACGCGGTGCACATGACCGGACCGTACGACTACCTGCTGCGAGCCCGGCTCCGGGACACCGCCGCCCTGGATTCGCTCCTGCGTCGGCTCAAGAAGAGCTGTGGCGTGGTGCAGACCCAGACCCGTGTCGCGCTGCGCCAGCCCGCTCCACGGTGGAAGGAACGGTGAACACCCCTCGGGGTGCGGCAGACCGGCCCGCCGGCACCCGCGCAGACCGATCGGTGAAGCACGCCCACCGCCCCGATCGCCCGTCGGTCCGCACCGTCAACGGCGGAGGGTCGGATCAGCAGTCACCACCACTGCCGCCGACGACAGCTCATCACCTGCGCAGGGGACAGGCCAGCCTCCGGTCGGACCGGTCGGGGCGGCAGGCACCGTCAGAGGCTGATGCCGAGCAGGGCGTCGAGGGTGGTGGCGAAGAGGGCGGGGGCCTGCGGGTCGTCACCGGTACCGGCGAGGGCCGCGTCCGCCCAGTCGTCGGCCAGGGCCAGGGTGCCCGGGGTGTCGAGGTCGTCGCCGAGGCGCTCGCGTACCCCGGCGAGGAAGGCCGCGCCGGACGGCCCGGACGGGGCGGTGGCGGCCCGCCGCCACCGGTCCAGCCGCTGGTGGGCGGCGTCCAGCACGTCGTCGGTCCAGGCGCGGTCGGCGCGGTAGTGGCCGGAGATCAGGCCGAGCCGGACGGCCATCGGATCGACCCGGTCGGCGCGCAGCCGGGAGACGAAGACCAGGTTGCCCTTGGACTTCGACATCTTCTCGCCGTCCAGGCCGATCATGCCGGCGTGCACGTAGTGGTCGGCGAAGGGCGCCTCGCCGGTGAGCCGCTCGGCGTGCGCGGCGGAGCACTCGTGGTGCGGGAAGATCAGGTCGTTGCCGCCGCCCTGCACGTCGAGCCGGTCGCCGAGCAGGTTCAGCGCGATCACCGTGCACTCGATGTGCCAGCCGGGTCGACCGGCCCCCAACTCACCGCCCGGCCAGGACGGCTCGCCGTCGCGGGCGCCGCGCCACAGCAGCGGGTCGAGCGGGTCGCGCTTGCCGGCCCGGTCCGGGTCGCCGCCGCGCTCCGGGAAGATCTCCAGCATCTGTTCCCGGGTCAGATTCGACTCGTAGCCGAACGCCGGGGCGGCGGCGACGTCGAAGTAGACGTCGCCGGTGCCGTCGTCCAGGCGGTACGCGGCACCGTCCTTGAGTAGCTCCTGGACCCGGTCGGCGATGTCCGGGATGGACTCCACCGCCCCGACGTAGTGCGCGGGCGGGATGATCCGCAGCGCCTCCATGTCCTCCCGGAACAGCGCCGTCTCCCGCATCGCCAGGACCTTCCAGTCCTCCCCGTCACGCTCGGCCCGTTCCAGCAGCGGGTCGTCGATGTCGGTGACGTTCTGCACGTACCGGACGGTCAGCCCGGCGTCGCGCCACATCCGCTGCACCAGGTCGAACGTGATCATGGTGGCGGCGTGCCCCAGGTGGGTGGCGTCGTACGGGGTGATGCCGCAGACGTACATGGTGGCGGGGCCGGTGGGCCGGCTCGGGTGGACACCGCGCCGCGCCGAGTCGTACAAGCTCAGTGGCCCGCCGTCACCCGGCAGCCGTGGCACCTCGTGTCCCGCCCAAGACTCCATGACCGTCAGCCTAACGAGCCGTCCGGCCACCCGGAGGGAGCGCCCGAGTGATCAACGTGACAGCGACTCAGATGGGCGGCCACGGCATCGCCGGCCACTCCTGCGGCGGCAACGGATAACGGCCTGCTGTCCTGAGCCGCTCCACCCGGGCGCACAGTTCGGCGATCTCGCCGAGGGTCAGGTGCGCGCCCAGCTCCTCGCCCAGCTCACCGGCGAGCTGCCCGGCGAGGGCGTCGAGCACCTGCACCGCGTCCGCGGGGAGCTCCCGACCGGCCCAGCCCCAGAGCACGGTCCGCAGCTTCTCCTCGACGTGGAAGCAGACCCCGTGATCCACCCCGTAGACCCGGTCGTCCGCGCCGACAAGCACGTGACCGCCCTTGCGGTCGGCGTTGTTGAGCACCGCGTCCAGCACCGCCAGCCGGGCCAACCGGGGATCGTCCGCGTGTGCCAGGGCGTACGCGGCACCGTCGTCGTCCCGGGCGGCGGCGACCGGGAACCACCGTGGCGGCACCGCCTCTGCCGGCACGAACCCGACGAGCGGTTCGGCGTCGTCCGGCTCGTCGATCCAGAGCTGGCACGACCCCGGCCCGAGCGGCCCGTCCCGCAGCACCGTCGGCGGGACCAGGTCCCAGCCGGTGGCCCGGGAGACCAGGTAGGCGGAGACCTCCCGGCCGGCGAGGGTGCCGTCGGGGAAGTCCCAGAGCGGGCGCTCACCGCGCACCGGCTTGTAGACGCACCGGGCCGTCCGGCCGTCCAGGGTCAGCATCGCGCGGACAGTGGTGTTGGAGGCGTCGACCAGCCGACCCTCCAACACCAGTTCACCGTCGCACAGCAGCCGGAGCGCGGCGCTGGCGTCCTGGCGCTGCACCTCCGACGAGGTCACCGGTGGTAGCCGTTGTGCCGGGGGCAGAGGTGCCCGGCCGGGTCGAGCGGCTGACCGCAGAGGGGGCAGGGCGGGCGGCCGGCGTTGACCACCCGACGGGCCCGCTCGATGAACTCGCGGGTCGCCTCCGGCGTCAACCGCACCCGCAACCGGTCGAGATCCTCGTCCGGCTCCTCGTCGTCGTCGTCCTCGTCGTCGTCGTCGTCCAGCTCGACCTCGGCCTCCGCCTCGCCGGCGGCGATCGCCTCGATCACCACGGTGACGGAGTCCACGTCGAAGGCGAGCCCGAGGGTGCCGACCCGGAACTCCTCGTCGACCGGGTTGTCCAACGGGTCGTTGTCGCCGACGGCTGCGGGCGCCTCGGGCAGCTCGACACCGAACCTGCGCTGCGCCTCGGAGAGCAGCTCTTCCAGCTTCTCGGCGAGCAGGGACACCTGCACCTTCTCCAGCGCGACGCTGACCAGCCGGCCGCCGCCGCGGGCCTGGAGGAAGAACGCGCGCTCCCCGGGCGCCCCGACCGTCCCGGCGACGAACCGCTCCGGCGGCTCGAAGGCGTGCACCTGGTGGGTCATACCCACGACCCTATCCGGAGCGTGGAACCGTCGCGCAAGGCACCGACGCCGAATCAGCCGAGGGCGAAACCGCCCGGCCCGCGCGGCGGCGGGCGGCCCGGCTCACCCGGCGCTTCCCCCACCCCCGCCGACGGCCGCGTCGGAGTCGACCGGCCGGGTGGCACGACGCCGCCGCTTGGCCGGCGGGGGCACCAGAGCGGCCAGGTCACCACCGGTGTCGTTGAGCCGGACCAGGAACGGCCGCAGCGGGGTGTAGCGGATCGCGGTGACCGAGGCCGGATCGGCCACGATGCGTTGGAACAGGTCGAGATGCACCCCCAGGGCATCGGCCACGATGGCTTTGATCACATCGCCGTGGCTGCACGCCAGCCAGACCGCCTCCGGCCCGTGCGTGGCGGTGATCCGGGCGTCCCAGGCACGCACCGCGGCGACCGCGCGGGCCGACATCTGCGCCATCGACTCGCCGTCGGGGAAGACCGCGGCGCTGGGATGCTGCTGCACCACCGGCCAGAGCGGCTCCTTGGCCAGCTTCTTCAGCGACTGCCCCTCCCAGGAGCCGTAGCCGCACTCGATCAGCCCCTCCTCGACCACCGGCTCGGCCTGCGGCAGCGCCAGCTCTAGGGTCTGCCGGCAGCGGATCAGCGGGCTGGTCACCACCGCCGCCAGCGGCAGGCCGCGCAGCCGCTGGCCGACCGCGCCCGCCTGGGCCCGGCCGGTGTCGTCCAGCTCGACCGGTTGCCGGCCGGCCAGTCCGCCGTCGGCGTTCGCGGTCGTCCGGCCGTGTCGCAGAAGCAGAAGGGTCGCCACGCCCCCACCCTAGGCGCAGCCGGGGCGGCGACGGCCCCCGACACCTGTGGTGGCGTCGGGGGCCATCGGTCGGCGTCGGGTCAGGTGGCGCTGATCGTGCCGGTGAGCAGCAACGCCAGCACCAAGGTGCCGAGCGCCACCCGGTAGAGCACGAAGACGTACAGGGTGTGGTGTGCCACGTACCGCAGCAGCCAGGCGATGGCCGCGTAGCCGACCCCGAAGGCGATGATGGTGGCCACCACCATCTGCGCCACCGAGGGCACCGAGGTGCCCGGCGCGGCCGGCTCGAAGACGTCCCCGACGCTGAAGATGCCGGACATCACCACCGCCGGGATGGCCAGCAGGAACGAGTACCGGGCGGCGGCCTCCCGGGTGAGGTTGAGCAGCAGCCCCGCGGTGAGCGTGCCGCCGGAGCGGGACACCCCGGGGACCAGCGCCATCGCCTGGGCGAAGCCCATCACCACACCGTCACGCATCCGGAAGTTCGCCAGGGTACGGGTCTGCCGACCCCAGTACTCGGCGAAGGCCAGCACGAAGGCGAAGACGATGAGCGTGGTGGAGACCACCCACAGGTTGCGTCCGGCGGTGCGGATCTGGTCCTTGAACAGGAAACCGAGCAGCCCGATCGGGATCGAGCCGACGATCACGTACCAGCCCATCCGGTAGTCGAGGCTGGAGCGCACCGAGGAGTCCCTGATGCCGACCAGCCAGGTACGGGTGATCCGCCAGATGTCCTTGGCGAAGTAGATGAGGACGGCCGCCTCGGTGCCCAACTGGGTGACCGCGGTGAACGACGCGCCCGCGTCCCGGTCGAAGAAGATCGCCGAGGTGATCCGCAGATGCCCCGACGAACTGACCGGAAGAAACTCGGTGAGCCCCTGGACGATGCCCAGGACGATGGCCTCGACCCAGGTCACTCGCCGACTCCCGAGAGGTCGAGGGCCTCGGCGACGGTGCGCAGGGTCTGCACGCCGCTGTCCCGGTCGGCCACGAACAGGGTGACCGACAGGGTGGTCACCCCGGCTGCCGCGTACTCCCGCATCCGCTCGGCGATGCGTTCCTTCGGGCCGAGCAGCGAGGTCCGGTCGATGAACTCCATCGGCACCGCCGCCGCCGCGTCGCGCTGCTGGCGGGCCAGGTAGAGGTCCTGCACCTGGCGGGCGGCGTCGCCGTAGCCCATCCGGGTGGCCAACTGGTTGTAGAAGTTCTGCTGCCGGCTGCCCATGCCGCCGACGTACAGGGCGGCGTACCAGCGGACCAGCTCGGCGCAGGAGGCCACGTCGTCGCCGACCACCACCGGCACCGACGGCACCACGTCGAAACCGGCCAGTTCTTTGCCCGCCCTGGCCCGACCGGCCCGCACCGAGGCGAGCTGCTCCTCGGCGAACTCCGGGGCGTAGAAGACGGCCAGCCAGCCGTCGGCGATCTCGCCGGCCAGCTCCAGGTTCTTCGGGCCGACCGCGGCCAGGTAGAGCGGGATGTGCGCGCGCGGCGGATGGAAGCCCAACCGCAGCGCCTTGCCGGGGCCGTCGGGCAACGGCAGGGTGTAGTGCTCGCCGTCGTAGGCGACCTCCTTGCGGGCCACCGCCAACCGCACGATGTCGACGTACTCGCGGGTGCGGGCGAGCGGTTTGGCGAACCGGACGCCGTGCCAGCCCTCGGAGACCTGCGGGCCGGAGACGCCGAGGCCGAGCCGGAACCGGCCACCGGAGAGCGCGTCGATGGTCGCCGCGGTCATCGCGGTCATCGCCGGGGTACGGGCGGGGATCTGCATCACCGCGCTACCCAGGTCGATCCGCTGCGTCTGGCCCGCCATCCAGGCGAGCATGCTCGGGGAGTCCGAGCCGTACGCCTCCGCCGCCCACACCACCGAGTAACCGAGGCGGTCCGCTTCCTGGGCAAGCGCCAGGTGGTCCGCCGGCGTACTCCACGCCGTCTGATATCCGAGGCTGAGCCCGAGTCGCACTGATCCTCCCCATCCCGCACCACAGGTCGCATCAGGTTACGCAATGCCGTCGGCCCCGCCGCCCACCGGCCACCGGGCCCCGGACACTGGGCGGGCTGCGCGGGTGGACGACGAGCGACCGGATCGGCGCGTGGAGTGCCCAACGAGCGACCCGGGGCGGTGGTGACGGTCGGATCGGCGACCCGACAGGCAGAGATGCCGGGAGCGAGGATATCGGTTGCGGCGGGTTCGAAATAAGGTTCACCCATGCAGCAACGACCGCTCGGCCGAAGCGGGCTGGCGGTTTCCCGGCTCGCGCTCGGCACCATGACCTGGGGCCGGGACACCGACGCCGACGACGCGGCGGCCCAGTTGAAGAGTTTCCTCGACGCGGGCGGAAACCTGGTCGACACCGCCGACGTGTTCGCCGACGGGGACGCCGAGTCGGTGCTCGGGTCGTTGCTGGGCACCCTGGTCCCCCGCGAGGACGTGCTGATCGCCACCAAGGCGGGCCTGCGTCCGGGCAGCGGCCGGCGACGGGACGGTTCGCGGGGGCATCTGCTGCGTACCCTGGACGGCTCGCTGCGCCGGCTCGGCACCGACCACGTGGACCTGTGGCAGGTGCACGGCTACGACCCGGAGACCCCACTGGACGAGACCCTCGCCGCGCTGGACCACGCGGTCGCGTCGGGTCGGGTCCGGTACGTCGGGGTGTCGAACTTCTCCGGCTGGCAGACCGCCCGCGCCGCCGCCTGGCAGGCGGCCTGGCCGGGGCGGGCCCCGGTGGTCGCCACCCAGATGGAGTACTCGCTGCTGGAGCGGGGGGTCGAACGGGAGGTGCTGCCGGCCTGCGCCGCGCTGGGCCTGGGCGTGCTGCCCTGGTCGCCCCTGGGGCGGGGGGTGCTGACCGGCAAGTACCGCAACGGCCGCCCGGCCGACTCCCGGGCCGCGTCGGCGCACTTCGAGCCGTTCGTCGCCACCTACCTGGAGCCGCGCTGCTCCAGCATCGTGGAGGCGGTGAGCATCGCCGCCGGCGGGTTGGGCGTGTCGCCGCTGGAGGTGGCGCTGGCCTGGATCCGGGACCGGCCGGGGGTGACGGCGCCGATCCTGGGCGCCCGCACGGTCGGCCAACTGCTCGGCGCGTTGCAGGTGGAACGGATGGTCCTACCGGAGGAGATCACCACCGCGCTGGACGACGTGTCCGCGGTCCCGGCCGGCTACCCCGAACGCGAAGGCTGACCCGCTCCTCCCCCCGCCCGCACGGACGCCGTCGTGACGCAGGCGCTGGCAGGTGCGTCGATCCGCGCCGCCCGCCCACGCCCGGTTGCCGGGTGGCGGTGCCCGCGACTGCCCTTCACACAAGGTGGCGGAACGCCCCAAAAGCGCACCGGAGCGCGTCAATTTCGCCGATCATCCTTTACCAACTGTCACACCCCCATAATTCGATCCACCCGCCCTTGGATGTTCCGTCCGAATAGGCGGCTTCGACTCCCCTGGCGCGCTTTTGGCCCAGCTTTCTCCGTCCAGTTTCCGGTGGTCCTGTCCGAAAAGGGATTCCCGCCGTCGCGGGTAATCCGATCGGATCCCGGCAAACATTGTGGCGAACCAATGACGATGCTCTAATGATTGCGGCGTGAGCGACCCCCGCCGCGTCGTTTCTCCCATTTCGCTGGAGGACCCGTGGACCGTAAGACCGACGTCAAGCGCAAGCCCGCCAAGGTCGTCGTGCGCAAGCTCGAGCGGCTCGAGACCACCGTCGCCATCATCACCGACCCGGGCTGCCGCAACGACGTCTGCGGCTGACCCACCCCGTTTCGGCCGGGGCGCGGCGTGCCGCGCCCCGGCCGGCCATCCTCCAGGAGGTCATCGCCCGATGCTGCGGCCCCGGATCAAGGGCATCCACAAGCCGGTACGCCTGCACCCGACACTGATCAACATCGGTGGCCGACAGGTGGGGATCGGCGCGGAGATCGACGACGAGGACGGCAGCCTCTGGACGCTGCTCGGGCTGATGGACGGCACCCGGACCCGGGCCGAGATCGTGGCGGCGCTGCGCGCCGGGCACCCGGGGATGACTGCCGACGAGGCGACCGACGCGCTGGAGACGATCATCGACGCCGGGTACGTGGAGGACGCCGCCGCGCCGCCCCCGCCCGAGCTGAGCCCCGAGGAGATCGACCGGTACGACCGGGCGTTCACGTACCACGCCTGGGTGGATCTCACCCCGCGCACCTCCCGCTACGAGGTGCAGGCCCGGCTGAAGGCGGGCCGGGTGGTGGTGCTGGGGCTCGGCGGCTCCGGTACGGCGGTGGCCGCCTCCCTGGTGGCCGCCGGGGTGGGCACGGTGCACTGCGTCGACTTCGACGTGGTCGAGCCGGGCAACCTGACCCGGCAACTGCTCTATACCGAGGACGACATCGGCACCGCCAAGGTGGCGACCGCGGTGGCCCGGCTGCGCCGGATGAACTCCCACGTCACGGTGACCGGCGAGGAGGCGCGGGTCGACTCGACGCAGGACGTGGCGGCGTTGATGCGCGACCGGGACCTGCTGGTGCTCTGTGCCGACCAGCCCCGGCACGCCATCCGGGAGTGGACCAACCGGGCCGCCCTGGCCACCGGAACGCCCTGGATGCTCGCCCAGTACGCCGGCCCGATGGCGGTGATCGGTCTCTTCGTGCCCGGTCAGACCTGCTGCGAGGCGTGCCTGCCGAGCGTCACCGACCGGCTGCGCGAGGAGCACGGTGCCGAGCCGGAGGAGCTGTTCGCCTTCACCGGGCACGCGGTGATCGCCCCCACCGCCAACCTCACCGGGCACCTGGCCGCCCTCGACGCCGTCCACCACCTCGCCGGCATCCCGACCACCACCCGGGGCCGGATGTTCCACCTGAGCCTGACCGACCTGACCTACCACTACGTGGTCAATCCCCGGCCCGGCACGAAGTGCGACACCTGCGGCTGGTTGCAGGAGGAACGGTGACCGCGCTCGGGTTGGACAGCCGACCGCCGGTGGCGCACCTGGTGGTCCGCCAGGAGGAGGACGACGAGTACGTCGTCGGTGACCTGGCCAGCGGAAACTTCGTGGTGGTGCCCGAGGTGGGGGCGCGGCTGGTGGCACTGTTCGCGGCCGGTCGGACCGTCGCCGAGGCCGCCGACGAGGTGGAGCGCGAGACCGGTGAGCCGGTGGACGCGCTGGACTTCGTCGAGGTGCTGGTCGAGGCGGGCATCATCAGGGCGCAGGCCGACGACGGCCCGCCGCCTGCGCAGGCCCGCCCCTGGTCGGTGTCCCGCATCCCGGCCCGGCTGGTCCGGCCGCTGTTCGGCCGGGTGGCCTGGACGATCTACGTCGGCGCGCTGCTGGCCACCCTGGCGATGTTCGCCGCCGAGCCGTCGCTGCTGCCCACCTACGAGGACACCTTCATCTTTCCCGACGTGGTGCTCAGCCTCCTGATCACCAACGTCACGGTGGCCCTGCTCACTGTGGTGCACGAGGCGTGGCACGCCTTCGCCGGCGCGGCCGTCGGCGTCCGGTCGCAGCTGCGGCTGGAACGCCGGGGGATCTTCCCGGTCCTGGAGACGGACCTGACCGGGCTGTGGGCGTTGCCGCCGGAACGCCGCTACGGCCCGTTCCTCGCCGGCATGGCCATCGACGGGATACTGCTGTTCGCCGCGGTCGCCCCGCGCTTCGCCTGGTCGCGGGGCTGGCTGGAGCTGCCGCCGGGAATGGTCCGGTTCCTCGCCATGGTGGTCTTCAGCCAGGCCGTCAAGTTGGCCTTCCAGACCCTGGCCTACCTGCGTACCGACATGTACCTGGTGATGGCGACGGCGACCGGCTGCCGCAACCTGCACGAGGTGACCCGGCTCAGCCTCAAGAAATGGGTTCGCCGGCTGACCCCCGCCGAACGGAACGTCCTGCGGGACGCGCACGCCCGGGATCTGCGGGTGTCCCGCTGGTACCGATTGTTGTATGTGGCCGGAGTCATCTGGATGGTCTGGTTCGCCATCCATTTTCTGCTACCGGGGGCGAAAGTGACACTCGGCTGGGCCGCCGGGGTGCTGATAGGCGCACCGTTCGGCAGCGCCTACTGGTGGGAAGGAATTGCGTTGGCCGCTTTCGCGTCGCTCAACGTCCTGCTTCCGCTCGGGGTGGTCGTACGTAATCGTTACCGCGCGGGAAGGTTGGCCACGTGAACCGCAGATGGCTCGGCCCTGTGGTCAGCGTGGTGGTCACCGTGCTCAGTGTGGCGACCATGTCCAGCCTCGGGGTGGGGGTGCTGGTCGGCCTGGTCGGCGGGGACACCGCGCTGCCCTGCGACCGGCTGCCCGGCACGGCCCAACCGTTCGAGGGCGACCGGCACATCGCGTACGAGGGGGCACCGCACGAGCCGTACCGGACGCTGCCGCCGACATCGGGGCCGCACTCGCCCCGGGTGGTCGTGCCGGGCATCTACCGGGACGCGGTGCCGGAGGAACTCCAGGTGCACGCCCTGGAACACGGCCACGTGCTGGTGCAGTACGCCCCGGACGTCCCGCCCGGCGACGTCGAGAAGCTGGAACGGCTCGGCCGCCGCCATCCCCGCGACGTGGTGGTGGCCCCCTACCCACCGCTGGGGCACGGCATCGGGTTGACCGGCTGGCAGCGGCTGGGCCGCCTGGACACCCTCGACGAGCGGGCGGTCGAGGAGTTCATCGAGCGGATCGCCGGCCGTTACGACCATTCCTGGCAGCACGGGGCGACCGACTGTGTGTCGGGCTGACCGACGGGACCGGGCGACCGCCCGATCCCGGGCCACCACGCGGCACGACGCCGGCGGTGGCGCGGCGCACCGGGCAAAGGGTGGCGCGGGGCCGCCGGGCTGGGCAGCATAGGTGTCATGGACTACGAATACGCGCCGTTGCGGTTGCCGCCGAACGTCGACCGGTTGACCGCCGCGGCGCAGCTGGCGATCCAGGCGGAGTTCTCCGGCTGGGAGTTGGCCCGGGTGCAGCTCTTCCGGGACGGCACCCGCAAGGTGATGCTGCGTCGCCGTCGGGTCAACCAACCCCAACCGGGCCTGTCCTACTGACCGCCCCGGCGCCGGTCACCGGCCGATCCGCACCCGACCTGCGCGGGCAACGGTCGCCGGGCGTCGGCCTGCGCCCGGGGCCGGACACGCCGGACCCCGGGCGGGCCTGCGCCCCGGCTAGTGCTGGTGCCCGGCGTGGTCGTGCTCGTCCTCGTCGAGGAACGGGTGCTCGTCGAGCCGACCCACCAGCCGGTCGTCGGCGGCCGGGGTGAACGGGCCCACCGGATCGTCGTCGTCGAACGACTCCAGGTCGACAGGGGTGCCGACCTCGCTGACCATCACCACGCCGTCCAGCGGCTCCAGCTCCGGCACGTCCAGGGCGCTCAGCGAACCGTCGCCGCTCTGCAACAGCTCCAGCACCGCCTCGCCGACCCCCTCGACCGGCGCCGGCTCGTCCCCCTCCGGCGTACCCTCCCGACGGGCCACCTCGGCGACCCGCAGCAGCGCCGAGACGCTGGGCACCCGGTAGTCGCGGCGCTGCCGCACCGAGATCACCTGGGGGTGCGGGTCGGTGGCCTCGGCGCCCTCGGCGGCACCGCCGAACCGTTCGTCCGCCTCGTCCGGGTCGATCGACTCGACGTCCCAGGGGGTGACCTCGCCGAACGCGTCGAGCAGCTGCTCGTCGTAGGCGAAGGAGGCGTTGTTCAACGCCACGTACGCCTGCCACACGTCGTCGTCGTCGATCCGCCCCTGGGCGGCACGGACGGCCGTCAGGTGGGCGCGGGCCGCGTCGATCACGCGCTCCAGGGCGGCGTCCAGCTCACCGTGCTGGTCGGTCATGAGGAGGTCCCTTCGACAAATGGGGTGGGTGCGGCACCGGTACTGCTCAGCAGTTGCGGAGGAACCGGTCGAGCACCCGCACGCCGAACTGTAGTCCGTCCACCGGTACCCGCTCGTCGATGCCGTGGAACAACGCCGAGAAGTTGAGGTCCGCCGGCAGCCGCAGCGGGGCGAAGCCGAAGCAGCGGATGCCGAGCTGGGCGAAGGCCTTGGCGTCGGTGCCGCCGGAGAGCATGTAGGGCACCGGACGGGCCCCCGGGTCCTCGGCCCGCAGCGCCGCCGACATCGCCTCGACCAGGTCGCCGTCGAAGGTGGTCTCCAGGGCCGGCTGGCGCTGGATGTACTCGATCTCGATGTCCGGGCCGACCAGCTCGCGCAGTTGCCGCTCCAGCATCTCCGACTGGCCGGGCAGGCTGCGGCAGTCGATGGTGGCGGTGGCGCGGCCGGGGATGACGTTGTCCTTGTAACCGGCGGCCAGCCGGGTCGGGTTGGCGGTGCTGCGGATGGTCGCGCCGATGATGTTGGCGATCGGGCCGAGCTTGGCGATCGCGGTCTCCGGGTCGTCCGGGTCCAGCTCGACGCCGAGCACGTCGGAGAGCTCCGCCAGGAAGGCCCGTACGGTCGGGGTGACGGTGATCGGGAAGCGGTGCCGGCCGATCCGGGCGACCGCCTCGGCCAGCGCGGTGACCGCGTTGTCGTCGTGGATGAACGAGCCGTGCCCGGGGCGACCCTTGGCGTGCAGCCGCAGCCAGTCCAGGCCCTTCTCGGCGGTCTCGATCAGATAGAGCCGCTGGGCGTCGCTGATCGAGTAGGAGAAGCCGCCGACCTCGCCGATCGCCTCGGTGCAGCCGTCGAAGAGGCCCCGGTGGCGTTGGACGAGGAAGTGCGCGCCGTAGTCGCTGCCCGCCTCCTCGTCGGCGGTGTAGGCCAGCACGATGTCCCGGGGTGGGCGGACGCCGGTGCGCTGCCAGTGCCGCACCACCGCCAGCACCATCGCGTCGAAGTCCTTCATGTCGATCGCGCCCCGGCCCCACAGGTAGCCGTCGCGGATCTCCCCGGAGAACGGGTGCACCGACCACTCGTCGGCGTCGGCGGGCACCACGTCCAGGTGACCGTGCACCAGCAGGGCGTCGCGCCCCGGGTCCACACCGGGGATACGGGCGACCACGTTGGCCCGGCCCGGCGCCGACTCGTGGATCTCGGCGGCCACGCCGACCTCGGCGAGTTTCTCCGCGACGTACTCGGCGGCCCGGCGTTCACCCGCGCTGGTGGCGTTGTCACCGGTGTTGGTGGTGTCGATGCGCAGCAGGTCACGGCAGAGGTCGACGACCTCGGCGGTGGGGTCGGGCGGGGCGGAGGCGGCGTCGCTCGTCATCGCCTCTTTCTACCAGTCACCGGCCCCGCTGCCGACGGCCCGGCCGGTCCCCACTGCTGACCACCCGGCCGACCTGCCGTCGACCCCGGCCGGGACCGCCCGCCACGGCCGTCCCGGGTTTGCCGACCATCGGGTACGGGTAGTGCCGCTGGCGTCCCCGTTCCGCCCGTCGCACCCGGCCGGCGACCCGCGCCGGCCCCCGTCGAGGAGGGCGTCATGTCCGCCGTTCCCCTGCCCCCGCTGCCGCCGGCCGCCAACGACGCCTACCGTCCCGGCGGGCGGAGCATGGCCGACCTCGCCGACACCGAACACCGGCACCTGCTCGACCTGGTCGACCAGGTCACCGACCCGAGCCTGCCGGTCGCGCGGCGGCGGGAGGTGCTCCACGTGCTCACCGCGATGGTGTCGCGGCACCTGTCGGCCGAGGAGCAGTACCTGCTGCCCGCCGCCCGCGCCGCGCTGCCCGCCGCCGCCGACCGGGTGGACCGGGAGTTGGAGGCGGACGCGGCGCTGCTCACCGCGTTGAAGGCCCTCGGCGGCCCGGACGATCCGACGCTTGCCGACGTCGCGGCCCGGATCCGCCGGCACGTCAGCACTGTCGCCGACCTGATCACCCCGCTGCGCGAGGTGGCCACCGACGCGGAGCTGATCCGACTGGGCAACCGGTGGGAGATCGCCGAGGAGGCGGCCCCGACCCGACCGCACCCGGGCACCCCGGCCACCCCGCCGTGGAACCGGATCGTCGAACCGGCCGTCGGAGTGGTGGACAAGCTGCGGGACGCGGTGACCGGACGCCGTACCCAACTGAGCGACCTCACCCGCCGATCCGGACGGTGATCGATCGGCCCCGATCCGTCAGGTCTGTCGGCCCGGTTGCGTCCAGGGCCTTCCGTCTATCGACGTGTGGCCATACCGTCACCATATGAATCTGGAGCTGCGTCACCTGCGGGTGGTCTGCGCGATCGCCGAGACGGGCAGCGTGACGAAGGCCGCGTCCACCCTCGGCCTGGCCCAGCCGGCCCTGACCGCCCAGCTTCAGCGCATCGAGCGGACGCTGGGCGGTCCGCTGTTCGAACGGGATCGTCGGGGAGCCCGGCCGACCGCCCTGGGTGAGTTGGTGCTGTCCCGGGCCCGGGTCCTGCTGCCGGCGATGAAGGGTCTGCAGGACGAGGCGGCCCGGCTGGCCGGGGCCGAGGACGCCCTGGGCCGGTACCGCTTCGGCGGGGTGAACAGCCCGATCCTGGGCCGGCTGGTGCACCGGCTCGCCGCCGAGCAGCCACACGCGCAGATCACCACCTACGCGTCGTGGTCCGCCGACGAGCTGGGCGCCCTGGTCGCCGGTGGCCGGCTCGACTTCGCACTGACCGGCATCTGCGGCGACGCCACCCCGCCGGCGGAGTTCGGCCTGTCCTGGCGGGAGGTGGCGGTCGACCCGGTGCTGGTGCTGTTGCCTGCCGGTCACCCGATGGCCGACCACGACGAGGTCGGCCTGGCCGAGCTGCGGCACGAGCAGTGGGTGGCCGCGCCCGGCGACGGCTGCTTCGGCGACTGCTTCGCCGCCGCGTGCGCCCGCGCCGGGTTCACCCCCCGCAAGGTGTACGAGACCGACGTCCGCGGCTGCATGGATCTGGTCGACGCCGGCGAGGCGGTGGCGTTGTGCCAGGCCACCTTCCGCCCGGTCGCCGGCCTGGTGACCCGCCGGCTGGCCGGCACCCCGCTGCGGTGGCGGCTGCTGCTCGGCTGGCACCCCGAGTCCCCGGCGGACCGGGTCGCCGAGGCGGTGCTGGAGGACGCGGTGGCCGCGTACACCGGTTCGCTTGCCGCGCACCCCGAATACCTGGCCTGGTTGCTGCGGCATCCCGAGTTCGGGGCCCGGGACACCGGTGCGTCCCGACCGGCCGGGCGGGTGCGAACGGCGTGACGACGGGTATCAGCCCTGCATGACCGATCTCTATCCGGCCGCCGACCAGCGGGAACTGCTGCGCCGGGCGGCCGCCGCGCACACCGCCGCCGCCCGGGACGTCGAGACGTTCCTGCGTCGCCTGCCCGAGGTGCCCGACCCGGCCGACATCACCGAGTACGCGACGCTGCTCACCCGGGAGGAGCAGACCCGCGCCGACCGGCAGGACGCCGCCGATGCCGCCGGCCTGCACCTGCCCAGCCTCGGGTCCGGGTAGCCCCACCGACGACCGGGCACACCGGGCACCCGGGACACCGTCCCGGGTGCCCCCGCCATGGCTGACCAGCATCCGAACCGGGCCAGCATCCGAACCGGATCAGCGAGCGACGGTCCGGGTCAGCGTTCGACGAGGACGTCGTGGCCCAGGTCGAGCAGGGCGTGCCGCCACTCGTCGTCGGCGTTGCCGGCGCCGGGTTTCTCCTCCACCAGGGCCCGGATCCGGTCGACCGCGGCCCGCATCACCTCGACGTCGGCCGGGGTGAGGTCGACCTTGCGCTTGCGCAGGACGGCCAGGATCTGCCGGCCGGGCTCGGGCAGGTCGAGGTCCGGGCCGGGGCCGAACGCCTCCTCCCCCGACCCCCGGGTCAGCAGCCACTGCCGCAGCTGCTCGGAGGGGACGTTCACCTCGGCGTGGAAGTCCTCCCAGAGCACCTCGACCTCGGGGTCGAGTCGCTGTTCGCGTGCCATCACGCCTCCTCTTCCGGTGGCCCGGGCGGTGCCGGGTCCCCGTCGTCGGTCCACTGGTCCAGGCCCTCCGGTGGCACCTGGACCCGGCCCGGGTTCGCCGTCGGAGGCGCCGGGATCGGTGCGGTCCGCTCGGCGTCGTCCCCGGTCTCCTCGGGTTCGGTCATCTCCGCCCTCCGGTCATCGGGGATGCGAGGTGCTGGCGGCGGTGTGGTCGCGGTCGCCGGCGGACACGTCGAAGGTGAGGTGTCCGTCCCGCGCGTCGACGGTGACCTTCTGCCCCGGTGAGAGCCGGTTCTCCAGCAGCATCCGGGAGAGCCGGTTGTCGACCTCCCGCTGGATCACCCGGCGCAGCGGGCGGGCCCCGAACTCCGGTTGGTAGCCGTGCTCGGCCAGCCAGTCGGTGCCGGCCGGGGCGAAGTCGACCTGGATGTCCTGGGCGTGCAGCCGGCGGCGGGTCTCCTCCAGCAGCAGGCCGGTGATCTGGCGCAGCTGCTCGGCCTCCAGCCGCTGGAAGATGATCGTCTCGTCGATCCGGTTGAGGAACTCCGGGCGGAAGTTCTCCTGGAGCCGGCGCATCAACCGCTCCCGCAGCTCGTCGGCCTCCTGCTGGTCGCCCTGCGCGCCGACGCCGAACCCGACGGTACGCTGAGCGCCGGTGATCAGCTCCGAGCCCAGGTTGCTCGTCATGATCAGTACGGTGTTCCTGAAGTTGACAGTCCGGCCCTGGCTGTCGGTGAGCCGGCCGTCGTCGAGCACCTGGAGCAGGATGTTGAACACGTCCGGGTGGGCCTTCTCGATCTCGTCGAGCAGCACCACCGCGTACGGGCGGCGACGGACCGCCTCGGTGAGCTGGCCGGCCTCCTCGTAGCCGACGTAACCGGGGGGCGCACCGACCAGCCGGGCCACGGTGTGCCGCTCCTGGAACTCGCTCATGTCGACCCGGACCATCCGGTCCACCTCGCCGAAGAGCGCCTCGGCCAGCGCGCGGGCCAGCTCGGTCTTGCCGACACCGGTCGGGCCGAGGAAGAGGAAGCTGCCCATCGGCCGGTTCGGGTCGGCCAGCCCGGTGCGGGACCGGCGGACCGCCTCGGCGATGGCGGCGACCGCGTCGTCCTGGCCGATCACCTTCTGGTGCAGGTGCCCCTCCAGCCGCAGCAGCCGGTCCCGCTCCTCCTCGGTGAGCTGGCTGATCGGGATGCCGGTGGACCGGGAGACCACCTCGGCGATCTCCTTCGTGCCGACCGAGGGGACCTGGCTGTCCCCGCCGTCGCCCCGGGCCCGGCCGATCTGCGCCTCCACTTCGGCGAGCCGGTCACGCAGCGCGGACGCCTTCTCGTACTGTTCGTCGGCGACCGCCTGTTCCTTGTCCCGGCGGACGTCCTCCAGTTGCTGTTCCAGCTCCCGGACGTCCGAGGCGGGGGTCCGGGTCCGCAGCCGTACCCGGGCACCGGACTGGTCGATCAGGTCGATCGCCTTGTCCGGCAGGAACCGGTCGGTGACGTACCGGTCGGAGAGTTCGGCGGCGGCGACGAGCGCCTCGTCGGTGAACCGGACCTGGTGGTGTGCCTCGTACCGGTCCCGCAGCCCGCGCAGGATGGCCACGGTGTCCTCGACGTCGGGCTCGGGCACCAGCACCGGCTGGAACCGGCGGGCCAGGGCGGCGTCCTTCTCGATGCTGCGCCGGTACTCGTCCAACGTGGTCGCCCCGATCACCCGCAGTTCGCCACGGGCCAGCGCCGGCTTGAGCATGTTGGACGCGTCCATGCCACCCTCACTGCCCGCGCCGCCCGCGCCGACCAGGGTGTGGATCTCGTCCAGAAAGATGATCAGCTCGTCCCGGTGGGCCCGGATCTCGTCGATCACCTTCTTGAGGCGTTCCTCGAAGTCGCCCCGGTAGCGGGTGCCGGCGACCAGGCCGGCCAGGTCGAGCTGGACGACCCGCTTGCCGAGCAGGGTCTGCGGCACGTCACCGTCGCAGATCCGTTCGGCCAGACCCTCCACGATGGCGGTCTTGCCGACGCCGGCCTCACCGATGAGCACCGGGTTGTTCTTGGTCCGCCGGGACAGGATCTCGACCGCCTGCTCGATCTGGTCGGCGCGGCCGATCACCGGGTCGATCTGGTCGTTGGCCGCCAGATCGGTGAGGTCCTGGCCGTACTGGTCGAGGGTGGGGGTGCCCCGGTCGGGTTTCGGGCCGGCCATCGGGCCACGTTCGGCCCCGGCCGCCTGGAGCGACTCGGGCTGGATCCGGCCGGCGGCGAGCATCCGGCCGGCCGGCGACTCGGGGTTGAGCGGCAGGGCCATCAGGATGTGCTCGGGTCCGATGTAGTTCGCCCCCATCGCCCGGGACAACTGGTGGGCGTCGAGTAACGCCCGCTTGGCCGCCGGGGTGAGCGACAGGTTCGGCGGCACCTCGCCGCGCGGGGCGCCGTCGCCGCGTCCGCCGAGCGCGTTGACCAGGGCGTCCGGGTCGGCACCGGCCCGGCGGACCAGGTCCCGCAGCGGGTCACGCTGCAACGCCGCCCAGAGCAGGTGGTCGGTGTCCAGGTCGGTGCTGTGCTTCTGGGCGGCCCGGCGGGCGGCGTCGGCCAGCATCTCCCGGGCGTCGGCGGTCATCAGCCGGGTGATGTCGACCCGGTGCGCCGGGCGGCGTCCGCCCTCGCCCCGGCCGAAGTACCGGGCCAGGAACTCGTCCCACGGGTCGGAGCCGAAGTCACCGGGTCCCATCATGGCTGTCCTCCGCTCCTTGGGCCCGGCAGGGTCGCCGAGGGCGACACGCAGGCGCGACACGATCGCCGGTGGCTACCCGACGGTCGCCCCGACAAACGCCCTGAGGTGGCAGGGTGGGGGCATGGACATCCACCCGCTGCTGATCGTCGACGGTGCCAACGTGGTCGGTTCCCGACCGGACGGCTGGTGGCACGACCGGGCCGGCGCGGCGGCCCGGCTACGGGACCGGCTGGTCCCGGTGGCCGCCGTCGGCGTACCCCCGGAGTTGCCCGCGCCCGTCGAGGTGGTGCTGGTGGTGGAGGGCGCGGCCCGGGACGTGCCGGGAGTCGCCGGGGTACGCACCGTCGCCGCACCCGGCTCGGGCGACGACACCATCGTCGACCTGGTACGCGACGCGCCGGACCGGCGTCGGCTGGTGGTGACGGCCGACCGGGAGCTGCGCGGGCGGGTGGGCGAACTGGGCGCCGAGGTGTACGGCCCCCGCTGGCTGCCCTCCTGACCGCGGGCGGTCGGCTCCCCGGCCCGGCCGGGATCAGGCTCCGGCGGGCCCGCCGGAAGTCCCGTCGACGGGACCAGGCGTCTTTCCGGCGAGACCAGTCCGGCGACTTCGCGCACGTCAGGGCGGTAACCGGACAACCGGGCGGCAACACTGCCAGGGCGGATGTTCTCTCCCCCGGCGGTATACGTTGTAATGGAGATCTCCCCGCCCCCAGGAGGTCACCGTGGCGAGCGTCGCCGAACTGAAGGCCGCGATCGACATCGCCCTTCAACAGATCGGTGACGGGCAGACAGCCGTGCAGGCCGCCGGGGAGAAGCTCTCCGAGGCGCAGCAGACCCTCGCCGGGGCGTTGGAGGGCAGCGGGCACGAGACCGTCGAGGCGGCCCAGGCGTCGCTCACCCAGGCCGGCCAGGAGCTGGAGGAATGTCTCGCCGCGACGCTCGTCGCGGTGGAACAGGCGCAGCTCTACGTGTCGTCGCTGTAGCGGGTCGTCGTGTCCATCGTCGAGGACGTCGGAGCGCAGGTACGGGCCGCCGCCGAGGAGTTTCCCCTCGCCCAGCTCGCCCTGGCGCTTGAGAAGTTCGGCCAGGCCACCGAGCGGCTGCGCTGGGTACGCCAGGAATCGGCAAACCCGATGGGGGTGCCGGAGCTCGCCGCCGCCACCGAGCACGCCGAATCGGCCGGGCATGCCCTGCGGGTCGCCCAGGAACAGCTCACCGGCTATCTGGCCGCGATCGGGCTGGCCCCCGACGGCCCGCCCCCGCCCCGGGCCACCGGCCCCGCCCCCCGGCACGACGGGCCACGCGGCGACGCCGACCCACCACCGGCCGCCCCGCCACCGGCCACCGAGGAGGACCCCACGGTCAAGCGCTGGTGGGCGGTGCGGGTGGCCGAGTTGACCGGCGGCCGGGAGGGTTCACCGGAGCAGCCGGACGAACGGGTCGCCGACTCCCGGGAACTGCTGCGTCGGGTGGTCACCGGCATCCGTTCCGGCGACCGGGACCGGTTGCACCGGGAGCTGCGGGCCGCGCACGCCGACGTCGGCCTCGGTCTGGCCGCGATCGCCCCGCCGCTGCTGCGGGACCTCGCCGGGGAACTGCTCGGGCATCCGCCCCGCGCCGACGACCTGCCCCGGCTGCGCCGGGAACTGGACGGCCGGGTCCGCGACCTGCTGCCCGGCCTGCCGCCGCCGGTGCTGGAGACCCTGCTCACCCGGGTCTGCCGGATGCCCCCGCCGCGCCGGGACGAGGGCGGGGGCGAGCAGCCCCACGCCGCCGATCCCGCCGTCACCGCGGGCGTGCTGACCGGCGTGCTGTTGGACCGGCTGGGCCGGGACCTGCCCCGCGAGGAACGCGACCCGCAGCGACAGCCGACGCCGGAGCCGGCACCGGAACCCGACCGGTCCCCGCCACGGCCGCCCGCCGAGCATCACACCGACTCACGCCCACCGCGTCGGCCCGAACCGGCCCCGCGCCGCCGCCCCGAGCCGAGCCCACCGCCCCGGGCCGAGCCCACCGCTGCCCGCCGGACGGGTCCGTGGTCGGACGGTAGGCCCCATGGCTGACCTGCGTACCCAGTTGGCGGCGCGGGTGCGGGGGATGCTCTCCGAGGCGCTCGGCGTCACCCGTGGCCGGCTCGCCACGGCCGAGTCGGAGCTGACCGCCGCCCGGGACCGGCTGACCCGGGTCCGGCGGGCCGCCGCGACGGTGCCCGAGCGGGTGGGCGCCGAACGCGACCGACGGCTGGCCGACATCGACAGGCGACATGCCGCGCGGCTCGCCGAACTGGCCCACCGGGCGACCGAGGCCGCCCGTCGGGAGGCCCCCGGCGCGGCCTCCGCGCCCTGGTCGGGGTGGCAGGTCACCCCGGCCGGACGGGGCGAGAGCCCCGGGCCGCTGCGCGTCGGCGCCCTACGGATCCCCGGCGCGGAACCGGTCCCGGCGCTGGTGCCCCTGCTCGACGCCGGTCACGTGCAGCTGCACGGTGACGACCGGGAGGGCGCCGACGCGGTGGTGTCGGCGCTGCTGCTGCGCGGCGTCGGCCGGGCCGACCCGGGCGCGGTACGGCTCTACGGCTACGACCCCGAACATCTCGGCGGCGGGCTGGCCGGCTTCGCTCCGCTCGGCACCGCCGGGCTGCTCACCTTCGTCGGGCCGGGTGGCCTGGCCCGGCTCCTCGACGACCTGGTGGAGCAGATCCGCCGGATCAACGAGACGGTGCTGGCCGGCGAGTACGGCTCGCTGCGCGCCCTGGCCGTGGCGACCGGCCGGCGACCCGAACCGTGGCGGGTGGCGGTGCTGCTCGGCGGGGACGAGCTGTCCCGACACGAGCGCGGCCAGCTCGACCGGGTGGTCCGCACCGGCGCGGCCTGCGGGGTGCACCTGGTGGTACGCGGCATCGACCTGCCCGACGACCCGAGCCTCACCCGGATCCGCACCGGGCCGGGCGAGGCCCGCATCGGCGCACCACCCGGCCCACCCGTACGCCTCGACCCGCCCCCACCGGCCACCCTGGTCACCGAGACCTGCCGGGAGGTCGCCGCCCGGGTCAACGCCGGCCCGCCGCCGACGCCCTTCACCGACCTGCTCCCCCCGCCGGAGCAGATGTGGAAGGACGACTCGGCGCACGGGCTGACCGCGCCCATCGGCGAGGGACCGCACGGCCGTCCGGTGCTGCTGACCCTCGGCGACTATCCTCCGCACGCGCTGATCGGCGGACCGTCCGGCACCGGCAAGACCAACCTCATCTTCGCCTGGATCGGTGCGCTGGCCGCCCGCTACTCCCCCGCCGAGCTGGAGTTCTATCTGCTCGACTTCAAGGAGGGCGTGTCCTTCGCCCGGTTCGCGCAGGGCCGCCGCGACCCGAGCTGGCTGCCGCACATGCGGTTGGTCGGGATCAACGTGAACACCGACCGGGAGTTCGGCCTGGCCCTGCTGCGGTTCCTCGCCGAGGAGCTGCGCCGCCGGGCCGACGCGGCCAAGAAGCACGAGGTGACCAAGCTGGCCGAGCTGCGGGCGGTGGACCCGACCGGGCACTGGCCCCGGATCGTCGCGGTGGTCGACGAGTTCCAGGCGCTGCTCGCCGGCCGGGACGTGGTGGCCCGGGAGGCCGCCGACCTGCTGGAGGACCTGGCCCGGCGGGGCCGCTCGCAGGGCATCCACCTGGTGCTCGCCTCGCAGGACGTCCGGGGCATCGAGGCGCTGTGGGGACGGCCCGCCCTGGTCGCCCAGTTCACCCTGCGGATCGCGCTGCCCAAGGCGCTGCGCATCCTCGCCGAGCGCAACGACGCCGCGCAGGCGCTGCCCCGGCACCACGCGGTGGTCAACGCCGAGTCGGGCATGACCGAGGGCAACCAGGTGGCCAGGATCCCGTCGGCCAGCGACTGGGAGACCTGGAGCGATCTGCAGCACCGGCTGTGGCGGATGCGCCCGGCCGACGCCGCCCCGGCCCGGCTCTTCGACGGTGACGCCATCCCCCGCCTCGCCGAGGCCCCCGACTTCCGGGCCCTCACCCCACCGCAGAACGACCTCGGGCCGCGCGGCCCGGTCGCCGTCCTCGGGGAGATCATCGACGTGCAGTCCCGGTCGGCGGCGCTGCGGTTGCCCCGGGCGCCCGGCCGCAACCTCGCGGTCCTCGGCACCCGGGTCGACGAGGCGTGCGCGGTGCTCGACGCCGCCGCCCGCTCGCTGGCCCGGCAGCACCGCCCCGGCAGCGCCCGGTTCTCCATCGCCTGCCTCGACCCGGACGCCGACCCGGCGGCCCGCGCCCTCTACGAGGACCTCGCCGACGACGCCGCCTGGTACGACGAGGAGACCGTCGCCGAGCTGATGGCCGAGACGGCGACCACGCTGACCCGACCGGGCACCCCGAGCACCCCGCACTACCTGCTGTTGTTCGCCGTCGACGCGGCGGCCGGGGCGTTGGCGACCGGCTCGCCCGGATCGACCGGCCTGGACCGGCTGCGCCGGATCCTGCACGACGGGCCGGAACGGCGTACCCACGTGTTGGCCTGGTGGCGCGGGGTGGCCCGGATGCGGGCGGACCTTGGTGGGCCGGCGGCCCGGACCGACCAGATCGGCGCCTGGGTGGCCCTGGACGTGCAGGGCGGCGAGCTGGGCTCGGCGCTCTACCCGGGCTCCGGCGGGCCGGACTGGTACCCGCGTCCGTGGCGCGGGCTCTTCTTCGACCGGGCGGTGCACCGCACCGGACAGGTGATCATCCCCTATGGTCCGTCCCGATGAACGAACCGGTCGCCAGTGACACCTACGCCGCCCACGTCCGCCGGCTCGCCGAGCTGACCGGTCGGGTGGCCGCCCAGCGGGCCGAGGCGCAGGCCTGGCACGACCAGCAGTGCACCGCCGCCGAACGGGCCGTGCACCAGGCCGTCGCCCAGCTCCACGACGCCGAGCAGGAGGTGACCGACGCCCGGTCGCTGCTGGAACGGGTCGACGCCGAGGTGGGTCACCTCTGGGCCGAGCTGCGTTCCCGGCTCGGCACCCGCCGACTCGGTGACCCGCCGGGACCGGCCCGGGACGTCACAGGCGACCCGGTGCCGCTGCTGCACGGGGTACGCGAGCTGCTGGACCGCACCGGTCAGCGCGGTGAGCTGCCGGGGTCGGTGAACCCGCTGCTCGCCCTCTGCGGGGTGGCCGGGGCAGTCGTCGCGTACGCCCTCGGGGCCGCCGCCCGCGCGGTCGGCCAGCGGCACGGCGGCGACCTGGCGGTGGGAATGCCGGTGCTGGCGCTGGTGGTGACGCTGCTCGGCCCGGTGGCCGGGCTGGCGCCGGCGAAGCGGCTGGCGGATCGGCGGCACGCGCTGCTCGGTCCCCGCCCGCTGGCGATCGTCCTGGTCGCCGGGCTTCTTACCACGGTGCTGCTGCTGGTGTCGGCCCGCTGAGCGCGCGCGGGCGCTCAGGCCGGGACGGCGACCGCCTCGCGCAGCAGGCGGCGGGCCAGCACCAGCCGGTCGGTGTCGTCGTCGAGACCGGGCAGGTCGCCCACCCGCAGGCCGGTGGAGCCGAGCAGGGCGCGCAGCGCCGGGGCACACTGCGCGGGCAGGGTGATGGTGCGGTCGGCCAACCGCAGCGCCACCCGGTCGGCGGCGGCGGTGAGCTGCCAGCGCAGCCCGTCCCGGGAGGCGATCCGGCTGTCGGCGGTGAGGTCGGCGAGCGCGGCGGCCTGGGCGAGCGGGCGGATCGGGGCCGGGCGGGCCGCCGACCAGACCCGGTCACGCAGCCGGGCGGCGACCGCGACCGGGTCGGCCCGGAGCAGCCAGTCGCGCAGCGCCTCCACCGTCTCGGTCAGCTCCGGCTCGATGGCGTCGGGGTCGGCGACGTCGGTGCCGAAGGGCAACCCGGCCCGCAGCCGGGGATCCTCGGCGGCCAGCGCCAGCAGCTCCTCGACCAGGGCGTACCGGGTCAGCGCGCGGATGCCGACGGTCAGGTGCAGCGAGCGGGACTCCTGCGCCTGGGCGCTGTGCAGCCAGCCACGCGGCAGGTAGAGAGCATCGCCGGGGTCGAGGACCACGTCGAGTGCGGGCGGCCCGTCGGCGGTGGCGGACACCTCGTCGGCCCGGCCACCCCAGGGCTGCTTCTCCAGCGGGTCGGCGAGCACCGGCGGGTGGATCCGCCAGTGCTTGCGACCGTCGACCTGGAGCACGAAGACGTCGTGGGTGTCGTAGTGGGTGGCGAAGCCCTGACTGCCAGGCGGGGTGAGGTAGGCGTTGACCTGCAACGGTTGCGTCAGCGCGGTGCCCAGGTCACGGGCGAAGTCGATCAGGGCGGGCCAGAGCCGGTGCAGCCCCTGGAGCACCAGGGTCGCGCCGCCGGCGTACAGCTCCAGGATGCGCTCGTCGCGGACCTGGTCGCCGATCTCCGCGCCCGCCCCGCCGCCGCCGGTGAACCGGGCCGTCGGCACCAGCTGGCCGTCCTTCGCCACCCGCAGGAACGGGGTACGCAGACCACGCCGGCTGAGCAGTTCGTCGGCGTCGTCGGGGCTCAGTAGGTCGACGAAGCCGTCGGCGTTGGGCAGCTCGGCGGCCCGCGACAGCAGCGGCGCGCGGCCCCAGTGGGCGGCGGCGAACTTGGCCGGCTCGACGCTGACGCAACGGGCCAGCGCCCGGGTCGGGGCCGACGGGACCGCCGGGCGGCGGTGGCCGCCCGGCGGGTCGATGGTCGTCACGGTGTCGGTCAGCGGGCGCTGCCGTCGGCGCCACCGTCGTGCTGACCCGGGGTCGCGCCGCCGTCGGCCGGACCCTCGGCACCGCCGTCGGCGCCACCGTCGTGCTGACCGGGCGTGGCCCCGCCGTCGGCCGGACCCTCCGCACCGCCGTCAGCGCCACCGTCGTGCTGACCGGGCGTGGCCCCGCCGTCGGCCGGACCCTCCGCACCGCCGTCGGCACCACCGTCGTGCTGCCCCGGGGTCGCGCCACCGTCGGCCGGTCCCTCGAGGCCGCCGCCGCTGGTGGTCTGGATGTCGTCGTCGTTCAGTGCCATGGGTGCTCCCTCGGGTGTGCCGCCCCGCCGCGGGGCGGGGTCTGTCAGGCGGGTGGTACCCCCCATACGATCTTCTCTAACCACACCGTATCCGGCCCGCCCGAGGTGCGGGAACGGATCGTCGGGTCTGAGGCCGGGAGGTCCCGCCCGCCCGGGTCAGGGAATCAGTTGTTGCAGGTCCCGGGGCATGCCGGACTTCACGTCCTGCCACTCGCCCTGGGTGACGTGCCGACGCAGGGTGTCCAGCACCACCTGCGCCACCCGTTCCGGGCCGCCCTCGACGTCGTACGGGAAGCCCTGCCGGATCTCGTAGAGGAAGTCGTCCCGGTTCAACTTGACCGGCACGTTCTCCGGCTGCCAACCGTCGAAGTAGATCCCCCGGACCAGCACCGGCAACTGGGCGGCGAACTCCGCGCACTCCTGCACGGTCATCCGGTCACGCAGCAGGTGCAGCACCGTGCGCAACGCCGCGTACGACTGGTTACGTCGCGCCCGGGGCCAGCCGTACGCCTGCTCGATGTCCTTGAGGATCAGGTTGGTCTTGTCCACGGAAGACTCGAATGCCGACATCAGTTGCTCCGCCATCAGGTCACCCCCCGGCCTTCGGATCGCCGGTCCATCGCCGGTCCTCGGCGCGTCGGGGCGGCCCCGACGGGCCCCGCTCCTGTCGGGCCGGACTGCCTGTCCGGCCGGTCCGCTCCGGTCGACGGGTGTCCCCACCCGTACCGACGACGTGCAGCACCGCGCCCCGTCGTGGATCCGCCACCACCCGTACCGCCATCTCGGTCACCTCCGTGCCCGATGTGTCCCGGCCGCGTGCACGGCCAGACTGTGTCCCGGCCGGATGACCCGGCCGGCACCACCCATGCTGCGCGTCGTCAGGATGAGCCGCCCTCACCCTGACGGGGTGAGACATGGCCGGCCCTTGAGAGGTGACCGTCCGACCTGACCGGACCGTGCGACCTGACCTGACCTGACCGGACCGGAACGGCCCGGCCACGATCCACCCACTTGGGAAGAAGTGGCGGCGACGATCGGCCACCGCTCAGGCGGCCCGCCGCTCCCGGTTCTGCTTGCAGCTCACGCAGGCGGTGGCCGCCGGGAAGATCTCCAGCCGTTCCACCGGGATCGGCGCCGTGCAGCGCTCGCAGAAACCGTAGCTGCCCTCGTCCAACCGGGTCAGGGCGTGCTCGAACTGGGCCCGGCGGTCGAGGATGGTGCGCAGCAGGGACTGGGCGGTGTCGCGCTCGGCGGTCTTGGTGCCGCTGTCGGCCTGGTCGTCGCCGGCGGTGTCGCCGACCTCCACCAGCCGCAGCACCTGGCTCTGCGCGACGGCCTGCTCGTACTCCGCGGACAGCTCGGCGTAGCGGGCCCGCAGGGCAGTCCGGATCTGGTCGGCCTCCGCCGCGGTGCGGTCGGTGCCGACGGTGTCGTGGACGAGCATCGCTGCCTGCCTTTCCTGGGCCTGGCGCGCGGGTGGGCATGCCCCGGACGCGGACGGCACGGCGAGATCATCCGTGCCCTGTGAGCCGGGCGAGTACCCACAGTTGCGGCCCGGCAAACCGCCGGATTCTCCGGCCTCGACGCCGACCGGACGGCCGGGCTCAGCCGTCGGTGTCGTCCCGCTGCACCAGTGCCGGGTGGCGCGGGTCGTCGACCCGGACCACCACGTCGGCGAAGGACGCCGGGACGACCTCGTCCGCGTACCGGGCGAAGGCCGGCAGGGTCCACCGGTGGGCCGGATCGGTGCGTCGGGCCAGCGCCGCCGGTGAGAGGGCCAGGTGCACGGTGAGGTCGAAGGGCAGCCCGCCACCGAGCAGCAACGCCCCGCTGACCAACAACACCGTGCCCGGCGACAGCTCCTGGTAGGCCGCCCGGCTGGCCCGGTCCGCCCCGGCGTCCCAGAGCGAGGGGAGCACCCGCCCGGTGCCGCCGGGGCCGGCCGGGTCGAGCGCCTCCCGGCGCAGGCCGGCCTCGTCCGTCCAGCCCTCGTAGTAGGCGTCGGGGTTGGTCCGGCCGAATTCGTAGCGCACGGAGGCGGGCCGGAGGAAGTCCCCGGCGCGCAGGTGCAGCGCCGGGCGACCGCGGGCGCGCAGCGGGTCGATCAGCGCGTCGGCGAGCCGGTCGGGGGCGGCGGCGGGTGGGCCGTCGACGGCGACCCGCAGGTGGGCGGGCGGAGCGGACCCGTCGGGGGTGGGAACGGACCCGACCGCGAGGAGCCGTTCGGTCAGCTCGGCGACGAGCCGGTCGGGCGAGATCGGGCGGACGCGCATCCGACCATGGTGCCCCGCGGGCCGGCAGCCGACCCGGGCGGCCTGCTCGACGGGCGGTCGAACGCGCCTTCGGGCGAGGGTTTCAGCCGGTGCGGTCCACAGTGACCCGGGCGTCGTCGGCGAGCCGGTAGCCCACCCCGTAGACCGTGGTCACCAGCGGGACGTCGACGCCGACCTTGCCACGCAGCCGACGTACGTGCACGTCGACCGTGCGCACCCCGGCGTGCTCGTAGCCCCACACCGCGTTGAGTAGTTGCAGCCGGGTGAACACCCGCCGGGGGTGGGCCACCAGGTGCAGCAGCAGGTCGAACTCCAGCCGGGTCAGCGGCAGCGGCTCGCCGTCGCGCAGCACCGAACGGGAGGAGGCCAGGATGTGCAGCATCGGGATGGTGGCCGCGAGGGTGCGGCCCGGGGACCGCCCGGCCGGGGGCTGGTCGGCTCGCCGTTCGGCGGGGACACCTGTGGTGGCGACGGTGCCCTCCCCACGTTCCAGCATCTCCCGGGCCGCCTCCAACAGCCGGCGGGCCGGCGGGGTGAGCGACTCCTCGCTGGCCAGCGGGATGGACAGGGTCACGGTGAGCACGGGGGCGGCGGTGGCGGTGGCGGGGCGGCGCTGGCCGCCGGGGGGTCGACCGGGGACCGAGGGTTGGGACGTATGCCATCCGGCGCGCGACGATGCGGGGCTGACCGACATGGTCCTCCTTGGGCTGGTCCGGGTATCT
Source organism: Micromonospora sp. DSM 43699 (assembly GCF_055517075.1). Lineage (NCBI taxonomy): Bacteria > Bacillati > Actinomycetota > Actinomycetes > Micromonosporales > Micromonosporaceae > Micromonospora > Micromonospora sp. DSM 43699. The sequence goes on from NZ_JBTMMT010000001.1 coordinate 171,005, forward strand.
CCCACGGCCCGGGACGCCGCTGCATCGATGCTTCCCGGCCCCTGGACGAGGGTCAAGGGGCGACCGCGTTGCATGAATGTGACAATTGACGAACAGTTCGCAGCCGATCCCTCGCTCTGCGTACGAGCCAGATGATTACAGCAGAAGCGCCGCACCGCCCCGGTACGGGGGTGCCCGCCCGTCGCACCACGGCCGACACGACGCGACGCACCCGGTCGGACGAGCCGGGTGCGTCGCGCGATGGTGCCGTGGTCAACGGAAGCGGTCGACCCGCACCCTCGCCTCGTCGGCGAGCCGGTAGCCCACCCCGTACACGGTGGTCACCAGGGGGGCCTCCGCGCCGAGCTTGGCGCGCAGCCGGCGGACGTGCACGTCCACCGTGCGGACGACGGCATGTTCGTACCCCCAGACGCTGGCGAGCAGTTGGAGCCGGGTGAAGACCCGGTGCGGATGCTCGGCGAGGAAGAGCAGCAGGTCGAACTCGATGCGGGTGAGCGGGATCTCCCGGTCACCCTGGCGCACCACCCGGGTGCCGACGAGGATCCGCAGGGTCTCCGGATGGTCCGTGGCCGGTGTCGGCTCCCCGCCGGTCGGCGTCGGGCGCGGGGTCGGCAACGACGACAACAGGCGCGGCGCGGTCGGCTCGCTCAGCCGGACCACCCCCTCCCCCGTCTCGGCCAGTTCGCCGAGCAGGTCGACCAGGCGGGCCAGCCTGGGCGTCAGCGGCCCGGCGGTCAGGTCGAGGGTGATGGTCAGCGACGGCGTGGACCGGGGCCGGCCCGGCGCCACCCGGTCGGGGCGGCCCGGCGGATGCGGACGCGCGGTGAGGGCGACGAGGGACATGGGAGCCTCCTGTGTGGCGGTGCGTCCGCCACGCCCGGTGGGGCGCGACGGTCAGTGCGGCGTCCGGCCGGCGGTCACCGGCGGCGCGAGGGACGGGGAACGGTGCGACGGCGTCGGACCCAGGGTCGGCAGGCCGGCGATCCGCCAGGCGACGAAGCCGCCCACCACGTCGGTGGCCCGGTGCAGGCCGAGGTCCTGCAACGCGGCGGCGGCCAGCGACGAGGTGTAGCCCTCCTGGCAGATCACCAGCACCGGCAGGTCGTACCCGACCGCCTGGGGCAGCCGGGCCGGGCAGCGCGGGTCGAGCCGCCACTCCAGCACGTTGCGTTCGATCACCAGAGCGCCCGGTACGGTGCCGTGGGCGGCACGCTGGGCGGCCGGCCGGATGTCGACGATCAACGCCCCGCCCCGGTGGGCCAGGTGCGCCTGCTCGGGGTCGAGCCGACGCAGTCGGGTGCGGGCCTCGGCGAGGATCTCGTCGATGCCGCGCGAGCCCGGTGGTGGGGCCGGACAGCTCTCGGTACGGGTGGGGTGCTGCGGCATCGTCGCGGTCCTTCCATGGGCGAGCCGACGGGCGAGGAAACGGGAACGGCCGGTGTCACCAGGAGACACCGGCCAGGGCCACCTCGGCGACCTCGAGCCGGCCGTCGACGAGGTGGTAACGGGTCATGTGGCGCAGTGCGGGTCGGTAGACGTGCACGCTGACCGCCGGTTGGTCCCCCCGGTTGGTCACCTCGTGCACGTGTCGAGGGCCGAACCGGCGACTCGCCCCGGCGGTGAGGCGGTGTGGGCGTAGCCGCCCACCGGAGACCGTCCGCTCGATCAGCTCCCCGGCGACGACCAGGAAGGCACCTGAGGAGCCGCCGTGGTCGTGCAGGTCGGTGCCCTGGCCGGGCAGCCAGCTCAACGCCCAGACCTCGTACTCGCCGGTCGAGGCGAGCCGGGCGTACCAACGCTCGGTGGGGTCGAAGCGCAGTGGCACCGCCCAGGTGGCCGGATCGGCGTACCGGCCGGCGACGGCGAGCAGGTCGGTGGCGAGGATGCTGGTCATGGCTACTCCCGTGTGATGCGTCCGAAGACACTCTAGACGGTAAAGCCTATAGGTTTAGTAGGTAATACCGGATACTGGGACGCGGAGTGCGCCAGCGCCGTGCCACGCGATCCCTCCACCGGCGTGATGTCCCTGCCCTCTTCGGTCGGTGCCACCCCGCCCGTGCCCGGACCTCTAGGCTGGACCGGTGACCGAGGAGTTCGACGCCGAGACACTGGCCTTCGCCCACCGGATGTTCGACCTGGCCCGGACGGGTGAGGCAGCGGAACTCAGCGGCCACGTCGACGCCGGGTTGCCGGTGAACATGACCAACGACAAGGGCGACACGCTGCTCATCCTGGCCGCGTACCACACCCACCCGGAGACCGTCGCGGCGCTGCTGGCCCGGGGCGCGGACCACACGCGGGTCAACGACCGGGGGCAGACCGCGCTCGCCGCGGCGGTGTTCCGACGCCACGCCGAGACGGTACGGGCGCTGCTCGACGCCGGAGCCGACCCGGACCACGGCACCCCGTCGGCGGTGGAGACGGCCCGCTTCTTCGACCTGCCGGAGATGCTCACCCTGCTCGCCACCCGCTGACCCGCCACTCCGGGACCCCTCACCGAGCAGCCGGCGAGGGCCGGTCAGGCCGACCCGGACGCGTCCCTCGTCGTCGGTCTGACCGCCTCGATCAGGAAGCGTCGGGAATGGGCGACGAACACGCCCTCGGCCCGGATCCGGGTGTGCAGCCGTTCGAGCTGTGGGCGGTACCGGTCCACGTCGAAGTCCGGCACGGTCCAGACCACCTTGCGCAGGAACCAGACCACCGCGCCGATGTCGTGGAACACCGCCCGCAGGGTGGCCCGTTCCAGGCGTACCACGTCGAGGCCGGCGGCCCGGGCGGCGGCGACCGCCTGGGCGGTGTGCCGGGTGGCCGGCGGCGGCAGCAGCCCCAGTACCGCCTCGCTCAGCTCCCGCATGGTGCCCGCGCCGATCTGCTGGGACAGGTAGCACCCACCGGGCCGCAGTACCCGGGCGACCTCCGCCCACCCGGTGTCCACCGGATGCCGGCTGGTCACCAGGTCGAAGGCGGCGTCGCGGAACGGCAGGCGGGAGCCGGGGCCGACCTGGACCACCCGGCCACCCACCCGGCGCAGCGTCCGCCGGGCGACCCCGACGTTCGGGGGCCACGCCTCGGTGGCGACCAGCAGCGCAGGCGGCTGCGGCACCTCGGCGAGCACCTCGCCGCCGCCGGTGTCGATGTCCAACGCCGCGCCGGCCGTCGCCATCCGGTCGGCCACCTGGCGGGCGTATCCCCACGGCGGACGTTCCTCGGTCGCCCGCCCGTCCAGCCAGCCGAAACCCCAGCCGTCCACGGGAGCGGCAGTCGCCTCGGCGATCAACTCGGCAGCACTGCGTTCGGCCATCCGCCCACCCTGCGGCAGCGGCCCGCGACCGGCAACCCGATAACCCGCGCGCGACGATCCACCCCGGATCGCCGCAGAGCGGCTCCCCTCGGCGGGTGAAACGCTCTGCGGGCCCACGGGCGGCTCCCCGAGGGTGACGACGAGGGGTCGGACAAAGACCCAGGGGTTCGGGCGGAGGCTCAGGGGGTGGGGCGGAGGATCTCCACCGTGGAACCGGCCGGCACGCCGTCGAGGGTGTCGAAGCCGACGGGCTCCCGCCGGCCGGACTCGAACTGGCGCATCAGCCGGGCGCCCAGCCCGACGCCGACCCCACCGACCGCCAGGGCGACCAACTCGGTCGCCAGCAGCATCCCGGTTGCGCCGCGCTGCGGGGCGTCCGCCCGGATCAGGCAGGCCAGCAGGAAGAGCGCCGCCATGCCCGCGTTGACCATGTTGAAGGTGACCATGGTGCGGCGGTGCGGGCCCGGCCGTACGTCCCAGAGGTCGATCATGCCGGCCACTGCGGCGAGCCCGGCGGCCACCAGTGCGGCGATCGCCGTCCAGTAGCCGACCTCACCGAGGAAGGCCGGGCCGCCCGCCACGTCGGCCAGATCGAAGACGGTGGCGCTGACGAAGAGTCCGAACGGGAACGTCACAAGCATCGGTTGGATGGGATGCCCCTGCACCCTCAGGCGGCTCTCCATCGGTTCCTCCCCAGGCTCGGCTCAGCTCACCGGTCCAGGGTGCTACCCGGGGGCCGGTGCGACGAAACGATCGGGCCGGGATTCGCGGGGCCGGGGAGAAACGACACCGAAAGGTGAGGGCCGTCCGGCCGGTCAGGATTCGCGGGGACGGGAGACGGTGGTGACCAACCGTTCCGCCACCTCCCGCAACGGGATGTCCAGTGAGGACGCGGCGCTGCGCAGCACGTCGAGGGCCTCCGGCGCCGGACATCCCCGCTGCGTCATGATCACTCCGACGGCCTGACCGACCACGTTCTCGCCGAGCAGCGCACCATCGCGCTCACCGGCCAGCTCGGCCCGCCTGGCCCGGTCCCGGACGGCAGCCAGCAGCAGCCCGGCGTGCTCGGCGAGGAGCATCGCGGTGAGCTGGTGCCGGGTGCCGAGCGTTCCGGCCCGGTCGGCGTACAGGTTGATCGAGCCGACCGCCTGCTCGTCGACGTCCACCGGGGCCGAGATCACCCCTCGTACGCCGAGCCCACGGGCCCGGTCGGTCCAGGCCGACCAACGTTCCTCGGTGGTGAGATCCGCCGCGATGATCATCTCGCGCCGGCTGATCGCGCTCATCGCGGGCGATTCGGCCCCGTGCCCCAGGTCGTCCAGCTCGGCCAGCCGGGGGTCGGAGGCGGCCACCCCGGCGGGCTCCCCGGCCCGCAGTGCGGTGAAACCGCACCAGACCACCCCCGGTACGGCATCCCCGGTGACCCGGACCAGCTCGGTCAGTGCCTCGTCGAAGTCGTCGACCGCGATCAGCGCAGCGGTCAACTCCCGCAACAGGGCGGCCGTCTCCAGTACCCCGAGCGTGTCGATCGTCAGCTCCCGCATGCCCAGTCTCACCGCACCACAGGCTCCGTAGCGCACCTGCTGCCCGTCACCGGCGTCGTCGCCTGTGTCATCGTCGTGATCTCTCCCCGAATCGTGAGCCCCGGGCTATTACCCTCGCAAAACCGCATCCAAACCGCGTAAAGGAACCCCTCCGGGCCCGGACCGACCCGGAGGGGTTCCGGTGACGCTCAGCGGGCTGCGGCGAGCCGGCGGCCGACCGAGGCGATCAGCCGGTCCAGCTCCGAGCCGAACGGGTTGTCGTGCACCAGGTACGTCCAGGTGGCACTGGGCCGGACCAGCTTGGCGGCGTCCGGCTCCCAGTCCTCGTCGAACTCGGTCTCCTCGAAGGTGGCCAGGGTGCGCGTCTCGATCTCCGGGATGAGGTTGGTGAACGCCGGCACCGCTGCCCGGTGGAACTCGTCCAGCGGGTCGAGCCGGCCCAGCGCCCGCAGGTGTACGCCCTCGCGCACCTCGGAGAGCTCGGCCAGGTGCTCCGCCCAGAGCCGGTCGGTGTGGTAGAGCGCGATCGACCGGGCCACCCGGGCGAGCAGGTCCTCGTCCATCTCACCGGCCTTGTCCGGCATCCGGTCGAGCAGCATCAGCGCGGCCACGTCGGAGGTCAGCAGCCGCTCCCGGCGCTCGGCCAGGGCGATCCGCTGCTGCTCGATCACCACGCTGTAACGCCAGGTGTTGCGGTGGATCTCGTGGTTGACGCCCTCGGCGACCCGCTGGGCGTGCTCCACCGCGTAGTCGACCTGCTCGTCGGTGACCAGGCCGTCGGCGTTCATCCGGGGCGAGGCCGGGATGGTGTCGCCGGCGTGCCGGACGACGAGGTCGTCCTCCAGGCTGACGAAGAAGACCGAGCCGCCCGGGTCACCCTGCCGGCCGGCCCGGCCGCGCAGCTGGTCGTCGACCCGGCGGCTGTCGTGCCGGCCGCTGCCGATGACGTAGAGCCCGCCCAGTTCGGCCACCCGCTCCTGGTCGACCTGCCCGCTGCCGCCGAGCCGGATGTCCACGCCCCGACCGGCCATCTGGGTGGAGACGGTCACCGCGCCGTACGCGCCGGCCTCGGCGATGATCGCCGCTTCCTCGTCGTCGTTCTTGGCGTTGAGCACCACGCACGGCACCCCGGCGGCGTGCAGGCCGGCGGCGAGCCCCTCGGACTCCTTCACGTCGAGCGTGCCGACAAGCACCGGGCGGCCCGCCTCGTGGCAGCGCCGGATCTCGTCGACCAGCGCCTCCTCCTTCTCGGCCCGGGTCGCGTAGATCCGGTCCGGCTCGTCCTCCCGGACGCAGGGGGTGTTCGGCGGGATCACCGCCACCTCGAGGTCGAAGAACTCCCGGAGCTGGTCACCGACCAGCACCGCGGTCGCCGTCATGCCGCACAGCTTGGGATAGAGGCCGATGTACGCCTGCACGGCGATGGTGCCCAGCACCTCACCCTCGGCGGTGGCGTCCAGGCCCTCCTTGGCCTCCACGGCGGCCTGGAGACCGTCCGGCCAGCGACGGCGCTGGGCCACCCGGCCGCGCATCTCGTCGATCAGCTCCACCGAGCCGTCCCGCACGATGTAGTCGACGTCGCGGTGCAGCAGGGAGTGCGCGTGCAGCGCCACGTTGACCGCGGAGAGCTGCCCGACGTGCTCGGTGTCGTACAGGTCGATGTCGCCCAGCTTGGCCTCGACGGCGGCCAGGCCCTCGGTGGTGAAGGCGACGCTGCGGCCGTCCTCGGCGACCGTGTAGTGCTTCCCCTTGCGCAGGCCACGCACCAGCGCGGCGGCGGCGTGCACCGGATCCTGCTCGCCGGTGACGGAACCGGCAAGCACCATCGGCACCCGGGCCTCGTCGATCAGGATCGAGTCGGCCTCGTCGACCACGGCGGTGGCCAGCGGCGGCTGCACCCGGTCGGCGAGGTCGGTGACGAGCTGGTCGCGGAGGAAGTCGAAGCCGGCCTCGCTGACCGAGACGTAGGTGACGTCGCAGCCGTACGCCGTCCGGCGCTCGGCCGGTGTGGACGCCTCGTTGACCCAGCCCACGGTCAGCCCGAGCAGCCGGTAGACAGGCGTCATCCACTCGGCGTCCCGGCGGGCCAGGTAGTCGTTGACGGTGAGCACGTGCACCGGGCCGTTGCCCAGCCGGACGTGCCCGTAGGCGGCGATGGTGGCGGTCAGCGTCTTGCCCTCACCGGTGGCCATCTCGGCGACCTTGCCCGACAGCAGCGCCATCGCGCCGAGCAGCTGCACGTCGTACGGCCGCTGGTCGAGGCCGCGTCGGGCGGCCTCGCGGCCGACGGCGCAGATCTCGGCGTACTCCGTGGCGGCACCGGCGGCCTCGGTCAGCGCGGCGTCGTCCAGCGCCGACAGCTCGTCCTCGCGCGCGGCGATCCGCGGTAGCAGCTTCTCCAGCGGAGCCAGGTCGACCGTCGTCCCCGGGCGCTGGAGGAACCGCCGGAACCTGCTCTTCAACCGTTGCGACACACCCATGAGCCGCAACGGTACGCGAACCAACCCGAAAAAAGCTGCCCGGTCCGCGCGTGGCGATCCCGGTGTCCTGTTCCCGGCCCATCCGGGCAGGTCAACGGGGGGTGCCGGCGACACACCGGAAGCTGGCAGGCAGGCGGCCGACCAGGGCCCAGCCTGACGGTCGTCGATGACCAACGAGGCCGACCCCGGCAGGGGCCGCCCCTGGGCGCGACCTTCCGAACAACGGCACGGAGCCGGAGGGGCGAAGCCGTCCCTCCCCCACGGCGACGGTACGCAGGGCCCCGCCCCATGATCGGGTTGCCGAAAGGGAGACGACACGCCGGGGAGAGTGCGCCAGATCGCAACATGATCTTGAGGCTCCGTAGCCGCGTCAACCCCACATACGCGGGAAGTGGGCGGACATCTTGACGCCGCCTTCTGGGCGGGGAGCGCTACGGCTCAACGTCCCGCACTTCCGTCACCGGGCCGCACCGGCCGACCCCCGCCGACTCGCGAAGTCGACGAAGCCCCGCCACGCCGCCGGGGCGAACGCGAGCACCCCGCCGTCCCGGTCCTTGGTGTCCCGCACCAGGACGACGCCGGGAAGGTTGCCCGCGACCTCGACACAGTTGCCACCGTTGCCGCCGCTCTTCGTGCTCTTGTGCCACCGCGCGCCGGTCAGGTCCATGATGCAGCCGCTTCTCTCAGGAGGTCGAGGGTCCGTCCACGAGGGAGCGCCTCACCGCGGATGGTTCCCACCGTCGCTCAAGGTTAACAAGGTCGGACGCCTCCCCTTCCCAGCAGTGATCAAGAGGTTTACGTCAGAAGAATCGTCCACGCTGACGTAAACCTCTTGATCACCGAGGCCGGCGCGGGGCACCGAGGCCGGCGCGGGGCACCGAGGCCGGCGCGGGGCACCGATGTGGGGGGTGGGGCGAAAGTCAGCAGGTGAGGATCACCTGGAGTTCCTGGCAACGGCGGTCGGCGAGGTCGGTGAGCAGGGTGGGGGCCTCCTCGAACGGGACCACCGCGGAGATCAGGTGCTTGCGGATCAGGTCGCCGTACTGCCGGAGCAGGTCGATCGTCTCGGCGGAGAGACGTTCCCGGTCCCAGGTGGGGGCGAGGCCGCGGGGCACCCGGCCGATCTGGGCGCAGCGCAGCGCCAGGCCGTTGTGGTGGAATTCCTCGCCGAGCCGGACGGCGTCCGCCCCGCCCTGGTAGAAGGCCAGGTCGATCACGGTGCCCTGCGGACGGAGCAGGCGCAGCGCCAGGTGCAGCGCCCAGTCCTGGCCCCGGCACTGGAACACCACGTCGGCGCCCCGGTCGCCGGCGCTGTGGTTCCACCGGGTCTTGAGCACCACGGCGGGGTCGTCGGCCTCGGGGTCGAGGGTCTCCAGACCGAGGGCCTCGGCGACCTGCCGGCGCTGCGGGGTCGGGTCGACCACCACCACCGAGGCGGCACCGTGTCGCCTGGCGAACAGCGCGGTGAGCAGGGCGACCACGCCACCGCCGACCACCGCCACCCGCCGGCCGCGTACCCCGTCGCCGAGCGTGCGCACGTCGGTGCCGCACAGGTCGGCGGCGGCGTGCAGCAGGCCGTTGGCGCAGATCGGACCCATGTGCGCCACATAGACGCCGAGCATCGGATCGAGGTCGTCGGGCAGCGGCACGAACCGTTCGGCAAGCGGGTCGGCGACGTACCCGGTGCGGTGGCCGTACGTCATCGCGCCGACGGTGCCGACGGCGATCGCCGGGGTGCGGCTCTCCACCACCTCGCCGACCTGCATGTAGCCGAGCCGGGTCACCGGGTACGGGGTGCTGGCCGCCCCGGGTCGGAACAGGCCGAGGCCGGCGTCGAAGGTGACGTTGAGGTAGGGGTTGGTGCCCTTGACGAAGCTCAGCTCCGTGCCGGCGGAGACCCCGCTGTAGCGGGTCCGTACCCGGATCGTGCCGTCGCGCAGCTCACCGGCGTCCTGCTCGGCCACCTCGACCCGCCCCGGGCCGCTGACCACCACCACCGTGTCACGCATCGACGGCCACCCCCGCCGACGCACCGGGGACGCCGCCGACCACCGGCGCGAGCGCGGCCGGGCCGGTGGGCAGCGTGACGGCACGGCCGGTACGGGCGCTCTGCGCGACCGCGACCGCCAGCCGCTGGGTACGCAGCGCCTCCGCGTACGGCACCCGGATGTCGTCGCCGACCCCGGTGACCGCGTCGACGAAGGCCCGGTCGACGGCGACCCGGGCACCGTCCGGGTCGGCCGGCAGGTGGCGTTCCCCGTCGGCGTCGCGGACCGTCAGGCCGTCCTCGCCCAGCGACAGGGCGAGCCCGTCGGCGAGGATCTCCACGCCGGCCCGGTGCTTCCAGCCCAGCACGCAGGCGGCGGAGAGGGTGCCCACCGCCCCGTCGGCGAAGCGCAGGGTGGCGGCGGTCACCGAGTCGATGTCGGCGCCGTCGACGGGCGGCGGGCTGCCGTCGCCGTACGCGGTCACCTCGACCGCCTCGCCGACCAGTGCGCGGATCAGGTCCAGCACGTGGGCGGCCTGCTCGACGACCGGGCCACCGGAGCGGTCCCGCACCGCCCACCACGCCACCGGTGGCACCTTGTCCAGCCAGGCTCCGTTGACCATCCGCACCGGACGGTCGGCGAGCAGCTGCCGGGCCTGCTCCACCACGTACAGGTACCGCCAGTGGTGCCCGACGGCGGTGAGCAGCCCCCGGTCCTGCACCAGGGCGGCGATCCGCTCGGCGGTGTCCAGGTCGACCGCCACCGGCTTCTCCACGAACATCGGCACCCCGGCCGCGATCACCGCCTCCTCCACCGGCCCGTGCGCGAACGGGGGTACGCAGACGTAGACGGCGTCCGGGCCGGCGGCCAGCAGCTCGTCGACGTCGGTGAAGACCCGGGCGGAGTGCGCGGCGGCCAGCTCCGTCGCCGCGTCCCGGGCCACGTCGGTGACGCCGATCACTTCCACGTCGGTGAACCTCCCCAGCACGCGGGCGTGGCGTTGCGCCACCCCACCGGCCCCGACCAGGCCCACCCGGCAGGTACGCATTCCATCGGCCCTCTCGACGCTGTCACGACCATCGCCGACAGCACTCCCCCCGGCGGGAAGCCGCGAAACCCGGAGCCGGGCCGCAACACAGCGTTCACCTGCCCGGAACCGGCAGGTGGAGCCGGTGTGATCAAGCTGTTAGGGATAACCGGTTAGCGATTGAGCGGGGATGGGAAAACCACGTCCGGGTTTTCCGCCAGGATCTGGGGGGTTGTGCCAGTGCGGGATACAGAACCGATCGTCTCGCCTGTCGTGGAGGCGTGGGCCACATATCGGACGACGTCGGCGCAGGACTGGCCCGCGCTACGGCTGATGAGGGCCAAGGGGGAGAACCGGGTCAGCGTGGTGCTTCCCGCCCGCAACGAGGAGGCCACCGTCGGGGCGATCGTCTCGACGATCCGGGAGCACCTGATGGACCGGGTTCCGCTGGTCGACGAGCTGATCGTGGTGGACTCCCGGTCGACCGACCGGACCGCCCAGGTGGCCCGGGCCGCCGGGGCGGAGGTGGTCGGTCAGGACGAGATGACCCGGGGCCTGCCCCGGCTGACCGGCAAGGGCGATGCGCTCTGGGCCGGCCTCGCCGCCGCCGGGGGCGACGTCGTCGCCTTCGTCGACGCCGACCTGCGGGAGTTCCGGCCGCACTTCGTGACCGGCCTGATCGGCCCGTTGCTTGTCGATCCCTCGGTCGAGTTCGTGAAGGGCTTCTACCACCGGCCGCTGGTCGGGGCGACCAGCGTGGAGGCCGACGGGGGCGGGCGGGTGACGGAGCTGATGGCCCGGCCGCTGCTGAACCTGTTCTGGCCGGAACTGGCCGGCTTCGTGCAGCCCCTGGCGGGCGAGTACGCCGGTCGGCGCACGGTGCTGGAGCGGGTGCCGTTCGTCACCGGCTACGGAGTCGAGACGGCCATGCTGATCGACCTGCTCGAGCTGGTCGGCCTGGACGCACTCGCCCAGGTCGACCTGGGTGAGCGCAAACACCGGCACCAGGACACCGCGGCCCTGGGCCGGATGTCCGCGCAGATCATGCACACCGCCTGGACGCGGTTGCAGCGGCGGGGCTGGGCCGCCCCGGGCACCAGCCCGGGAACCCTGCTGACCCAGTTCCGTCGGGGCGGCTCGGAGGCGCTGCCCAACCTGGACCGGGAAATCGTCGTCAACGACGTCTCGGTGCAGGAACGCCCGCCCCTGGCCGACCTGCGGCACCGGGTGCCGCACCGGCGGGTGGCCGCCGCGTGACCGCACGCGCCGAGCCGACCACCCGAGCCGAACCGGCCACCCGAGCCGAACCGACCACACGGATCCCCCGGCCGCGACCGAAGCAGTGCCGCCCCACGAGCGGGTGGACGCCCGCCCGCGACTCCGGCCGCACCGAGAGGAAACCCCCGTCATGAGCCTCACCGTGCTGATGAACGCCGGCCCCTGGCTGTCCGTGCCACCTCCCGGCTACGGCGGCATCGAGAACGTCGTCGCCACCCTGGTGCCGGAGCTGCGTCGGCTCGGGGTGAAGGTGGTGCTGGCCTCCGTGGGGTCGAGCACCCTGCCGGTGGACGAGAAGTTCTCGGTCTTCGACGACGGGCAGTTCGCGGCCCTGCAACGGCCGTACAACCAGGTGTGCGGAGTGGCCCAGGCACACCTGGCCGGGGTGGTCCGGCAGGTGCACGGGCGGGCCGACATCGACCTGGTGCACGACCACGTGGAGGCGGTCGGGCTGGCCACCCTCGCAGCGATGGGACCGGACGCCCCGCCGGTGCTGCACACCCTGCACTGGGACCTCGCCAAGCACCCCGAGCTGTACGGCAACCTCGCCGCCGGGGCCCGCGTCCGGGTCAACGGGGTCTCCGCCTCCCAACTGGCCCGCGCGCCCCGGGCGCTGCGGGAGCACTCGGTCGGGCACGTTCACCTGTCCACCCCGCTGGCCGTGCACGCCGACCGGGCGCCCCGGCCGGCCAAGGGCGACTACGCGATCATCCTGGGCCGGATCAACCCGGGCAAGGGCCAGGACGTCGGTGCCCGGCTGGCCCGGCGGACCGGGGTGCCGCTGGTGCTCGCCGGCCCGGTCGGGCCGTACCACCGGCCGGCGGATCTGGCGGCGGCGGGCGACGAGGCCCGGCAGAACCCGGACGTGCGCTTCTTCTACGACCAGGTGGCCCCGCACATCGACGGTGACCTGATCCGCTGGGTCGGCACGGTGGCCGGTCGGGAGCGCGACGACCTGCTGGCCGGGGCGCGGGCGTCGCTGTTCCCGCTGCGCTGGGAGGAGCCCGGTGGGACCGCCGTGGTGGAGTCGCTGGCGCTGGGCACGCCGGTGGTGGCGACCGGCCGGGGCTGCCTGCCCGAGCTGATCGCGCACGGGCGCACCGGTCTGCTCACCGACGACGAGGAGGAGCTGGGTGAGCTGCTGCTGGCGGCGGGCCGACTCGACCCGGACGAGTGTCGACGGGAGGCCGCCGGGCGGTTCACCCCGGCGGTGATGGCGCAGAAGTACGTCACCCTCTACGAGACGGTCCGCGCGGGCGCCCGAGCGCCACACCTGCAGCCCGTCTGACCCACCCGTAGCCACCCTGACCGGGTCCGGACCGTCACGGTCCGGACCCGGTTTCGTCCCGCCGGGCCGCGGGTACCTGGCGGATCTGCCCAGCACCACGAACGGAATCGAGGGGCCGCATGGTCAGCCGCATCACCTGCGAGGTTCGCGACGAGTCACCCGTGACCGTCGTACGCCTCACCGGCGCGCTCGACCTCGGCACCATGCGCGCCGTGCACACCGCGCTGGACCGCTGCCTGACCACCCAGCCGGACGCGCTGGTGGTCGACCTGGGCGGGGTGACCGTCGCCGACCGGCTGGCGCTGTCGGTCTTCGCCGCCACCGCCCGGCAGGCCGCCGACTGGCCCGCCGTACCGGTGGTGCTCTGCTCTCCCCCGCCGGACGCCGCGGCCTGGCTGGCCACCTCCACCACCTGCCGGGTGGTGCCGGTGCGGCAGGACTGCGCGGAGGCGACCCGGCTGGCCGGGGCGTCCGCGGCACCCCGGCTGCGGGCCCGGTTGGAGCCGGTGGCGGGGGCCTGCCGGCGGGCCCGCGAACTGGTCGGGGACGCCTGCTCCCGGTGGAACGTGCCGCACCTGGCGGAGCCGGCGTCGCTGGTGCTCAGCGAACTGGTCGGCAACGTGGTGCGACACGCCCACACCCCGATGCGGATCACGTTGACCCTGCACCAGCCCTACCTGCGGGTGGCGGTCGCCGACGGCAGCCGGACGGCGGCCCGCGCGGGCCGCCCGAGCCTGACCGCCGAGGGGGGCCGGGGGTTGCTGCTGATCCGGGAGATGGCACAGCGCTGGGGCAGCTCCCCACTGGCCGACGGCAAGGTGGTCTGGGCACTCCTGCCCGCGAATTGACCGAAATTCCCCCTCTCGCCTGGTTACATAGGCACAGGGACGGGTAGCCGCGCCCGTCCTTTCTGTCGTCAACGACGGGGTGAGAGAGCCATGCCCAGACGGGTAACCACGGAACCCGCACAAGATCGCGGGCCGGCGATCCTCGCCCCGGCCCGGTTCGGCGGCTTTCCCGGCCCGGTCCGCCCGGCGCTGCCCGGGAACAAGCTGCTACGGCTGCTCGGCACCACCGACGCCAAGCAGATCGGCCTGCTCTACCTGAGCACCTCGTTCGGGTTCTTCCTGATCGGCGGGGTGCTCGCGCTGCTCCTCCGGGCCGAACTGGCCCGGCCCCGGATGCAGTTCCTCTCCCCCGAGCAGTACAACCAGGCCTTCACCATGCACGGCACGATCATGCTGCTGCTCTTCGCCACCCCGCTGGTGTTCGCCTTCGGCAACTACATCGTCCCGTTGCAGATCGGCGCGCCGGACGTGGCGTTCCCCCGGCTCAACGCGTTCGCGTACTGGCTGTACCTGTTCGGCGGCATCATGGTCGTCGGCGGTTACCTCACCCCGGGCGGCGCGGCCGACTTCGGCTGGACGGCGTACAACCCGCTCAGCGATGCGACGAACTCCCCGGGCGTCGGCGCGAACCTGTGGGTGGTCGGCCTGGTCGTCTCCGGGCTGGGCACCATCCTCGGCGCGGTCAACCTGATCACCACCACGCTGACCCTGCGCGCCCCCGGCATGACCATGTTCCGGATGCCGATCTTCACCTGGAACATGCTGCTCACCGCCGTCCTGGTGATCCTGGTCTTCCCGTTGCTGGCCGCCGCGCTGCTGACGTTGGGCGCGGACCGGCTGCTCGGCGCCCACGTGTACGACGCGGCGACCGGCGGACCGATGCTCTGGCAGCACCTGTTCTGGTTCTTCGGCCATCCCGAGGTCTACATCGTCGCGCTGCCGTTCTTCGGCATCATCACCGAGATCATTCCGGTCTTCAGCCGCAAACCGATCTTCGGCTACACCGGCCTGGTGCTGGCCACCGTCGCGATCACCGTGCTGTCGATGACCGTCTGGGCGCACCACATGTTCGCCACCGGTCAGGTGCTGCTGCCGTTCTTCAGCTTCCTCAGCTACCTGATCGCGGTGCCCACCGGGGTGAAGTTCTTCAACTGGATCGGCACCATGTGGAAGGGGCAGCTCACCTTCGAGACGCCGATGCTGTTCGCCATCGGTTTCCTGGTGACCTTCCTGCTCGGCGGCCTGACCGGGGTGCTGCTGGCCAGCCCGCCGGTGGACTTCCACGTCACCGACTCGTACTTCGTGGTGGCGCACTTCCACTACGTGCTGTTCGGCACGATCGTCTTCGCCGCCTTCGGCGGGGTCTACTTCTGGTTTCCCAAGATGACCGGCCGGCTGCTCGACGAACGGCTCGGCAAGCTGCACTTCTGGACCATGTTCGTCGGCTTCCACGCCACCTTCCTGGTCCAGCACTGGCTGGGCGACGAGGGCATGCCCCGGCGGTACGCCGACTACCTGCCCAGCGACGGCTTCACCACGCTCAACACGATCTCCACCGTCGGCTCCTTCGTGCTCGGCGCGTCCACCCTGTTCTTCCTCTACAACGTCTGGAAGTCCTGGCGGTACGGCGCGCTGGTGACGGTGGACGACCCGTGGGGGTTCGGCAACTCCCTGGAATGGGCCACCACCTGCCCGCCGCCGCTGCGCAACTTCGACCGGATGCCCCGGATCCGCTCCGAGCGCCCCGCCTTCGACGCGAAGTACGGTCCCAACGTCGCCGACCTCGGTCGGGACCTGCCGCAACGCACCACCCGACCGCCGCAGGAGTTGCACGAGGAGCTGCACCACGAACGGCACGTCCCCGAGTCACCGGCCGCCGAGGGCGCGCACGGGGCGGGGGACGCGGTGGCGTACCAACCTGCGCCACAGTCCGGCGCCCGCCCGGTGGACGTGCCCGAGCCGGAGGACGTCCGCCGTCCCGGCTTCGCGCACTCCGACGCGCCGGAGACCGACCAGCCCGACACCGGGGGAGAACCCCGCAGCGCCGAGCGGTGGCGGCACCCGCACGGCAGGGACGACGACTCCGCCTGACGACAGCAGCCCGCCGGGCCGACACCGTGCGACGGTGCCGGCCCGGCGACGTCCGTACGCTCAGGCGTCCACGGCGGCGGGCAGGCCGGCGGCGGCAAGCGAACGCCCCACCGCCGGCCGGACCCGGGTCAACCGCACCGGCACCCCGGTCCGGATGGCGGCGTCCCGGCCGGCCACCAGGGCGGCGATGCCACCGGCGTCGACCCCACCCGCGCCGTCCAGGTCCACCACCAGCTCGCGGGGCTGCCCGGCGACCGCCTCCAACATCGTCCGGCGCAACTGGTCCGCGCCGTCCCGGTCGATCTCGCCCCCGACCTCCACCACGGTCCGCTCCGCGGTGCGTTTGACCACGATCCGGTTCCGGCCGGTCTCCGTCTCGGCGGTGCCGTTCTGCCACGGCGGCGGGGTGTCGGCGAGCATCGCCTGCCGCAGCCAGGTCAACGCCCGGGACAGCAGCCGGGACACGTGCATCTGCGAGATGCCGAACCGGGCGGCGATCTCCGCCTGGGTCTGGTTGCCGTAGAAGCGCATCGCCAGGATGCGCCGCTCCCGCCAGGGCAACCGGTGCAGCAGCCCGCTGACCGTCACCCGGTCGTCCACCGACTCCAACGCGTTGTCCGACTCACCGACCAGGTCACCGAACTCGGCGGAGCTCTCCCCGCCGACCGGCGCGTTGAGCGAGGCCGGGCTGTAACCGGCCGCCGACTCCAGGGCGGCGAGGATCTCCTCCTCCGGCGTCTCCAGCCGGGCCGCCAACTCGGCCACGCTCGGCGCCCGGGACAGCTCACTTGTCAACGCCGAGGTGGCCTGCCCGACCTCCAGGATCAGGTCACGCAGCCGGCGGGGCACGTGCACCCCCCAGGTGCGGTCCCGGAAGTGCCGCTTGATCTCCCCGACGATGGTGATCGCCGCGTACGCGGTGAACGAACCCCGCTCGGGGTCGTACCTGTCGACGGCGTTGACCAGGCCGAGCCGGGCCACCTGCTCCAGGTCCTCAAGCGGCTCGCCCCGCCCCCGGTAGCGGCGGGCCAGCCGGCCGGCGAACGGCAGGGCGAACCGGACCAGGTCCTCGCGCGCCTCGCCCCGGCGCTCCGGTGGCAGGCCGGCGATCCGCGCGGCGTACGCCATCGCGGCGGCGTCCAGGTCCTCCAGACCCCGTTCGGTCGGTGGTGGTGGTGTGGTCGTGGTGGTCTGTCCGAACATCCGCGCCTCCCTCAGGAAGGTCCCCCGCCCGGATCGAGCCGGTCGTGCGCGTGGTGGGACCACGCACCGGGTCGGAAGTTGGGTCACGTGCCGCGCCGGGATCACCGGCCGCGCGGGGACGACGACCGGTCGCCACGCGGCGTGGTCGAGCCGTCGCGGCGGGCGGTCTTCCCGCTCCTCAGGTACTCAACCACGCGCCCCCGGGTTCGCGAGGATGTTTCGGCGTGCCGGGTCCGGCCGGCCGGCGCGGACACCCCGGGTGTCCCCTTTCCGGGTTACCGGCGTCGGTTTCCCGCCCCTGTGACGGTGCCGCCCAACGGCCGGACCGGGCCGGTCAGGACACGGCCAGCCCCAGCGGCACGCCCGCCTCGCGCAGCCCGGCCAGCGCTTCCCCCACGCTCAGCGGCGGCGGGGTCGGCAGATCGTACGGCTGCCCGCGCAGCACCTCGGTGGCCCGCCGGGTGGCCACCGAACCGACCGGGTAGCCCCGGGCTGCGGTGCGGTCCAGCGCCCGGCGACGACGGCCGAAGGCGGCCACCGCCAGCCACTGCGGCAGCCCGGCCAACGCCGGTGACCGCATCCCCGGCGACTCGGGCAGCACGTCCACCGAGCTGAACGGCTCGCTGCCGGCGAGCCACCACTCCGCGTCCTCCACGCTGCGCCGGGTCGCGTTCTCGCACCAGTACGGCACCAGTCCCGCCCGCACCACCTGCCACGGGTCGAGCAACCGGCCGCACTCGACCACCAACCGGTCACCGGTCTTGCCGGCCCGCCGCAGCCACCGGCGGTAGAGGTCGGCGGTGGCCGCGCTGAGCGCCCCCGGGTGCGGCACCTGCACCTGACGCAGCTCGTGCCCCCGGGTGCGGGCCCAGTGACCCAGCGCCCGAATGAAATCCGGCTCCACCCCGTGCTCGGCGGGTTCGCGGGCGGCGGTCACCGCCGGCGGCTCCCATCCGGTCCCGACCCCGCCGGCCGCCCGGAGCACCTGACGCAGGGCGGGCGAGTCCGGGTGGAAGTCCACCGGTTCCAGCCCGCTGGTCGGGGAGCCGAGCTGGAAGCTGTGCCCCTGCCCGGGGTCCGACACCGGCCAGCTGCGCACGTCGCCGACCAGCAGCACCACCGACCCGCAGGTCAGCCGGTCGGCCAGGAACCGGGCGTACGCCACCGGCAGCGCCCGCCACCGGGCCAGCAGGCTGACGGTCACGCCGGCCAGCGCGCCCCGGCTGGCCGGGCAGTGCACCTGGCGTACGTGCAGGTCGGGGTTGCCGGCGAGGATCCGGGCGGCGAACGCGGCACCCTGGTCCAGGGCGGCTGCGGGCCGGTCCACCGCGCCGTGGGTCCAGTGCGCGGTCAGCTCGAACCCGGCGGGCAACCAGGGCGCCCCGAGCGCCACCGCCAGGTGCACGGCGGCGGCGTGCGGCGAGCCCAGCACCACCGCCGGGTACCGCTGCCGGGGGTACTGGTCGACGATCCACCGGGCCACCCGTTCGCCGTCCACCGCACCGGCCTGGGCGGCGGTGAGCGCCAGTCGGCCGGCGGCCCGGGTGGCGGCGGCCCTCCGGACCGCTTCCGGCGCGGCGATGAACCGGGACGACGGCGTGGCAGGCCCCAGGTCGGCGCAGTCCAGCCCGCGCAACGCCCGGGCGGCGGCGGCCACCAGCACCCGCGCGGTGCTGCCCGGCGCGACCACCCGGTCGCCGGCCAGCCCGGTGCCCGTCGTCGTTCCCACCGGCACCTCCGGCACCGGCTCCACCCTGCCCCGTTCACTCACCACGCGGCCCGGCTTCCCGTCCCTCCGGGGTCTAAACGGGGCATCCCGCACCGACGGGCGCAATCGTCGACCGCCAGCCGGTACGCCCCGCCGGGAGCCTCGGGGGGTCAGATGCCCTGGTGGCGGGGGCTAAACGAGATCGTCGGCCTCGACGACCGACCGTTCGGCCGACATGATCCGGTCCCGGATCCGTCGGGTGGCGTCCCCGTCGGCGAACAGGCTCCGCAGGTCGGCCAGGGCCGGCTCCGGCACCCGCCGTGGCACCGTCGGGTCCACCACCGCCTCCAGCACACACGGCCGGTCGGCGGCGAGCGCCTCGTCCCAGGCCGCGCCGACCAGCTCCGGCCGGTCCACCCGGACGCCGTGCAGGCCGAGCAGCCGGGCCCAACCGGCGTACGGCACGTCGGGCCGGCGGCCGGTCACCGCAGCCGGGCGCGGTGGTGCCGCTGCCACGCCGGGCACCCACCGGCCGGTGCCCGGGTCGCGGTCGTCGCGGTCGTTGAGCACCAGCACCACCAGCCGGGGATCGGCCCAGTCCTGCCAGCGGTGCGCCACGGTGATCAGCTCGGCGAGCCCGTTGAGCTGCATCGCACCGTCGCCGAGCAGGGCGACCACCGGTGCGTCCGGGCGGTCCAGCTTCGCGGCGAGCGCGTACGGCAGGGCGCACCCCGGCGAGCCGAGGGTGCCGCAGAGCTGGGCGTCGACCCCGGGTGGCAGCGCCAGGTGGCGGGCGTACCAGAAGAGCACCGTACCGACGTCCACAGCAACCGCCCCGGTACGGGGCAGCCGGGCGGAGAGCTCGTGCAGCACCAGTTGCGGGTTGACCGGCTCGGCCGGCTCGGCGGCGCGGGCGGCAGCCTCCGTACGCCAGCGGTCGACCGAGCCCTCGACGGTGGCCCGCCACTGCCGGTTGGGTCGGTCGGCGACCTGACCCACCAGTGCCCGCAACGTCTCGGTGGCGTCGCCGACCAGCGGCACGTCCACCGGGTACCGGGTGCCGATCCGCCGCCCGTCGATGTCGATCTGGATGGTCCGGGCCTGGCCGGGCGGCGGGAGGTAGTCGGTCCACGGGTCGTTGGTGCCCACCAGCAGCAGGGTGTCCGCACCCCCCATCAGCTGCGCGGCGGCCGGGGTGCCCACCTCGCCGAGCACCCCGGTGTGGAACGGCAACCGCTCGTCGAGCACCGGCTTGCCCAGCAGCGAGGTGGCCACCCCCGCGCCCAGCCGGTCGGCCAGCACCGCGATCTGCTCCGCCGCACCACGGGCACCCTGCCCGACCAGGATCGCCACCCGTCGCCCGACGGTGAGCAACGCCGCGGCGGCGTCCAGGTCCGCCTGGTGCGGCAGCACCCGGGCCAGCGGTTCGCCGGGCGTCGCGTTGAGCACCCCCGCCGCGTGCGGTGCCAGCTCCGGTACGGCCGCGACCTGCAACGCCCGGGGCAGCACCACGCAGGTCGGGCTGCGGGTCGCCGCGGCGGTCCGGAACGCCTGGTCGAGCAGGGACGGCACCTGGGCCGGGCTGCGGCCGTAGCGGACGAACTGGTGGCACACGTCGCCGAAGAGCCGGCTCAACCCGATCTCCTCGTGCACCTCGCCCAGGGGGCCGGAGACGTCCTCCCCCACGATCGCCACCACGGGCCGGCTGTCCAGCTTCGCGTCGTACAGGCCGTTGAGCAGGTGCACCGCGCTCGGCCCCTGGGTGGCAAGGCAGACCCCGATGCCGCCGGTGAACTTGGCGTGTCCGGTCGCCATGAAGGCGGCGGTCTCCTCGTGCCGGGCGGGGACGAACTCCGGGTCCCCGCCGGCGGCGGCCACCGCCTCGACCACCGGGGCGATGGCGTCACCCGGGCAGCCGAAGACGCGGGGCACCCGCCAGGCCCGTAACCGGTCCACCACCAGGTGCGCGACCGTACGGTCAGCCATGGTCGCGTCCCGGGGTCGCCGGGTCGACGTACCGCAGCACCGCGCCGACCCCGTCGGCCAGTTCGGGGGCCTCGTCCGGCCCGAGGACGGTCAGCTCGGCGTCCGTGCCGACCAGCGCCCGGACCAGGGCTGCGTCGGCGCGGACCCGTTGCGGGTCGGGCACCGCGGCGAGCAGACCGGGCGCGGTGGCGATGTCCGTGGGCCGGGGGCCGATCCACAGCTCGCCGACGGCCGACGGGTCGTCGACGAGCAGCATGGTGTCGACCTGGTTACGTTGCAGGGCGGCCACCACGGCGTCCAGCCCCGCGCCGACGTCCTGCTGGGTGCCGAGCCGGTCCAGCGCGGCGGTGACGTGCTGGTCGGCGACCTCGGCGATGGTCTGCACGGTGACGTCGTCCATCGCGGCCGGGTCGGCGCCGCCGGCCCGGGAGCCGGCGTCGGTGCGGACCACCACGTCCTGCCAGCGTGCCGGCAGTTGTGCGGCGATCATCCCGGTGGCCCGGACGTCCCCGGCCACCACCACCACGTCCGCGCCGACCCGGTCGGCCAGCTCGGCGGTGGCCGCGGCGGCGTCCCCGGCGTTGTGGTGCCAGGCCTCCATCGCGGCCCGCTGGTAGCGGGACTGGGACCAGCCGCCGGGCTGCACCCGACGCAGCGGATAGGTCTGCCGGCCGGTGACGTGGGTCCGTCGGGGCACCCCGCCGGCGCTTACCGCGACCGCGTCCGCGCCGGTCCGGTCGGCGAGCACCCGGACCCAGGCCACCTGTTCGCCGCGCTGCGCGAGCAGCGGCATGACGTGCGGCAGCGGGGTGTACGCGGCCAGGTCACGCAACGGCGGCGCGGACAGGTACTCGGAGAGCACCACCGTGCCCCGGCTGGCGAACGCGGCAAGCCCGTAGTCGCCCGGCATCGGGTCGTGGCCCCGGACCACCCGGTCCAGTGCCGCGATGGTCGGCTCGTCCGCGCCGTCGGCGGCGAGTTGCTCGGCCAGGGCCCGCCAGCGCAGGTCCAACGCCGGACGCGCGTCCTGGGTGTCCCGGGAGGCGTCCAGGTAGACCGAGCACCACGGCCCGGGACGGTCGTAGAGCGGGCGCAGGAAGGACAGCTGCATGCTCGACCCCTTTCCGGCTCGGCCGCCCGCTTACCCGGCCCGCCCGGGATGTCACCTCGGCCGGAATCCCGGTGTCCCGGGGGACGTGACCCCCGGTTCATTCACGTCGTCCGGGTCGAACGCCGGATACCATCGGTGAACGGAACCGGACTCTCGGTGGTGAACATGGACAGCGATCTCCGTAATCGGGTGGTACGCCCGACGCAGCGGATACTCACCGGGCGGGTGGTCCGGTTCATGGACGGCTACTCCCGTGAGGTCAGGATCGGCCAGCCGGTGCTGGTGGCGGTGCTGACCGCGGCGAGCGTGGCGGGCCTGCTGGTGATGCTGGTACGCACGGTGCTGTCCAACATCGGCGGCGGTGGCGCGCGGCGCACCTGGAAGGACCTGAAGAAGGGGCCGGAGTTCCTGGTCACCCCGCTGCGGGTACGCGACGACCACGGCCAGCTCTACGAGGTGGAGCTGCACGGGCACCTGCCGCAGAGCGCGGTGCACCCGTCGGACTGGGTGCAGCTCACCCTGCGCCCGCAGGACGTCGACCTGCCGCCGCGCATCGAACGGATCGTCAACCTGACCACCGGGCAGTTGCTCACCCCGCGTACCGCCACGGTGTGGAGCCATCTCGGCCCGCCGCTGCTGATCCAGGCGGTGCTGGGGGCGGTGCTGGTGCTGCTGGTCGCGGCCGCCGTGGTCCTCACCTGACGACGGCGAACCGGCGGGCCGGGGTCCGGGGTCCGGGCACGCCGGCGGAGGTCGGTCGCCTACGGTCAGCCGACCGGGGCCAGTGGCCGCTGCGGCTCGGTGGCGCGCAGCAGACCCCGGCGGGTGGCCCAGCGCTCGAAGAACAGGGTGGCGAAGGGCGGCACCGCGCAGACCAGGGCGACGAGGGTGACCCCGAGGGACCACCGGTGCAGCCGGGCGACGGCGAGCACCAGAATCCCGTACGTCACGAAGAGCGCGCCGTGGATCGGGCCGAAGATCTGCACGCCGACCTCGTTGCCCGGCGGGCCGTACTTGACCGCCATGCCGACCAGCAGGGCCAGCCAGGAGCACGCCTCGGCGATCGCCGCCGCCACGAACAACCGGGTCGTCTTCTCGCGCATCGGGCCATGCTATCCAGCCGCCGTCGCCGGCCGGTCCGCGACGGCCGCGAGGCGACGGGGATCACCCGGGTCGTCGGTGGGTACGTAGAGGGTCCTTCGGGTCTTCCGGGTTCCCCCGGGACGTGCGAGGTTGACGGGACCAACGGTGACAGGGCGGTGGCCATGGGCGAGGAAGTCGGAGCGCGCACCTTCAGCCGGGAGGACCGGGCCCGTTACCGGGAGAAGGTACGCCGGTGCCTGGACGTCTTCGCCGAGATGCTGCGGGAGTCCCGGTTCGACGTGGAGCGGCCGATGACCGGCCTGGAGATCGAGCTGAACCTGGTCGACGACGACTCCCGCCCGACGATGCGCAACGCCGACGTGCTCGCCGCGATCGCCGACCCCGACTTCCAGACCGAGCTGGGCCAGTTCAACGTGGAGATCAACGTGGCGCCGCGCCGGCTGGTCGGCACCGGCACGGCCGAGTTCGAGTCTCACGTCCGGGCCAGCCTGAACGCCGCCGAGGAGAAGGCCCGCACGGTCGACGCCCACATGGTGATGATCGGCATCCTGCCCACACTGGGGCCGGAGCACCTGACCGCCGGGGCGCTGTCGGCGAATCCGCGTTACGCGCTGCTCAACGAGCAGATCTTCGCCGCCCGGGGGGAGGACCTGCGGATCGCGATCAGCGGGGTGGAGCGGCTGGCCACCACCGCCGACACCATCACCCCGGAGGCGGCCTGCACCAGCACCCAGTTCCACCTCCAGGTCAGCCCGGCCGACTTCGCCGCCTACTGGAACGCCGCCCAGGCGGTCGCCGGGATCCAGCTGGCGCTGGGCGCGAACTCGCCGCTGTTCTTCGGCCGGGAGCTGTGGCGCGAGACCCGGGTGCCGCTGTTCCAGCAGGCCACCGACACCCGCTCCGAGGAGATCAAGGCCCAGGGGGTTCGCCCCCGGGTCTGGTTCGGGGAACGCTGGATCAACAGCGTCTTCGACCTGTTCGAGGAGAACGTGCGCTACTTCCCGGCGCTGTTGCCGGTCTGCGACCCGGAGGACCCGGCCGAGACGCTTGCCGCCGGTGGGGTGCCGAGGCTGGCCGAGCTGCGGTTGCACAACGGCACCATCTACCGCTGGAACCGGCCGGTGTACGACGTGTGGAAGGGCCGGCCGCACCTGCGGGTGGAGAACCGGGTGTTGCCGGCCGGGCCGACCGTGGTGGACACCATCGCCAACGGCGCGTTCTACTTCGGGCTGGTCCGGGCGCTGGCCGAGGCCGACCGGCCGCTGTGGTCACAGATGTCGTTCAGCGCGGCGGAGGAGAACTTCACGAGCGGTGCCCGGCACGGCATCGACGCCCAGGTCTACTGGCCGGGCCTGGGTTACCTGCCGGCGACCGAGCTGGTGCTGCGCCGGTTGCTGCCCCTGGCCCACCAGGGGCTGGACGGGTGGGGGGTGGACCCGGCGGAACGGGACCGACTGCTCGGCATCATCGAGCAGCGCTGCCTGACCGGGCGCAACGGCGCGAGCTGGCAGGTGGCGACGTTGCACCGGCTGGAGTCCGCCGACCATCTCGACCGGCCGGAGGCGTTGCGCGAGGTGGTCCGCCACTACGTCGAGCTGATGCACAGCAACAGCCCGGTCCACGAGTGGCCGGTTCCCTGACCGCAGGCAACACACGAGCGCGCGCTGACGGCGGCAGGCCACGATGCGAGGTGGCGGTCAGGGCGCGGGCCAGTTGCGCAGTAGGGCGTCGAGGGCGTCGAGGACCCGCGTCCAGGTCTGCTCGGTGTCGGGGGCGCTGTGGCTGAACCCGCCGCCCAGTTCCAGGCTGACGTAGCCGTGGAAGACGCTGCCGAGCAGCCGGACGGCGTGCGTCTGGTCGGGTTCGGTCAGCGCGTAACCGCGCAGGATGGCCCGGGTCAGCTCGGCGTGCCGGCCACCGGCGCTGGCGGCGGCGGTGGCCGGGTCGAGCCGGAGCTGCGCGGCGGCCCACCGGCCGGGGTGCTCCCGGGCGTAGTCGCGGTAGACGCCGCCGAGGGCGGCCAGCGCGTCCCGTCCGGCCCGCCCGGCCAGCGCGTCGGCGGCCCGCACGGCGAGTTCGTCCAGGGCGAGCAGGGCGATCCGGGTGCGCAGGTCCTGGGAGTTCTTCAGGTGCGAGTAGAGGCTCGCGACCTGCACGTCGAAGCGCCGGGCGAGCGCCGAGACGGTCACCCGGTCGAAGCCGACCTCGTCGGCCAGGTCCGCACCGGCCCGGGTGAGGCGTTCGGTGGTCAAGCCCGTACGTGCCATAACTCATTATGAGTTTGCCTAAAGGTTTTAGGCAAATTACCGTTGCCGCTATGGAACCACTGACCGAGCAGGAGATCCGTTCCGCGTTCGTCAACTGCACGAAGGGCGAGACCAAGCGGCTGTACGTGCCCCGCGACCTGGCCCAGCAACCCTGGGCCGACCTGGACTACCTCGGCTGGCGCGATCCCCGGGCACCGGACCGCGCCTACCTCGTCGCCGAGTTGGACGGCCGCCGGACGGCGCTGGCCCTGCGCTGCCCCACCCCCACCACCCGGCAGCCACCGCGCGGCATGTGCGCGATCTGCCTGACCAGCCCGGCCGGCGGCGTCTCCCTGATGGTCGCGGCAAAGGCGGGTCGCGCCGGTCAGCAGGGCAACTCCGTGGGCACCTACATCTGCACCGACCTCGCCTGCTCCCTGTACGTGCGGGGGCGCAAGGACGCCGGCCCCGGTGCCCGGCTGCCGGAGTCGCTCACCGCCGAGGAGAAGGCCCAGCGGACTGTGGCGAACGTCGCCGCGTTCATCGCCAGGGTGACCGGCTGACCTCGCCGAGGACCTCGCGGAGGTCCACCAGGGTCGCTTCCCGCAGGTCGAGGGCGACGGCGGGTGACGGCGGCTGCCGATCGGCGGCCCCGCCCACCGGCCCGTCCGGGGGGGGTCGCCGTCGCCCCGGCGCGCAGCAGCACGGCGAGCACCCGGCCCGCCTCCCGCCGGGCGTCGGCATCCCACCCGTCGGCGTCGTACGGGGTCCGTAGGTGGTCGGCGACCGACCCGATGGCCCGGGGCCGGAGCCCGGGATGCCCCGCCGCCAGCGCACCGAGCCGACGCAGTGCGGCGATCCGGCCCGCGCCCGATTCCTGTGCCACCGCGCGAACGGCCACCTGGTACGCCGCCGGGGCAGTGTCCCCTGCCGTCACCTCCCACTCCGAGCCGGTCGCCGGGGCGTCCCGGCGTCGGCGCAGGATAGCCGGGCCGGCCGACAGCGGCGGGGGCAGCGGGCGGCGGTGGGTCACCAGGTCCAGCACGACGCCGTGATTGACGACATCGAGAATGCTCAGTACGTTGACGGAAAGCGCTTACTTTGTCGCTGCGCTGGTCATCATCTCCGGGACGACGCTGGTCGTACCGAGCAGGCACCTCGCGCCCGATGATCCGGGCCGGTCCGGCGCGAGCAGGCCCCGCTCCACGACGGCGTCCGGGCAGCACCCGCCTGCCTCGACACCGACGGGCACCGGTGTCGCCGGTTCCCCGCGGGCTCCGTACCCCACCCCACAGGAGAGAACCATGAGCTTTCGACAGCGCCGTACGGCGTGGTGGGTCTCCGCGGTCGCCGCGACGACGCTCACCGCGGCCGGTGTCGTGATCACCGCGAACGCCGCCCAGGCCGCCGCCGGTTGCCGGATCGACTACACGGTGTCCACCCAGTGGTCCGGTGGTTTCACCGCGAGCGTCAACCTCACCAACCTGGGCGACCCGCTCAGCGCCTGGACGACCACCTGGACGTTCGGTGCCGGGCAACGCGTCGACCAGGGGTGGAACGCCACGTTCACCCAGAACGGCAGCTCGGTCAGCGCCGGGGACGCCGGCTACAACGGGGCGGTCGCCACCAACGGCACGGTCTCGTTCGGCTTCAACGGCACCTGGACCGGCAGCAACCCGGTCCCGACGAACTTCGCGGTCAACGGGGTGGCCTGCACCGGCGGCGTCACCCCCACCACCGGCACCCCCACCACCGCGCCCCCGACGACCGCACCGCCCACCACACCCCCGCCCACGACACCGCCGCCGACCACCCCGCCGCCGACCACCCCACCGCCCACGACGCCCCCGCCGTCGGGCAGCACGCTGTACGTGGCACCGAACGGCAGCGCCGGTGCGGCCGGCACCCAGGCGAACCCGACCACCCTCGCCTCGGCCATCACCCGGGTCACCGCCGGCGGGACGATCTACGTCCGCGCCGGGACCTACAACCTGGCGCAGACGGTGACCATCGCACCCGGCAACAACGGCACCGCCAGCGCCCGCAAGAAGCTGTTCGCCTACCCGGGTGAGAAGCCGGTGCTGAACTTCTCGGCGATGAGCGAGGACCCGGCAAACCGGGGGCTCGCCCTCAACGGGTCGTACTGGCACGTCCAGGGCATCGTCGTCGAGCGGGCCGGTGACAACGGGATCTTCGTGGGTGGCAGCAACAACATCATCGAACGTACGGTGACCCGCTTCAACCGCGACAGCGGGCTGCAACTCTCCCGGATCGCCTCCAGTACCCCGCGCGACCAGTGGCCGGCCAACAACCTGGTGCTGAGCGCCGAGTCGCACGACAACGCCGACTCCGACGGGGAGGACGCCGACGGCTTCGCCGCCAAGCTCACCGTCGGCAGCGGCAACGTCTTCCGGTACGCGGTGTCCCACAACAACATCGACGACGGGTGGGACCTCTACACCAAGACCGACACCGGGCCGATCGGCGTGGTGACCATCGAGGACTCCCTGGCCTACAACAACGGCACGCTCAGCAACGGCACCCAGAACGGCAACGGTGACCGCAACGGCTTCAAGCTCGGCGGTGAGGACATCGGCGTCAACCACGTCGTGCGGCGGACCATCGCCTACCGCAACGGCAAGCACGGGTTCACCTACAACCGCAACCTCGGCTCGATGTCGATCTCGAACAACCTGAGCATCGACAACACCGAGCGCAACTTCTCGTTCGACGGCGGCAGCTCGGTGTTCCGGAGCAACACCTCGTGCCGCAGCGGCAGCGGCTCGAACGACAAGATCGTCGGCAACAGCGACAGCTCCAACCAGTTCTGGAACGGCAGCAACGGCTCCCGCTGCGCGTCGTACACCGGGGCGATCGGTTGGTCCTTCGCCGCCGACGGCCGGCTCGTGGTGACCCTCGGCGGCCGGCAGGTCACCCTGTAACCGCCGGTCTGCGGGTGGGGGCCCGGCCGGTCGAAGCGGCCGGGCCACCACCGTGGACGCGCCCCCGGACGGTCACCGGGTGGTGAGGCCGACCAGCGTGGCCAGTCGCGCGACGCCGGCCACCGTCGGCCGCCCCCGGGCCAGCTCGGCGATCACCGTACGGGCGACCGGCCGGCACCGCACCTCGGCCGGCGCGATACCGTCCGCGTCGACAAGGACCCGACCGGCCCCGAACAGGTCGCCGACCTGGAGGTACGCCCGCGCCGCGTCGACCAGGTAGGCAGCGCGGTACTCGGCCGGCAGGAGCCGCCAACCCTCCCGACGGATCACCTGCTCGTTCCGGTAGACCGCCTCCCCGGCGTCGCCCATCTCGATCGCCGCCACCACCCGGGCCAGCTCGACGGCGACCGGCCCGAAACAGAGCCGGTGGGGATCGTCACCGCCCCCGACACGGGGAGCAATCCCGGCGGTCAGGTCGATCAGCTCGTCGGCTCGTCGGGGGTCACCGTGCTCGGCGGCAGCCAGGGCGGCCTGGAGCAGCAGCGTCCCGCAGAGCGCCTGCCGCCCCGCCGGGGCATCGCGTACCGGCCTCGGGGCGATGCGGCGCGCGGCGGCCACCGTCACCGCGAGTGCCAACCGCCCACGGCCCAGCGCGCGCAGCGCCTGCCCCACCGCCACCGCCGCCGTCCCCGCCAGTTCCGGATCATCGCCCGCCACGGCCATCGCCCGGTCGGCGGCCAGCCACCCGAGGTCGGCCTCGCCGAGCTTCACCAGCACCGCCGAGGCGATCCGGTACGTCTGCACCAGCAGCTCCGCCGCCCCCTCAGGCGCTGTCGCGTGCCGGCTGCGGGCGGCGTCGAGCAACCCCGGCAGCGCCCGCACCACCTGCGCGTAGTGCGCGTGCTGGTAGGTCAACCAGGCGTGTGCCACGTGCCGCTCCAGGTCCGCCGACGACACCACCGCCGTGAGGTCATAGCGGGCGAGGGCGGCGCGCAGCCCGTCCACCCCGTCCAACCCACCGGCCCGGCCCGACGACGGCAGCCGGGTGCCGAGCAGCACCGCCGGATCGACCCGCAGCACCTCGGCGATCTCCTGGATCACCGAGTACCGGTCCAGCGCGCGGACCCCGCGTTCGACCTTGTCCACCCAGCTCTTCGACTTGCCGAGCCGGTCGGCCAGCATCTGTTGGGTCATCCGCCGCCGCACCCGCCAGCGCGCCACCCGCCGCCCGACCGGCTGCTCGTCAGCGCCCACGCCGCCACCGCCGATCCGGCACCGCACGCGTCGTGTCCTCGACGGGTATCCGCTCCGCCTCGGCCTGGGCGAGCAGGCGACGCCGGGCCGCCTCCCGCTCGGCCGCGTCGATCTGTTCGCCCCGATCCGCCGGGATGGCGTCTTCCTCAACTGAATCTGCCGGACGCTGGTGCCACTTCCACCGGGGCATGCCACTCCCTCGCGCAGGTTTACGGAGACCAGCCCAGGGTAGTCCAGCCCGTCTTACCTGTACAGCCCGTTCTACACAGGCTGCCCGTACTTGACGCTCATGATCGGGTTGGTTATCCATAAGGTCCGCGCATGGTTGACGAGATGTCTCCGGTGGCGTTCTACGTTCAGCTCGCGGACCTCCTCGCCAAGGAGATCGACGCGGGAAGACTCAAGCCCCGACAGCCGCTTCCCAGCGAGAGTCACCTTCAACAGGAGTACGGCGTCAGTCGGGGCACCGTACGGGCCGCCATCAGGCTGTTGCGCGATCGAGGGCTGGTGGTGACCTTCACCGGCCGTGGAACCTACGTCGTCGATCGCTCGTGAACGGCTACGTCCCGACCTTCCGGGTGGTCATCAACGACATCCGGAAGTCGATCGCCTCGGGGCAACTGAAGGAGGGCGACAAGCTCCCCTCGCTGCCTGAACTTGCCCAGCAGTACGACTGCTCCATCGGCACGGTGCGGCGGGCCATCGAGCATCTCCAGATCACCGGGGAGCTTCAGGGGCGGCAGGGCAAGGGCACGTACGTGACCGGGAAGTTGTTCGACGGCTCCTGAGCGGACCGCCTACGCTGCGGGGCTCGTCGCCTGCGCGCGGACGGGCACGAGGTCGGGCCTGGGGAGTACATGTGTGCACTCAGGCTTATGACACACAGGCATAAGTATGCCAGCCAGGCATACACCTTCTACCCGCATGGTGGTCCCGCCGCGACCGTGACCCAGCGTGACCACCCACCACAGGGTCAGCCCGAGCACCGCGCGCACCGTCGGCGGGGCAGCACCCGCACCGCCCACTCGCGTCCCCGCCCTGCTCCGGCCGGGTGACCTCCGCCCAGTGCGGGCCCGCGCTCAGAGGGCCACGATCGCCGCCGTCTCCGCCGGCAGCTCCACCCGGTCGCGCATCACCGTGACCCCCTCCCCGGTGGTGAGCAGCACCCGGCGCGCCACCCCCGGCAGGGTGATCCGCTGCCGCCGGCCGGCGAGGTTCGCCACCACCAGGCACTCGCCCCGGCGCATCACCAGGAACTCGTCGCCGTGGCGTACCTCCACCCGGTGCAGGCGGGGGTCGGCCAGATCGGGTCGGCTCTTGCGCAGCGCGATCAGCCGCCGGTAGAAGTGGTACATCTCGCGGTGTTCGGGTTTGTCCAGCTCGGCCCAGTCGAGTCGGGAGCGCAGGAAGGTCTGCCGGTCCTGCGGGTCGGGCACGTCGCCGGGCGGCCAGCCGTGCGCGGCGAACTCGCGCCGCCGGCCGGTGGCCACCGCCGCCGCCAGCTCCGGCTCGGGGTGGCTGGTGAAGAACTGCCACGGCGTGCTGGCCGCCCACTCCTCCCCCATGAACAGCATCGGGGTGAACGGCGCGGTCATCAGCAGCATCGCCCCGACCCGCAGCAGTGCGGGCGACAGCCCGGCGGAGATCCGGTCGCCGGTGGCCCGGTTGCCGATCTGGTCGTGGTTCTGCAGATAGGCCACGAAGCGGTGCCCGGGGACGGCGTGCCGGTCCACCGGACGGCCGTGGCTGCGGTTACGGAAGCTGGACCAGGTGCCGGCGTGGAAGAACGCCCCGGTCAGCACGTCGGTCAGGCACTCCAGCGAGCCGAAGTCGCCGTAGTAGCCCTGCCGCTCCCCGGTGAGCAGGGTGTGCAGGGCGTGGTGGGCGTCGTCGTTCCACTGGGCGTGCAGGCCGTAGCCACCAGCCTCACGGGCGGTGACCAGCCGGGGGTCGTTGAGGTCGGACTCGGCGATCAGCGACAACGGCCTACCCAGGTGGGTGGCGAGCGCCTGCACCTCGACCGCCATCTGCTCCAGCACGTGCACGGCCCGGGAGTCGGGCATCGCGTGCACGGCGTCCAGCCGCAGGCCGTCGACGTGGTAGTCGCGCAGCCACGTCAGCACCGAGTCGATGATGTAGCGGCGTACCCCGTCGGAGTGCGGGCCGTCCAGGTTGACCGTGCGGCCCCAGGGGTTGCTCTGCTCGCTCAGGTACGGCGCGAACCTCGGCGCGTAGGCCCCGGAGGGCCCGAAATGGTTGTAGACGACGTCGAGGATCACCCCCAGCCCCTTGGCGTGGGCGGCGTCGACAAGCCGTTTCAGCCCGTCCGGCCCGCCGTAGGGCTGGTGCGGGGCATACCAGCAGACCCCGTCGTACCCCCAGTTGTGCTCGCCGTTGAAGGCGTTCACCGGGAGCAGCTCGATCAGGTCGACGCCGAGGTCGACCAGGTGGTCGAGCCGCCCGATCGCCGCGTCGAAGGTGCCCTCCGGGGTGAACGTGCCGACGTGCAGCTCGTAGAGGATGCTGCCGGGCAGTTGCCGGCCGGTCCAGCCCTGGTCGGTCCAGTCGAAGGCGGCGTGGTCGTAGCGTCGGCTCGGCCCGTGCACCCCGGCCGGCTGCCAGGCCGAACGCGGGTCGGGCAGCGGGGTCTCGTCGTCGAGCAGGAACGCGTAGTCGGTGCCGGGGCCGGCGTCGGGCACCTCGACCCGCCACCAGCCGTCCGGCCCGGCCCGCATGTCGTGGTCGGCGACACCGGGCAGGTGCAGCCGGACCCGGGCGACGTCCGGCGCCCAGACGGTGAACTCGGTCATGCGGCAGCCTCCACGGGGTCGGTGGGAGCCAGCAGGGCGGTGGGCGCGAGCAGCGCGACGGGATAGCTGCTCAACAGAGCATGAAGGGGCAGCTCGGACCCACTGTAGACCCGTCCGGTGAACACGTCGGTAAAACTGTTGCCGGGCATCGACAGGATGGTGCCGCGCCAACCGCCGTCGCGGGCCAGCGCCACCGGCAGCCGGGTCGCCACCGCGATCGCGCCACCCCTGTCGAAGGCGACCGCGTGCCCGGCGGCCGGCCCGTGCGCGGCCACCGGCCGGTAGCCGGCGAACAGCTCCGGGCGGTCCCGGCGCAGCCGCAGCGTGCGGGAGACCACGAGCAGCTTGGCCGCGCCGTCGGCGGCCACCGTCGGCTGCCAGCCGGCGTCGAGCCGGGCCAGCAGCTCCCGGCGTACGGCGAAGTCGACCGGGCGGCGGTTGTCCGGGTCGACCAGGGAGTCCTCCCACAGCTCGGTGCCCTGGTAGGTGTCGGGCACCCCGGGCATGGCGAGCTGGACCAGTTTCTGCCCGAGCGAGTTGGACCAGCCGGGCGGGGTGAGCTCGGCGGCGAACGCGGTGATCTCGGCGTGCAGCTGCGGGTCGTCGTACATCCGGTCGACCAGGGCGTGCAGGTCGTGTTCGAAGGCCGCGTCGGGGTCGGCCCAGCTCGTCGAGACCGACGCCTCCCGGGCGGCCTTCTCGACGTACGCGTGCAGCCGTTCCCGGTCGATCGGCCAGGCACCCACGGCGGTCTGCCACAGCAGGTGGGCGAAGGCCGGATCGGCAAGCGGCGCCCGGGTCGTCCAGTCGCCCACCTGCTCCGCCCAACGGGCCGGCAGCTCGGCGAGCACGGCGAGCCGGGCCCGGACGTCCTCGCCGCGTTTGGTGTCGTGGGTGGAGAGCGTGGTCATGCTGGTCGGCCAGCGGACCTGCCGGGCGGCGGCGAACCGGTGGAACTCCGCCGGGGCCACCCCGAAGTGGGCCGGCGAGCCACCTACCTCGTTCAGGGCGACGAACCGGCTCCACCGGTAGTAGGCGGTGTCCTCCACCCCCTTGGCCATCACCGCGCCGGTCAGCTGCGGGAAGCGGGCGGCCAGCTCGTGCTCGGGGCGGCGCAGCAGCGCGGTCACCGCGTCCAGGGTGGCGGTGAGGTCGGGCCGGCGGCGGCCGGCCTCGGCGCGGGCGGCGGCCAGGTGCCGGGCCCCGTGCGGCGGGTAGCCCCGGTAGACCGGGAAGCAGGCGGCCAGCTCGGCCAGGGCCGCCCGGGTGGCCTCCCGGTCGAGGTCGGGGGCGAGCGCGGCGAGTCGGCTCAGCTCGGCGGCGAGCAGCCGGGTGGCGGCCTCCAGCTTGGTGGTGTGGGTGAGGTCCTGCCAGGAGGTGTGCCGGCCGGTGAGCCGGGCGTCGAGGGCGGTGAAGTCACCCTCGGCCCGCCCGTCGACGAACAGGCCGCAGACCGCGGCCAGCGCGTCGTAGCCGGTGGTGCCGTCGACCGGCCAGTCCGGCAGCTCCTCGCCGTACTCCAGGATCTTCTCCACCACCAGCCAGGCGTGCGGGGCGGCGGCGCGCAACCGGTCCAGGTAGCCGGCGGGGTCACGCAGGCCGTCGGGGTGGTCGACCCGGATGCCGTCGACCTCGCCGTCGGCCACCCAGCGCAGCAGCTCGGCGTGGGTGGCGTCGAAGACCGCCGGATCCTCCACCCGCAGCCCGGCCAGGTCGGACACGGCGAAGAACCGGCGGTACGTCAGCTCGGCGTCGCCGCGCCGCCAGGAGACCAGCTCGTAGTGCTGCCGGTCGTGCACCGCGCGGGGGCTGCCGTCGGCGGTGCCGTCGGCGACCGGGAACCGGTGCTCGTGGTAGCGCAGCTCCCCGTCGACCAGCTTGAGGTCGTCGAGCGCGTCGGGGCTGTCGGCGAGCACCGGCAGCAGCAGCCGGCCCCGGTCCCAGTCGACGTCGAACCAGTCGGCGTACGCCGAGTTCCGCCCCCGGCGCAGCACGTCCCACCAGGCCGGGTTGGCGGCCGGCTGGGCGACCCCGGCGTGGTTGGGCACGATGTCGACGACCAGGCCCAGCCCGGCCGCCCGCAGCGCCCGGACCAGCCGCTGCCGGCCGACCTCCCCGCCCAGCTCCGGGTTGACCGCGCGGTGGTCGACCACGTCGTAGCCGTGCGCGGAGCCGGGGGTCGCGGTGAGCAGGGGCGCGGTGTAGAGGTGGGTGACGCCCAGGTCGGCGAGCCAGTCGGCCAGCTCGGCGGTGGTGTCCAGGTCGAACCCGGGCCGGACCTGGATGCGGTAGGTCGACCCGACCGGCACCGGCGCGTCGGGTCGGGGCTGTGCGGGCATGTCAGACCGTCCTCTCCAGGACCACCAGGGAGCGGTCCGGCACGCAGATCGCGCCGCCCGCCTCGACCACCGTCGGCTTCTCCGGGTCCGGTTCCGCCGTGCTGATCACCAGCTCCCACCGCTTGCCGAACTCCTCACCCGGCAGGGTGAAGTCCAGCGGCGCGTCGTGGGCGTTGAAGCAGAGCAGGAACGACGTGTCCCGGTGCCGCTGACCGTACTGGCCGCGTTCGGGGATGCCGTCGCCGTTGACGAACAGGGCCACCGACCGGCCGAAGTCGTTGCCCCAGTCCTCGCCTGTCATCTCCCTGCCGTCGGGGGTGTACCAGGCCAGGTCGGGCAGCCCCGCCTCGGCATTGCGGCCGCCCACCGGCAGGCCGGTGAAGAACCGGCGGCGACGGAACACCTGGTGCCGGTTGCGGAAGTCGGTGAGCCGCCGGACGAAGGCCAGCAGCTCGTCGTCGGCCTGCTCCCAGTCC
This sequence comes from Micromonospora sp. DSM 43699, assembly GCF_055517075.1. Taxonomy (NCBI): domain Bacteria; kingdom Bacillati; phylum Actinomycetota; class Actinomycetes; order Micromonosporales; family Micromonosporaceae; genus Micromonospora; species Micromonospora sp. DSM 43699. The sequence continues at coordinate 206,029 of NZ_JBTMMT010000001.1, forward strand.
ACCCAGGCCAGCTCGCTGTCCTGGCAGTAGGCGTTGTTGTTGCCGTGCTGGGTGCGGCCCATCTCGTCGCCGTGGCCGAGCATCGGCACACCCTGGGACAGCATCAGGGTGGCCAGGAAGTTGCGCCGCTGCCGGGCCCGCAGGGCGGTGACGCCGGCGTCGTCGGTCTCCCCCTCGACGCCGCAGTTCCAGGACCGGTTGTGGCCCTCGCCGTCGCGGTTCTCCTCGCCGTTGGCCTCGTTGTGCTTGTCGTTGTACGACACCAGGTCGTTGAGGGTGAACCCGTCGTGGCAGGTGACGAAGTTGATGCTGTGGAACGGGCGGCGGCCGTCGTCCTGGTAGAGGTCGGCCGAGCCGGAGATGCGGGAGGCGAACTCGGCCAGGGTGGCCGGCTCGCCACGCCAGAAGTCGCGGACCGTGTCGCGGTACTTGCCGTTCCACTCCGTCCACAGTGGCGGGAAGTTGCCGACCTGGTAGCCGCCGGGGCCGACGTCCCACGGTTCGGCGATCAACTTCACCTGGCTGACCACCGGGTCCTGCTGCACCACCTCGAAGAAGGTGGAGAGCCGGTCCACCTCGTAGAACTCGCGGGCCAGGGTGGCGGCGAGGTCGAACCGGAAGCCGTCGACGTGCATCTCGGTCACCCAGTAGCGCAGCGAATCCATGATCAGCTGGAGCGAGTGCGGGCTGCGTACGTTGAGGCTGTTGCCGGTGCCGGTGTAGTCGACGAAGTAGCGCCTGTCCTCTTCGGACAGCCGGTAGTAGCTGGGGGCGTCGACGCCCTTGAAGCTCAGCGTCGGGCCCAGGTGGTTGCCCTCGGCGGTGTGGTTGTAGACCACGTCGAGGATGACCTCGATGCCGGCGGCGTGCAGCGCCTTGACCATGCCCCGGAACTCCTGCACCTGCTGGCCGAGCCGACCCAGCGCGGAGTAGCCGTGGTGCGGGGCGAAGAAGCCGATGCTGTTGTAGCCCCAGTAGTTGCGCAGGCCGAGGTCGGCCAGCCGGTGGTCGTGCACGAACTCGTGCACCGGCATCAGCTCGATCGCGGTCACCCCGAGCTGCTTGAAGTAGTCGATCATCACCGGGGAGGCGATCGCCGCATAGGTGCCGCGCAGCTCCTCCGGGATGTCGGGGTGGCGCATGGTCAGCCCGCGCACGTGCGCCTCGTAGATCACCGAGTGGTGGTACGGGGTGCGCGGCGGCCGGTCGTTGCCCCAGTCGAAGTACGGGTTCACCACCACCGACTTGGGCATGAACGGGGCCGAGTCGGTCTCCGACATCCGGTCCGGGTCGCCGCCCCACTCGTAGTCGTAGACCGCCGGGTCCCAGCTGACCTCGCCGTCGACCGCCTTGGCGTACGGGTCGAGCAGCAGCTTGTGCGGGTTGCACCGGACCCCGTTGGCCGGGTCGTACGGGCCGTGGACCCGGTAGCCGTACCGCTGACCCGGCTCGATCCCGGGGATGTACGCGTGCCAGACGTACGCGTCGACCTCACGCAGCTCGACCCGGCGCTCGGCACCGGTGTCCCACTCGTCGAAGAGGCACAACTCGATCTTCTCGGCGACCTCCGAGAAGATCGCGAAGTTGGTGCCCATCCCGTCATAGGTGGCGCCCAGGGGGTAACGCTCACCCGGCCAGACCTGCATGTCGCTCCTTAGGCCCCATCATCATGACCACACCGGTCGAGTCGGGGACCGCCGGTGCGTACGCCACTGATGCCCCGCGGTCGGGCCGGTCAATCCACCCGTTCGGACGGCGCCCGACATCCACCCGCCCGAGCGGTCACGCACCTTCAGGTGTCGTCCGTCACGATAGGCCCTTTCGAGATGCGCCGGGCCGCCTGATGGCCTTTGCTGGACGCGGACGCGCCCGCGCGGTGGGTCCGTCCTCGGCCCTCGGCCACCCCCACCACCACCCCTTCCGCCGCCATCGTCGCCGGCGCAACCCCGTGTGCACGGACGGAGATCGATTGTGACCACCCTGCGGATCAGCGACCAGCTCGCGACCGCTGTGGACCGGACCTGCCGGCCCACCCCCACCTTCCGGCCCCAGATCCCCCAGCAGGGCGGCGGCTCCGGCGTGCCCCCGCGCACCCGACGCATCCTGATGCTCTCCTGGGAGTACCCGCCGGTGCTGGTGGGCGGGCTCGGCCGGCACGTGCACGCCCTGTCGGTGGCCCTGGCCGCCGCCGGGCACGAGGTCACCGTCGTCACCCGGCACACCGAGGGCGCGCCGCTGGAGGAGTACGCCGACGGCGTGCGGATCGTCCGGGCCGCCGAGGATCCGGTGACCTTCCCGCTGGCCACCGACTCGCTGCTGGCCTGGACGATGGCGTTCAACCACACCCTGACCCGGGCCGCCCTGCGGGCCACCGAGTCCGGCACGTACGACGTGATCCACGCCCACGACTGGCTGGTCGCGCACACCGCCATGACGCTGCGCGCGCACCTGGACGTGCCGCTGGTCAGCACCATCCACGCCACCGAGGCCGGCCGGCACCAGGGCTGGCTGCCGGGCGAGATGAACCGCACCATCCACGGCGTCGAGCAGTGGCTGGCCGCCGAGTCCGGCCGGGTGGTCGTCTGCTCCCGGTACATGCGCGACGAGGTGGGCGCGCTGTTCGACGTGCCGACCGCCCGGGTCGACGTGGTCCCCAACGGGGTCGAGCCGCACCGCTGGAAGGTGCCGACCTCGGCGGTCACCGCGGCCCGCACCCGGTTCGCCGGGGACGGTCCGCTCGTCACCTTCGCCGGTCGGCTGGTCTACGAGAAGGGCGTCCAGCACCTGATCGCCGGCCTGCCCCGGCTGCGGGAACGGCACCCCGGCCTGCGTGCGGTGATCGTCGGGGACGGGCCGTACAAGGCGGAGTTGGAGGCCGAGGTGCACCGGCTCGGGTTGGGCGGCACGGTCGCCATGCCCGGCTTCCTCGGCGGCACCGACCTGCCGGCCGTGATGGCCGCCTCGGACTGCTTCGTGGTGCCCAGCATCTACGAGCCGTTCGGGATGGTCGCCCTGGAGGGGGCGGCGGCCGGTGCGCCGCTCGCGGTGTCCGAGACCGGTGGGCTGGCCGAGATCGTCGAGCCGGGGGTGACCGGGATGACCTTCGCCCCGGAGGACCCGGCCGACCTCACCGAGGCCGTCCACGCGCTGCTGTCGGACCGGGACCGTGCCCGGGTGCTCGCCCGCCGCGCCCGCGCCATGGTGCACGAGCAGTACGGCTGGTCGGCGATCGCCCAGCGCACCGCGACGGCGTACGCCTCGGCGATCGCCGGGGACGCCGCGTTCACCGCGCAGCGTGCCGAGCAGCGGATGGCGACCGGCCGGGTCACCGCCCCGATCCCGGCGGGCAACCTGCTCGTCGCCGCCGGCCTGCGCTGACCGCTCGCCGCCGAGCCCGGCGCAGCCGGCACCGACGCCGAGCCCGGCGTACGCACGAAGGCCGCCGGCCCCCTGCGGGGTCGGCGGCCTTCGTGGTGACCAGGCTCAGCGCTGCGAGATCGCGGTGAACTCCCGCTCGGGGGCGCCGGTGTAGATCTGCCGGGGCCGGCCGATCTTCGTCTCCGGGTCGCTGATCATCTCGCGCCACTGGGCGATCCAGCCGGGCAGCCGGCCCAGCGCGAACAGCACCGTGAACATCTTGGTCGGGAAGCCCATGGCCTTGTAGATCAGGCCGGTGTAGAAGTCCACGTTGGGGTAGAGCCGGCGGGACACGAAGAAGTCGTCGGCCAGCGCGATCTCCTCCAGCTGCATCGCGAGATCCAGCAGCGGGTCCGGGGTGGCCATCCGGCCGAGCACGTCCTGGGCGGCCTTCTTGACGATGGCGGCCCGCGGGTCGTAGTTCTTGTAGACCCGGTGCCCGAAGCCCATCAGCTTCACACCGTCCTGCTTGTCCTTCACCTTGCGGACGAAGGACGCGACGTCACCGCCGTCGGCCTCGATCTTCTCCAGCATCTCCAGCACGGCCTGGTTGGCACCGCCGTGCAGCGGCCCGAACAGGGCGTTCACCCCGGCCGAGACCGAGGCGAAGAGGTTGGCGTTGCTGGAGCCGACCAGCCGCACGGTGGAGGTCGAGCAGTTCTGCTCGTGGTCGGCGTGCAGGACGAACAGCATGTCCAGCACCCGGGCCACCACCGGGTCGACCTCGTACGGCTCGGCGGGCACGCCGAAGTTCATCCGCAGGAAGTTCTCCACGTAGCCCAGCGAGTTGTCCGGGTACAGCAGCGGCTGCCCGATGGACTTCTTGTAGGCGTACGAGGCGATGGTGGGGACCTTCGCCATCAGCCGGACCGTGGACATCTCCACGTGCTCGGAGTCGAACGGGTCCAGGCTGTCCTGGTAGAAGGTGGAGATGGCGCTGACCGCCGAGGACAGCACGGCCATCGGGTGGGCGTCCCGGGGGAACCCGTCGAAGAACCGGCGCATCTCCTCGTGCAGCAGGGAGTGCCGCCGGATCCGCTCGCTGAACTCGCCCAGCTGCTGCTGGGTCGGCAGCTCACCGTAGATGAGCAGGTAGGAGACCTCCAGGAAGGAGGACTTCGCGGCCAGCTGGTCGATCGGATAGCCGCGGTACCGCAGGATGCCCGCGTCACCGTCGATGTAGGTGATCGCGGACGAACAGGAGGCCGTGTTCACGAAACCGGGGTCGTATGTTGTCATCCCGGTTTCTTTGAGCAGCTTGCTGACCCCGATGCCCGCAGGACCCTCGACCGCGCCCTGCACCGGCATGGAAAGTTGCCCACCGGGGTGGTCGAGCTTCACTTCCGTCATGTGGTTCCTCGCTTCGCCGGCGAATCTTCGTTGAATTGCCTTCGCTTTTACCGTAATCGCGGTCGCGGGGATACCGCCCGCCGTGGTTCTGCGGTGAGGTATGCGTCACCCGATTCCCGACCCGGCGGCGCGGAAACCCCGTCGGGCGTGGACCGGTCGCACCAGGTCGGACGCCGGGGACGGCACGGTCGAAAGCGGCGGAAGTCGACGAAAAGTCAGGAAAGGGTCAGCCGGCGCAGCCCGCCGTCGGCACCCACCCGGTAGATGTCCAACCGGTTCGCCCCGGGCCGGAACAGGTGGTCGTCGGGGAGGAAGGCGGCGAACCGGCGGCCCCCCTGGTCCCTCGGCACCACCGGGACGACCGCGCCGACCCGGCCGTTGACGGCGACCGCGAGCAGCGTGCCGTCGGGCACCTGCCGGGGCACGCTGCCCCAGACCAGGGCCGGCAGCTCCCCGGACGCCGGATCGACGTGGTCGAACGCGGCCAGGTCCGCCACGGTGGCGGTGCCGCCGGCCGGCTTCTCCCCCACCGTCGTACCGACAAGCGGATGCGGGGCGGGCGGCACGGGCCGGGCCGGCACCCCGCCGGGGAGGACGATCCGCTCACCGGGCCGGTCGTAGAAGTACTTCTCGGTACGCTCCCGCGGCGGTTGCTTCGCCGACCGCCCGTCGAGCCGCCACGGGATCCGGACGTGCACCTCGTCGGCGATGGTGGGCAGCAGGTCGACATGCTCCCAGTTGCGGTCGTCGACCCTTCCGGCGCGTTGACCGGGGGCCTTGACGAACATCGGCACCCAGGCGACCTCGCCGGCCGCGTGGTCGATCGCGTCCCGCCCCCGCCCCTGCCAGTCCCTGGTGAAACTCACCCCGTGGTCGGCGGTGAGCAGGAGCAGCGACCTGTCGTACAGGCCGCTGGCGCGCAGCGTCCGCAGCGTCTCGCCGAGCAGCCGGTCGGTGTACCGCAACTGGGCCAGGTGCCGGGCCCGCGCCAGGTCCACCCAGCCCGCGCCGTCGTTGGGCAGGTCGTCCGGGGCGACGTAGCGGGCCCCGGACGGCAGGTACGTCCACGGCGGGTGCGGCATCAACAGGTGCAGGAAGTGCAGGGTCGGCCGGTCGGCCGGGCGCAGGCCGGCGAGGAAGCTGGTGAACCGGGCGGGCTGGTTGTCGTTGAGGCTGTCCCAGCGGAACTTCGGGTCGGCCGGGACCGGTTCGGCGGCGTCCAGGCCCACCTCGGCGGCGGTCTGCTCCCGGTACGACTCCTCCGGGTCGACCCGGCTGTCCACCGGCGCGGCGATCCGGCGCAGCAGCGTGCTGCTCTCCCGCACCAGCACGCCGAGCCCCTGCTCCGGGGCGACCGGCTGGTCGCAGCGGCTGGGCGGGCAGAGCCGGGTGATGCTCTCCTGGGCGCGGATGTCGTACAGGCCGCCGAGGGCGGTGAAGAGGTTGTCCGGGTACTGCGAGTAGTGCGGCGCGGAAGGCTGCGCCGGGTAGCGGCCGGTGAGCATCGCCGGCAGCGCGTACGGCGTCCAGCCGCTGACCCCGGTGGCGTTGCGGTACCAGGTCGCGCCGCCGGCCAGCTCGGCGAAGTTCGGGTAGCGGGTGGCGTCGATCCGCCCGTCCGGGCCGAGCAGCGAGACCAGCGGCAACTCGTCCAGGACGATCATGACGACCGGCGGGTGCGACCCCGGTCCGGCCACCCCGGCGGCGCCCTCGTGCGCCCGGGGCAGCACCACCGCCGAGGCCGGCGAGGCGAACAGGAACAACCCGACGAAGACCACCGGCCCGAGGGCGGCCACCCGCAGCACCCGACCGAGCACCGACCAGCGCCGGTGCGCCGCCGTCCCGCCCGCGCCGACCAGCACCGCCACCAGCAGCAGCGGTACGCCCCGCAGCGGCGTCACCTGCCGACCTACCTGCACGGCAAGCGCGGCCAGCAGCAACCCGACGACGACGGTGTGGGTACCGGTCCGGACCCGGACGCCGGCCAGCCGGGTCACCGCCCCGAGCAGCACCACGACGGCACCGGGCACCAGCGCGACCAACGCCACCAACGCGAGGACGTCCCCGCTGGTGGCCCGGTGGAACAGGAAGAAGTCGGGGCTGCGGCCCAGCACGTCGAGCAGGGGTTGGGTGACCACCAGGCCGACCAGGGCGACCACCTCGCCCGCCCGGCGCAGCTCGACCCGCCGGGTGGACGGGGTGGACTCCCCGTCCGCCCCGGGTGGTGCGACGGGTACCTGACGGCGGCTCGGCGTACTGGTGAGGGTCGGTTCAGCCATCCACCACCGCCTGGTAGAGCGTCCGGGTTCCGGATGGCAGGTCCTGCTGACGTTCGACCCGGCAGCGGAGGGTCAGCAGCCGTGCGAACTCGTCGCTCCGGTAGTCGGGGAAGAGCCCGGCCGGCTTGTTCGCCAGCAGCCGCTGCGCCATCGGGTCCTCCGGGTGGACGAACTCCACCACCAGCCGGCCGCCGGGCCGGACGTAGCCGACCAACTGGTCGACCACCTCGGACAGCGGCACGTTGCGACCGATCGCCAGGTGGTGCACCACGGCGAGGGCGAGCACCACGTCGGCGTGGGTCCGGGCGGCGAACCCGGCCCGCTCCACGCCCCGCCAGCCGCCGCCGGGCGACGGGTCGGCCAGATCCATCACCAGCGGCAGGATCCGCCGGTCGCCCTCGGCGCGCAGCACCCGGTAGAGGGCGTCGACCACGGCCGGGTCCTGCTCGACGGCGACCACCTGGGCGGCGCGTCGGGCGGCGATCCGGGCGTAACGGCCATCGTTGGCGCCGAGGTCGAGCGCCAACCGGGCGGTGTCGCCGGCCGCCACGGCCGCCGCGACGAAGTCCTCCTTGGCCGCGCGGTCCGCCGCGCTGTAGGCACAGGTGCGCTGGTAGTCGACCCAGTGACCGCCGTCGACCCGCCGGTCCAGCCGACGGACCAGCTTCGTCAACCGGCGTACGGTGGCCAAGGCCAGGCCGCGGGAGTAGCCCGCGTCGCGCAACTGGGCGGCGACGGCGCTGCTGCTGGCCGCGGCGTGCCGGGCCTGCATCGCGCCGTGCAGGTGCACGTGCGTCGGCACGCCGGGCAACAGTCGCCGGATGCCCCGGAACAGCGGGCGCAGCTGGTCCGGTTCGATGCCGTCGACCCGGGCCCGCAGCCAGGGCTGGAAGTCCACGCCGAGGTGGGCCTGGAGCAGCAGCGGGTAGAGCAGCGTCTGGCAGAACTGCCGGTAGCCGGCCCAGGGCTCCCCCTCGACCAGCGGCGCGAACGAGCCGATGTCGATGAACACCGGCGTCGCACCCTGCCACTGGAGGTTGTACGCCGACCCGTCCTTGACGGTGAACCCCGCTTCGAGGGCCCGGCGCAGGATCTCCAGGTGCAGCAGGGCGGCGTCCCGCAACATGCCGAACGACCACTCGTACGGGTGCGACACGAACGGGATGCGCTCGTGCCGCAGCACCGTGGTCCACCCGGTGTCCGGCAGCGTCGCCGGGTCGACGACCGTGGTGCCGCAGACCTTGCCCTCGGCGAGCAGCGCGGCAAAGAAGTCGCTGGCCGCGAGGGCGCGCCAGTCGGCGGCGGCCCCGGGGCCGAGACCGCGCAGCACCTGCTCACCGAGGTGGAAGACCCGGTTGGCGGGGTCGCGGAAGGAACCCGGTTCGGCCCGGATCCCGAGGTCGGTCGTGGTCATCCGCGCACCCGCCGTCAGCCGTCGGCAGGCTGGCGCGGCTGCCGGTCGGTCGGGATGACCTCGGCAGGTCCGGTGGGCAGCCGGCCTACGGCGGCCCCGGTAGGCTCGGCGGACAGCCTGTCGGCGGCGGGTTCGGTGGGCTGGCGACCCAAGCGGGCCGCGAAGCGCCGCCAGTAGAGCTTGGCGGCGACCGCCGCACCCGCTGTTCCGCCGACCACCGCCTGCACGATCAGACTGCCGGACCCCGCGTCCAGGTAGGCCAGGTGCATCATCGGCCGCTCCCTTCCCTCGCCGTCATGGACCGCCACCAGGCACGCCCGCAATGGGGCTTTTAACCCTGAAAGACGGTTTACTCCCTTGACACCGTACGTCGTCCGTCCCGACCGCGAGGGCACATGGATGCCTCCGCCCCCGTCCGCACCGTCCGTTCCGTTCAAGACCCCGACCCGGGCGCCGTTCTAGCCTGACCCCATGACGCCTCGCTTCGATCTCGTCAGCACCGCGGTCACCGACATGGCCCGCACCCTGGACTTCTATCGTCGGCTCGGGCTGGACATCCCGGCCGACGCCGACCACGAGGACCACGTCGAGGTCCCCCTGCCGGGTGGACTGCGGCTGGCCTGGGACACCGTGACGATGCTGCGCGGTTTCCACCCCGAATGGACGCCGCCCAGCGGTAGCCCACGCGCCAGCCTCGCCTTCCGGTGTGCCGATCCCGCCGAGGTGGACCGGTACTGGGCCACGCTCACCGACGCGGGGTTTCACGGCGAAGTCGCCCCCTGGGACGCCTTCTGGGGCCAGCGGTACGCCGTCCTGCACGACCCGGACGGCAACGGCGTCGACCTCTTCGCCCCCCTCGACCCGAGCTGACCCGTTCGACCAGCGACGGCCGCCCGCTCCGCTACTGCCCCCGGCGGGCCGACACCCGGTCAGGATCCTGTCGGGAGCAGGGCCGGGTGTTGGTGCTGTTCGGGTCCTGTCGAGCTGATGACGTCAACGACTCACCTGACCGACCTGCCCACCGGCTTCACTGCCGCCGGGTCGGTTCGGGGCAAGCGGGAGCCGGCCGATCTCCTCCCGGAACCGGTCCATCGGGTGCTCCGGACGGCGAGGGCCCACCATCGCCGCCGACATCGAAGTACTCCCGTCGGACAGCTGCGAGAGGGCGGGGTGGTGAGTCGTTCGGGTCATCAGCTCGAAAGGACCCGAACAGCACACGGTCGGCCCCGGCTACCCGCTGTCCGCCGGGTGGGGCCGGCGCTCACCATGTTGCCGGAGCGCCAGGATCGCACCAGGGCCGCACCCAGGTCGCACCAGGGCCGTCCCGATCAGCCCGCTGACGCCGCCCCGGCCTCCGGCTGCCCGGCGATGGCTTCGACAGCGAACTTCCGGGCCACGCAGGGCAGGGCAGCACCGCAGGGCAGGGCAGCACCGCAGGGCAGGGCAGCACCGCAGGGCAGGGCAGCACCGCAGGGCACGACAGCACCCACAGGGGCAGCACAGTAGGGCAGGGCAGCACGGGAGACCGGCGCCGCAGGAGGCGGGGGTCACGGGGTGAGCAGCGCGGTCGGCGGGACGCCCGCCAGGGCCCGGGCGTCGCGGGTGAAGTGGGCCTGGTCGGCGTAGCCGGCGCGGGCGGCCACCTCGGCCAGTCCGACGCCGCGACGGGCCAGGGCGAGGGCTCGGTGCAGCCGCAGGATGCGGGCGAGGGTCTTCGGGCCGTACCCGAAGAGGGCTTGGCTGCGTCGGTGCAGGGCGCGCGGGCCGAGGCCGACCTCGACGGCGGTCGCGGTGACCGTGGCACCGGCGGCGAGCAGCGCGGCCACCCGGGGGCCGAGCGGGTCCGCGCCACCCACCCGGGCGAGCCGCTCGGCAGCCACCGTGGCCAGGTCGGCGGCCGTCGGCGACGTGCCGAGTTGCTCGGGGAGCCGGATGGCGGCCCGCCCCCAGAGGGCTTCGAGGGGTACCCGGCGGTCGCGCAGCTCGTCGGCGGGGATGCCGAAGACGGCCGGGCCCACTCCGGGAGGTAGCCGGACACCGCGCCAATGCTCCCCCGGCGTCGACACGCTCAGGTGCGCCGTGCGGTCCGGCCCGGCGACCAGCAGGCCCGACCGGCTCGACCAGAGCAGGTCCAGGCAACCGTCGGGCAGCACGCGTGTCGGCGGGGCGTCCGGGCGGCTCTCGCTGGCCCAGAGCACCGCGCCGACGATCGCCTCCGCAGGTCGTTCCCGGTACACGGAGCCAGCCTGCCACGTCCCTGGCTGCGAGCACGCCACGACACCGGGCCACCGGCCCGAACCGGACAAAGACGGACACTGCAACAGGTCGGACACCGGGGCGTCACCTGGCTGGTCGCCGTCGGATAACTTCCTCGGCTTTGCGTTCCCGCAGCTCTTGTGCAGGACGAACGTTTGTGCAACTGTCATCACCCAGTTGAGCAATCGTTTGCGCAAAGGAGTGTGGCTGGTGCGGATCGCGGTTCTGGCAACCGGTGGGACGATCGCGTCGCGGTGGGACCCCGACGAGGGCCTGGCCGTGACCGACTCCGTCGCGGACCTGCTGAAGAACGTCACCGTCACGGCAGACGTCGAGATCCACGGGTTCGACCTGTCCTGCCGTCCGAGCTTCGCGCTCTCCCTGGACGACATGCTCACCACCGTCCACGCCGTCCGGGCCAAGCTCGCCGACGGGTTCGCCGGCGTCGTCGTCACCCACGGGACCGACACGTTGGAAGAGGCCGCCTACCTGACCGGGCAGCTCACCGGGCCCGACGCCCGCGTCGTGCTGACCGGCGCGCAACGCAGCGCCGACGAACCCGACTCCGATGCCCGGCGCAACCTCACCGACGCGATCCGGGTGGTCAGCGCGCCGCAGCCGATGGGAGCGGCGACGGTCATGGGTGGCGTCGCCTACGCCGCGGTGGAGAGCCGCAAGGTGCACACCTCGGCGGTGTCGGCGTTCTCCGGCGGCACCGCCGGGGTGCTGGCCCTGGTGGACCCGGACGGCGTGCTGCGGGTGTCGACCGCCGCCCGGGGCAGCCACTACGCCGACCGACCGGTCCCCACCACGCTTCCCCGGGTGGACCTGATCAAGCTCGTCGCCGGCGCGGACGGCACCCACCTCCGCGCGTCGCTGCGCGCGGGGGCCGCCGGGATCGTGGTCGAGGCGTTCGGGGCCGGCAACGCGCCGCCCGCGGTCGCCGAGGCCGTCGGGGAAGCCCGCCGGCGCGGCGTACCCGTGGTCATCACCAGCCGGACCGGGGCGGGCCGGGTCCGCCCGGTGTACGCCGGCGGCGGCGCCACCCTCGCCCGCGCGGGCGCGCTCTTCGCCGGTGACCTCACCGGCACCCAGGCCCGGGTGGCGCTGGCCCTCGCCCTGGCCGTCGAAGCACCCGGCGCCGTGCCGGAAGCCCTGCGCACCATGGTGGAAGGACGTCGACCGTGAAGACCGAAGCAGTGACCATGAACGGGTACGGCGGCCCCGAGACGCTCACCCGCACCGAGGTGGACCTGCCCGAGCCCGGACCGGACGAGGTCGTGCTGCGGGTGCTCGCCGTCGCCGTCAACCACCTCGACGCCGACCTGCGCAGCGGGGTGTCCCGGATGCCGCTGCGGCTGCCCCACGTGCTCGGCCGCGAAGTGGTCGGCGTGGTGGAGCAGCTCGGCTCCCGGGTCACCGACCGGGCCCCGGGCGACCGTGTGCTGGTGCTGCCGAACACGCCCTGCGGGGCCTGTCCCCGCTGCCTGGGCGGGCGCGCCAACCTCTGCCCGTACGCCGACATGCCCGGCATCACCCGGTGGGGCGGCTACGCCCGGCACGCGGTGGCCCCGGCGCGCGGCCTGCTCGACATCGGCGACCTCGATCCGGTGGTCGCCGCCGCCACCCCGATCTCCTTCGGCACCGCCTGGCGCACCCTGTACTCCATCGGCCGGCTCGCCCCCGGCGAGTGGGTCCTCGCCCCGGGTGCCGCCGGTGGACTCGGGCACGCGGTGGTCCAGCTCGCCAAGCTGGGCGGTGCCCGGGTCGTCGGCCTGATCGGCGACCCGGCGAAGGCCGACTTCGTCTCCTCCCTCGGCGCGGACGCGGTGCTGAGCACCCGCAACCCCGACTGGGCCGCCGAGGCCCGGGAGATCACCGGGGGCGCGGGCTTCGACGTGATCGTCGAACACATCGGCGGCGACGTCTTCGAGGCCGCGCTGGGCACCCTGGCCCCCACCGGGCGGCTGATCGTCGGCGGCGGCCACGCCGGGGAGCACCCGCACCTCGACCTCATCGAGACCTTCCGCAACGAGTACGAGCTGCGCGGGTCGCGCAGCCAGCGCCCCGACGAGATCGCCCGGGTGCTGGGCCTGGTCGCGACGGGACAGCTCACTCCCCGGGTCGACGCGGTCCTCGCGCTGGCCGATGCCGGCCGGGCCCACCAGGCGCTCGCCGACCGGCGGGTCCTCGGCAAGCAGGTGATCACCCCGTGACCGGCCACCGGCGGGGCGACGCCCGTGACGACGTGTTGGCCGCGCTCGTCGTCAGCGCCGTGGAGGCCGCCGACGCGCTGCTGGCCACCGGCGGCGGCCAGGTCCTGGTCCGGCAGGTGGCGGCCCGGCTGACCGCCAACGCCGTCGCGGCCCGTGGGCAGTTGCCCGCCGGGCTCGACACCGCCGGTGACCCGGACGGCCACTGCACCCTGCTGGCCGTCCCGGGCGGGACGGACCAGCCGGCGCGGGCCGCGGCGGTGACGGCGGCCGCGATCACCGTGAGCCAGTGCGACGAGGGGCTACGCGAGTCCCGGGGGCACCCGGGGCTGCACGCGTACGCCGCCGCGCTGGCCGTCGCCGAGGCCGACGACCGCAGCCTGCGGGTGTTCCTGCGGGCGCTGGCGGTCGGCTGGGAGGTGGGCGCCCGGCTCGGTCTGCTGCTTGGCGCACCCCGCCCCGGGGTGCACCCGCACGGTGGGTGGGGCACCGGCGCGGCGGCGGCCGCCGCCGGGATCGTCGCCGGTCAGGACGCCCCCGCGTTGACCGACGCGGTGAACCTGGCGCTGACCGTGGCGCTGGCCGGGCCGGAGGCCGACACCCGCCGGGGACGCGCCGCCCACTACCTGCTGCCCGCCCTCGGCACCGCCCACGGGGTGACCGTCGCCCGGCTCGCCGGTGCCGGGTTCCCGGCCACCGATCCGGCGCTGCCCCACCTCGGCCGGACCGCCCACCAGGGGCTGCCGGGCGGGGCCGGGGTGGACGCCGCGCTGCTGGCCCGACCGCTGCTGCCGGACGCCTACTTCAAGCCGGTGGGGGTCTGCGCGCACACCCTGACCGGTTGGACGGCGGCCCGCGCGATGGCCCGGGACCTGCCGGCCGACGAGGTGGCAGCGGTGACCGTGCACACCTACGCGGGCGCGGCCCTGTTGGCCGAGCGGCGTCCGGTCGGTCGGCTGGCCCGTCAGTTCAGCATCCCGTGGGTGGTGGCCTGTGGGCTGCTCGGCACGGATCCGGGCGCCCCGGACGGCCCACCGGACGACCGGCGGGTGGGGGCGGCACGGCTCGCCGAGCGGGTGGCCGTACGCCACGACCCGGGGTTGGACCAGGGGTATCCGGCGGGCCGACCGGCGGTGGTGGAGGTGACCACGCGCAGCGGGGCACGGCTGACCGGGCGGGCCCGCTTCCACCACGGCGACCGGGAGGACCCGATGACGGCCGACGAACTGGCCGCCGTGGACACCGCGCTGCTGCGCACGCCGGGGGCACCTGCCGGGGCGGCCGATCTGCTGCACGGGCTGACCCGGGCACCCGGGGCGACCCGACTGCGAGACCTCACCGCGCTGGTCCGGGGTGGGGCACCGAATCCGAACGGCGGTCCACCGCCGGTTCCCGCTGGGCCCGGCCCATCCAGCAGAGAGGACACGACGTCATGGTGATCAGAGTCGAACCCGGCACCGAGCGGGACTTCGTCGGCTACGGCGCGGACCTGCCCCGCGTCGAGTGGCCCGGTGGCGCCCGGGTGGCGGTGAGCCTGTGCCTGAACTACGAGGAAGGTGCCGAGCACAGCCTCCTCGACGGCGACAGCGTCAACGAGTGGGTCGGCGAGATCTCGTACACGCCTACCAGCGCGGAGCACCGGGACCTGTCCCAGGAGTCGGTCTACGAGTACGGCAGCCGGGCCGGGGCGTGGCGGCTGCTGCGGTTGTTCGACCGGACCGAGACCCCGGTGACCGTGTACGGCTGCGCCGAGGCGTTGGCCCGTAACCGGCCGCTGACCAAGGCGTTCGTCGACGCCGGGCACGAGATCTGCTCGCACGGCCTGCGCTGGCGGGAGCCGTCCGGGATGACCGAGGACGAGGAGCGGGAGGAGATCCGCCGGGCGACCGCGCTGATCACGGACCTGTGCGGGGAACGCCCGGTCGGCTGGTACTCCCGGTACGCCCCGTCGGACCGTACCCGCCGGCTGCTGGTCGAGGAGGGCGGCTTCCGCTACGACTCGAACGCCTACAACGACGACCTGCCGTACTGGGTGCAGGTGGCGGGGCAGCGGCACCTGGTGGTGCCGTACACCCACACGTACAACGACGGCCGGTTCGCCTTCAGCCCCGGCTACGGCAACCCGACCGACTTCTTCGAGAACTGCCGGCGGGGCATCGAGTACCTGTGGGAGGAGGGCGAGACCTCCCCCAAGATGATCTCGATCGGGCTGCACGCCCGGCTGATCGGCCAGGCCGGTCGGGCCTCCGCGCTGCGCGACCTCATCGCCTGGGCGCAGGACCTGCCCGGCGTCTGGTTCGCCAGGCGGCGGGACATCGCCGACTGGTGGCACCACAACTACTCCGACCTGCCGGCCCACGGAGGGCAGTGACCATGCGCATCGAGATCGACAACGTGGCCAAGGGTTATCCCCGGGCCGACGGGAGCCGGCTGTCGGTGGTCGGCAGCCTCAGCACCACGATCGAGCCGCAGGAGTTCGTCTGCGTGATCGGGCCGAGCGGGTGCGGCAAGTCGACGCTGCTCGGTCTGCTCGGCGGGCTGCGCCGGCCGGACGACGGGGAGATCCGGTTCGTCGGTGAGCGCAGCGCCGCCGGGCCGCTCACCTCGATCGTCTGGCAGGACTACGCGCTGATCCCGTGGCGGTCCATCGTGGACAATGTCGCGTTCGGGCTGGAGCTGCGCGGGGTGCCCGCCGGCCGGCGGCGGGAGGTCGCCCGGGAGCACCTGGCGATGATGGGCATCGAGGCGTTCGCCGACAACAAGCCGCACGAGCTGTCCGGCGGGATGCGCCAGCGGGCCGGGATCGCCCGCGCGCTGGCCAGCGACCCCGAGGTCCTGCTGATGGACGAGCCGTTCGCGGCGGTGGACGCCCAGACCCGGACCCTGCTGCAGGACGAGCTGCTCCAGGTCTGGTCCCGGCACCGCAAGACGGTCCTGTTCATCACGCACAGCATCGAGGAGGCGCTGCTGCTGGCGGACCGGATCATCGTGCTGGGGCCCCGGCCGACCCGGGTGGTCGAGGAGATCCGGGTGCCGTTCCCCCGGCCGCGTACCCGCGACGTCGAGTTGGACCCGCGGTTCACCGAGTTGAAGCGTCACCTGTGGGCGCAGCTGCGCGACGCCACCCTGGCGGCCGAGTGGGCGGAAGCGAAGGGGGACCGATGAGCGAGCAGAGCGTGCCGGCCCGGGAGCGGGCGGCCGACGAACCCGTGGTCCGCTACGCGGTGGACCCCCGCGCGGAACGCCCGCCCGGTCGCGGCTTCAAGCTGCTCAGCAGCGGGCTGGGCAGCATGGTCCCGGTGGTCGTGGTGCTGGCGCTGTGGCAGGCCGGCAGCATGGCCGGACTGATCGACAAGACCTTCTTCCCGGCCCCGTCGGAGTGCGTGCAGGCCCTGGTGGACCTCTTCTCCTCCGGGGAACTGCTGCCGAAC
Source organism: Micromonospora sp. DSM 43699 (assembly GCF_055517075.1). Classification (NCBI taxonomy): domain Bacteria; kingdom Bacillati; phylum Actinomycetota; class Actinomycetes; order Micromonosporales; family Micromonosporaceae; genus Micromonospora; species Micromonospora sp. DSM 43699. The sequence goes on from NZ_JBTMMT010000001.1 coordinate 222,389, forward strand.
GTCGGGATCACCGCGCAGCGGATTCTGCTCGGCTTCCTGCTCGGCGTGATCCCGGCGACGCTGCTGGGCATCGCGATGGGGCGGTCCCGCTGGGTCCGGGTGCTGATCGACCCGCTGATCGCCATCACGTACCCGATCCCGGTGGTGGCGATCCTGCCGCTGCTGCTGGTCATCTTCGGCACCGGCGGACGGCCGATCGTGGTGCTCGCCGGCATCATCTCGTTCTTTCCGGCCGTGGTGAACGCGATGTCCGGGGTGCTCCAGGTCGACGAGCGGCTGATTCTGATGGCCCGCAACCTGGGTGCCGGCCGGCAGCAGATCCTCTGGAAGATCGTGCTGCCGGGTGCCCTGCCGTCCATCTTCGCCGGCATCCGGCTGGCCGCCGGGCTGGCCCTGCTGGGCACCATCGCCGGCGAGTTCCTCGCCGCCAGCGACGGCGTCGGGTCGATGACCTGGCGTTACTGGCAGATCTATCAGATCGACAACATGTACGCCACGCTCGCGGTGATCGCGGCGATGGGCTTTTTCCTCACCACGGTGACGCTGCGCGTGCAGCGGCGCTTCTTCAGCTGGACGGAGGGCCAATCATGACAATCAAGCGGATCACGACGATCAAGAAAAAGGGTGTCATCGCCGCGCTGTTGGGGGCGAGCCTGCTGGTAGGCACCGCGGCCTGCGGTGGCGACGCGGAGTCGAAGGGCGCCGGCGGCACCGACAAGGTGACAGTCAACTCCCTGGAGATCCTCTCGCTGGCCCCGATGATGGTGGCCGACGCGAAGGGCTTCTTCGGAAAGCACCAGGTCGAGGTGGAGTTCAGCAACGCCGACATCTACTCCCGGCTGGCGGTGCAGGGCCAGGGCAAGCTGGACGTGAACATCCCGGGCACCGGTGGGGCGCTGTTCAACGCGGTCAACCAGGGGCTGCGGGTGCGGGCGGTGGCCGACCGGCAGCAGTACCGGTGCGCGTCGGACAACCTCCTGCTGGCCCGGACCCAGTCCTACGACGGCGGGCTGAAGAGCGTGGCCGACCTCAAGGGCAAGAAGGTCGCGATCCTGGCCAAGGGTTCGACCACCGAGTACTGGCTGGACCGGGCGCTGGGTGAGGTCGGGCTGAAGCAGTCCGACCTGGCGCAGATCGTCACCCTGAGCTACCCGGACACCGCCAACGCGCTCAAGAGCGGTGCGGTGGACGCCGGCTTCGTGGTGCAGCCGCTGGCGTACCAGCTCATCAGCGACGGGCAGGCCAAGCGGGTGCTGGCGATGAACGAGGTGGCGCCCAACCAGGAGCAGGGCCTGATCACCATGTCGCAGGACTTCATCAGCAAGCGGTCCGACGTGGCGGCCCGGTGGATGGCCGGCTGGCTGGAGGGCGTGCGCTACTACCAGGACCCGGCCAACAAGGACGACGTGATCAAGATCGTGGCGGAGCGGACCAAGGCCCCGGCGGCGACGATCAGCAAGCTGTACGGCACCGACCAGTGGCCGTACATGGACCCGAACGGCCGGGTGGACACCGCCACGGTGGCCGCCGAGGACGGCAAGTGGCTGCTCGACAACAAGATCATCGAGAAGCTGCCGGAGGTCGGTGACTGGCACGACGGTTCGGTCGTCGACGCCGCGCTCAAGATCGTCGGCGAGGTGCCGGCCAACCGCGACTGCGGCGGCGTACAGAAGCTGGAGTCCTGATGTATCCCCGTCCGAGCCGGCTGGCCGAGGTGCTGCGCGGCGGTGGCGTCGCCCTGGGCAGCCTGACCCTGCTCCAGGAACCGGCGATCGGCGAGATCCTCGGCGCCCTCGGTTACGACTTCGTGGTCGTCGACACCGAGCACGCCGCTGCCGACGAGCAGAGCGTGCTGGCGATGGTCCGGGCGGCCGGCTCGGCGGGGACCACCCCGCTGGTCCGACTGCGCCGGATCGAGGAGAAGGACCTGCTCTGGTCGCTGGACAGCGGCGCCGGTGGGGTGGTGCTGCCGTTGGTGGAGACCGGCGTGCAGGCCGTCGAGGCGGCCCGGCTGACCCACTACCCGCCGGTCGGCGACCGGACGCTGTGCTCGGCGGCCCGTGCCGCCGGGCACGGCACCGCCCGGGGCGACTTCGACCGCTACCTGACCTGGGCCGGGGCGAACACCACAGTCGTCGCGCTGGTCGAGACCCCCACCGGACTGGCCAATCTGGACGACATCCTCGCCGCCGACCTCGACGTGCTGATGCTCGGCCGGGCCGACCTGTCGGTCAAGCTGGGCCTGGGCTACCAGCCCACCCACCCCGAGGTGGAGAAGCACGCGATCGCGTTCGTCGACCGGGTGGTCGCGGCCGGTCGGGTCGCCGGCATGCTCGCCTACTCCGCCGAGGAGGCCCGCCGCTGGATCGACAGGGGGGTCCGCTTCGTCGTCTACTCCCAGCCGGAGATGCTGCTCTCCGACGCCTACCGGCGGGCCCGCGACGAGATCCTCGGCGGTACGCCGTGAGCCTGCTGGTGACCGGCGGGGCCAGCGGCATCGGCGCGGCCGTGGTCGCCACCGCCCGGGCCCGGGGCGAGACGGTGCACGTGCTGGACGTGACCACCGGCGTGGACGCCGCCGACCCGGTCGCGGTGGGCGAGTTCGTCGACGCGATCGGCACCCCACGCCGGGTGGCCCACCTGGCCGGGGTGGTCAGCGCCGGTGGCATCGCGCAGACCACCCTCGCCGAGTGGGACCGCACGCTGCGCAACAACCTCACCGCCGCGTTCGTCGTCAGCCAGGCCGTGGTGCCCCGGATGGCGGCGGCCGGCGGCGGGTCGCTGGTGCTGATGAGCAGCCTCAACGCCCGCGACGGTGGCAGCCGGCTGTCGGGTACGGCGTACGCGGCGGCGAAGGCGGGAGTGCTCGGCCTGATGCGGCACCTGGCCGTCGACTTCGGACCACAGGGGGTACGGGTGAACGCCGTCGCGCCCGGCCCGGTGGCCACCCCGATGCACGACCGGCTCACCGCCGAACAGAAGGCGGGGTTGCGGGCCCGGATGCCGTTGGGCCGGGTCTCCTCGGCGGAGGAGATCGCCGACATCGTGCTGTTCCTGCTCTCCGACTCCTGCGCCACGGTCACCGGCACCACCTTCGATGTGAACGGAGGCAGTCATCTCAGCTAGGTTGCCGGGTACGAGTACGGGTGCGGCACGGGAGGCACAGTGAACAAACGGGTGACGTTGCGCGATGTCGCCGGCCTCACCGGTGTGCACGTCTCCACCGTCTCCCGGGTGCTGCGCGGCGACGACGTACGGGTCAGCCCGGCGACCGCGACCCGGATCGTGGCCGCCGCCAAGGAACTGGGGTTCCACCGGGACCGCTGGGCGGCCAGCCTGCGCAGCGGCAAGACCGGGGTGATCGGCGTGCTGGTCCCCCGGATCACCGACATCGTGCTGGCCACCGTCTTCGAGGGCATCGACGCCGCCGCTGCCGCCGCCGGCTACCAGGCGGTGGTGAGCAGCAGCTGGGACGACGACGAGGCGCGGGCGCTGCGCATCGAGCGGTTGATCGGGGAACGGGTGGACGGGCTGATCATCGGCGACGCCCGGCGCAACGACCCGATGCTGGCCCGGCTGGCCGCCGACGGGGTGCCGTTCGTGCTGGTCAGTCGGGCCTCGCGGGGTTTCCCGTCGGTGACCGGCCGGGACCGCCTCGGTGGTCGGCTCGCCGCCGAGCACCTGATCGACGTGGGGTGCCGGCGACTCGCGGTGATCGCCGGCCCCGACCACGCCAGCACCTCCGCCGACCGGGTCGCGGGCTTCCTCGCCGCGGCGAAGGCCCGGGACGTACCGGTCGATCCCCGGTGGGTGGTGCCGTCCACCTTCGACGTCGCCGGTGGGGCCTCGGCGATGGCCCGGCTGCTGGCCACCGGGCAGCCGGACGGCGTCTTCGCGGTCAACGACTTCGCCGCGATCGGGGCGATGGGCACCCTGCGCGACCACGGACTGCGGGTGGGTCGGCAGGTGGCGGTGGTCGGCTACAACGACATCGACGTGGACGCCCAGCTCCTGGTGCCGCTCACCTCGATCCGCACCCCGCTGCGGGACATGGGCTCGCAGGCCCTGCACGCCCTGCTCACCCGGCTCGGCTCGGGCAGCGCCACGTCGGTGCGGCTGGCTCCGGAACTGGTCGTCCGGGCGACCACCGCCGACTTCTCCCCGGACGCCACGCCCGACCGGTAGCGCCCGACCGGCGGCGCACCGCCGGCCGGGCCGTCTGTTCCGGCGGGCTGCGCCATCGCCCGCCCGACGCCGTCCGCCGGGTCAGCTCCGGCGGTGGTGCATCGCGAGCCGGAGCAGCAGGAAGCGCAGCGCCGTCGCGGCCAGGTTCGCCGCCACCAGCACCACCAGTTCGACCGGCCGGGACGGGGTGCCGGCGGCGTGCAGGGCGGCGAGCGAACCACTTGTCAACGCCAGGCCGAGGGCGAAGGCGAGCAGCCCCTGGAGGTGGTGCCGCCCGGCCGCCCGACGACCGGTGATGCCGAAGGTGAGCCGCCGGTTCGCCGCGGTGTTGCCCACCGCCGTCACCAGCAGCGCCAGCAGGTTCGCCGGTTGCGCGCCGAGCACCCCCCGGGTCGCCACGAACAGCACCAGGTACGCCACGGTGCTGACCACCCCCACCAGGGCGAACCTGGCCAGTTGGCCGGGCAGCCCGACCGGCACCCGCGCCGGTGGTGCGGTCAACGGTGCCCGACCCCACTGCTCCCGCAGCGTGGCCAGTGGTAGCGCCCCGGTGACCAGCGCCCGGCCCAGCCGGCCGATGCCCCGCAGGTCGGCCAGGGCGGTGGCCACGACGTCCACCCGGCTGTCCGGGTCGTCGACCCAGTCCACCGGCACCTCGTGGATGCGCAGTCCGGCCCGCTGGGCGAGCACCAGCAGTTCGGTGTCGAAGAACCAGCCGGTGTCCTGCACCAACGGCAGCAGTTCCCGGGCCACGTCGGCCCGGATCGCCTTGAAGCCGCACTGCGCGTCGGAGAACCGGGCCGCGAGGGTGCCGCGCAGCAACAGGTTGTAGGCCCGGGAGATCACCTCCCGCTTGGTGCCCCGCACCACCCGGGAGGTGCGCGCCAGCCGGGTCCCGATGGCCAGGTCCGAGTGGCCGGAGATGAGCGGCGCGACGAGCGGCAGCAACGCGGCCAGGTCGGTCGACAGGTCCACGTCCATGTACGCCAGCACCGGGGCGTCCGAGGCCGACCAGGCCACCCGCAGCGCCCGGCCCCGGCCCTTGGCGGTCAGGTGCCGTACCTCGACGTGCGGCAGTTCGCCGGCGAGCGCCTCGGCCACCGCGAGGGTGCCGTCGACGCTGGCGTTGTCCGCCACGGTGATCCGGAACGGGTAGGGGAAGTGCGCGCTGAGGTGGGCGTGCAGCCGGCGTACGCAGGGGCCGAGGTCGACCTCCTCGTTGTAGACCGGCACCACCACGTCCAGCACGGCGGTCGGGGTGCCGGCCCGGGTCTCGACGGCCGGCCGGGGAGCGCTGGTGTGGGTCATGGCTCAGCCCTGCCCTGCGTTGCTCAGGTCGTAGACGGTGACCCCGTCCACGGTCTGCGCCGGGAAGGTCTCGGTGACCCAGGCGGCGATCTCCTGGGAGGCGGAGCTGCCCCCGTTGGCCCGGAAGCCGCCCCCGCCGACGAAGTAGTGGATCTTCCCCTCGGCCACGTACGCCTGGAACTGCGCCAGGGTGGGCGACGGGTCGCTGCCGTTGAAGCCGCCGATCGCCATCACCGGCCGACCGGTGGCGAGCTGGTAGCCGGAGGCGTTGTTGGAGCCGACGGCCGCCGCGACCCAGGTGTAGTCGTCGGCATCGGCGTTCAGCAGCGCCTTCAGCGCGGCGCTCGGCTCCCGGGAGTCGAGCAGCCCACCCATCCCGCCGGCCATCCTCCCCTGGCCACCCCCGGTACGCCCGCCGTCCTGACCGGTGCCGCCGTTCTGACCGGTGCCGCCGTTCTGACCGGTACCGCCGTTCTGACCGGTACCGCCGGGGAAGCCGGGGAACTGGCGCGTACCGCCGTTGGCGGTGCCGCCGGGGAAGCCGGGGAACTGGCCCGTACCGCCGTTGGCGGTGCCACCGGGGAAGCCGGGAGGCTGACCGTTCCGGCCGGTGCCGCCGTCCCGGTTGCCGCCCGGGAAACCGCCGCCGGGGAACTCCATGCCCCCGTCCATCCGGCCACCGGGTCCGCCGCGACCCGGGCCGAAACCGCCCTGCACGTTCGGGCCGGCGCTGGGGATGGACCCGGTGTGCGCGGTGCCGGCGGTCTGCGCCGCGTACGCCGCCGGGCCGGCCAGCGCGGCCGACGCGCCGAGCGCCAGCGCCACCGGCACCAGCCGCCGGGGCAGCCGCCGGGCGAGCACGATCAGCACCGCCACGGCGAGGCCGGCGACCAGCACGGGCGTGCGCAACCAGGGGTGGAACTCGGGACTGCGGCCGAGCAGCCGCCAGGACCACCAGGCGGTCACCGCGAGGGTGACGGCCAGGGTGACGGTGGCGAACGGCCCCCGCCACCGGGCGCTGACCGCGGTAGCGGGCGCGGTGACTGCGGTCCGGCGCTCCTGCCAGAGCAGGACGGTGCCGATGCCGACCAGCGCGCCGACCGCCGGGGCCAGGGCCACCGTGTAGTAGGCGTGGAAGATGCCGGACATGAAGCTGAAGATCAGCCCGGTGACCAGCAGCCAACCGCCCCACAGCAGCAGCCCGGCGCGACGGCGGTCGGTACGGGCCGCCCGGCCCGCCAGCACCAGGCCGGCGACGAGCAGGATCAGCGCGGCCGGCAACAGCCAGGAGATCTGGCCACCGACCTCGGTGTCGAACATCCGCAACCAGCCGGTCCGCCCGGAGAACGGCCCACCGCCGCCGCCCATCCGGGCACCGCCGCCGACGCTGCCCTCCTCGTCACCGGTGATCCGGCCGAGGCCGTTGTAGCCGAGGGTCAGCTCCAGGATGCTGTTCTGCTGCGAACCGCCGATGTACGGCCGGGCGCTGGCCGGGACCAGTTCCACAGTCGCCACCCACCAGCCGGCGGCCACGACCAGCCCCAGACCGGCCAGCAGCAGCTGCCGGATCCGCCGCCAGAAGCCGGTCGGCGCGGCCAGCAGGTAGACCCCGGCGAAGACCGGGACCACCAGGAACGCCTGAAGCATCTTGGTGAGGAAGCCGAAGCCGACAAGCACCCCGACCAGCACGATCCACCTGGTGCTGGCCGTCTCCACCGCCCGCACCGTGGCGTACGCGCCGAGCACCAGCAGCAGGACCAGCAGCGCGTCCGGGTTGTTGAACCGAAACATCAGGGTGGCGACCGGGGTGAGCGCCAGGACCGTTCCGGCGATCAGGCCGGCGGTCGGGCCGTACCAGCGGCGGACGGTGGCGAACAGGACGCCGACCGAGGCCACACCGAGCAGCGCCTGCGGCACCAGGATCGCCCAGCTGTTGAGCCCGAAGATCCGTACCGACAGGGCCATCAGCCACAGCGAGGCCGGCGTCTTGTCGACGGTGATCGAGTTGGCCGCGTCGGAGGAGCCGTAGAAGAACGCCTTCCAGCTCTCCGCGCCGGCCTGCACCGCCGCCGAGTAGAACGAGTTCGCCCAGCCGGAAGCGCCCAGGCCCCACAGGTAGAGCAGGCCGGTGCCGAGCAGCAGCACCGCCAGCGCGGGTCTCACCCAGCGCGGGTCACGTCGTGGTGGGGCGTCGTCCGCGCCCGGGTGGACCGACGCCGACCGCGCCGGCGGTACGGTCGCGGCGTCGGGCGGGCCCGACGGCGGTACGGTCGCGGCGTCCGGCGCGCTGGCCGGCGTCGTCAGCAGGCTCTCGGTTCTGTCCATACGGCCAGCCTGGGCGAGCTGGTTGGGCCGACCCCGTGACCCGGCTATGCGTGGGCTGTGGAATCCGGCGGTGTGGGGGCAGCGGCATCCGGCAGCCGTACCGTGAAGACGGTGCGGCCCGGTCGGCTCTCCAGTGCGACGGTGCCGTGGTGGGCTTCCACCACGGCGGCCACGATGGCCAACCCGAGGCCGGTGCTGCCGTGTTCCCGGGAGCGCGAACTGTCACCCCGGGCGAACCGTTCGAACACCTCGTCGCGCAGCTCCGGCGGCACTCCCGGGCCGTCGTCGGTGACGCTGATCTCCACCGCGCCGGGCACCGGGGCGATCCGGGTGGTGACGGTGGTGCCGGGTGGGGTGTGCACCCGCGCGTTGGCGAGCAGGTTCGCCACCACCTGGTGCAGCCGGACGCTGTCGCCGGGCACCTCCAGCGCCTCGTCGGGCAGGTCGAGCTGCCAGCGGTGTTCGGGACCGGCGACGTGGGCGTCGCTGACCGCGTCCACCACCAGCGCGGTCAGGTCGACCGGTCCGGTGGCCAGCGGCCGGCCGGAGTCCAGCCGGGCCAGCAGCAGCAGGTCGTCGACGAGGCTGGTCATCCGGGTGCTGGCGGACTCGACCCGACGCAGCGCGTGGGCCACGTCCGGCGGCACCCGGTCCCGGCCCCGGCGGGCCACCTCCGCGTAGCCCCGGATCGCGGCCAGCGGGGTCCGCAGCTCGTGTGAGGCGTCGGCGACGAACTGGCGTACCCGGGTCTCGCTGGCCTGCCGGGCGGCGAGCGCGGCGGCGACGTGGCCCAGCATCCGGTTCAGCGCCGCGCCCACCTGCCCCACCTCGGTACGCGGGTCGGTGTCGGCGGCGGGCACCCGTACCGACAGGGCCACCTCGCCCCGGTCCAGCGGCAGTTCGGCGACCCGCCCGGCGGTGGCTGCCACCCGGTGCAACGGGCGCAGCGTGGCCCGGACGATCAACGCGCCCAGGCTGCCGGCGACGAGCAGCCCGGCGGCGGCGACCCCCGCCTGGGCGACTACCATCCACCACACCGTCTCCTGCACCACGTGCAGGGGAATGGCGAAGACCACGACGACGCCGTCGGGGAGCTGGCGGGCCACCGCCCGGTAGTCCCCGCGCTCGCCCAGCTCGACGGTGTGCGGCACGTGATCGGTGGGCAGCCTGGTCAGCGGGGTCACCTCGGCGGCGGCGAGGGCGGCGGTCGCCCCGGAGCTGGTCCGGATCCGGGCCGACAGCGTTCCCTGCGGGGTGAACCGCATCCCGATCGAGTCCACCGGGAACGTCGGCGGCGGGTCGGGCGGGGTCTGCCGGCCGCTGCTCTGGTCGAGGGGGCGTTGCTGGTCCGGGCTCCGGTCCCCGAGCAGCCGACTGTCGTAGCGGCGGTTGTCCCCGGCGAGCTGGGTGTCGACCTGGTAGATCAGGAAGTGCCGCAGCGCGATCGTGGTCAGCCCGCCGATGCCCACGCTGACCAGCGCGAGGAGCCCGACCACCGCGAGCACCAGCCGGCGGCGCAGCGACCAACCGGCCACCCGGCGGCGCGGCGACCAACTCACCAGCCGGCGGCGCGGCGACCAGCCGGCCCACCGCCCGCGCGGCGAGCGGTCGGTCCGGTCACGGCGCGGGCTTGAGGACATAACCGGCGCCGCGCAGGGTGTGGATCATCGGCGCCCGCCCCACGTCGATCTTCTTCCGCAGGTACGAGATGTACAGCTCGACCACGTTGGCCTGCCCGCCGAAGTCGTAGTTCCAGACCCGGTCGAGGATCTGCGCCTTGCTGAGCACCCGGCGCGGGTTGCGCATCAGGTAACGCAGCAGCTCGAACTCGGTGGCGGTCAGGGTGATCAGCTCGTCGCCCCGGCGTACCTCGTGGCTGTCCTCGTCGAGGGTGAGGTCACCGACGGTGAGCACGGCCTCCTCCCGGGCGGTCACCGCGAAGCCGGTGCGACGCAGCAGGGCGCGCAGCCGGGCGATCACCTCCTCCAGGCTGAACGGCTTGGTGACGTAGTCGTCGCCGCCGACGGTCAGCCCGGCGATCCGTTCCTCGACCGCGTCCCGGGCGGTCAGGAAGAGCACCGGCACGGTCGGGGTGTGCTCGCGCAGCCGGCGCAGCACCTGGAAGCCGTCCAGGTCGGGGAGCATCACGTCGAGCACCACCGCGTCGGGTTGGAACTGCCGGGCGGCGCTCAACGCCGCCATGCCGTTACCGGCGCTGCGCACCTGCCAGCCCTCGTAGCGCAGCGCCATCGACAGCAGGTCGGTCAGGGTGGGTTCGTCGTCGACCACCAGCACCCGGACGGGCTCGCCGTCGGGGCGGCGCAGCTCGATCCGGTTCGGTGCGGTCTGCCCCTCGGTCACCATGCCCCCATCGTGGGACCGGTTACTGGTCCTGACCTGTGCCCATCCTGTGTGCCCGCTGTGCGCGTGGCGGTGGCCCCGCTCGAACCGTACCGGGCCGGACGGTCCCGGATGGTCCGATCCGGCAGCCGGGGCGGCACGGGCACGGTTTGCCCAGCGCAGCCGCTGGGTACCGGCTCAGCAGCGCCATCGCCATCCCGGGCGACGCGGTCGGCATGGACAGGAGCGGGTCGATGAGGACGCTCGCCGGGCGGTACCAGCTCGAACAGCGTATCGGCCTGGGTGGCATGTCCGAGGTCTGGCGTGCCCACGACGTCGTGCTGGACCGGCCGGTCGCGGTGAAGCTGATGTCGCCCGCACACCGGGGCGAGGAGACCTCGGTCGAGCGGATCAGGACCGAGGCCCGGTCCGCCGCCTGCCTGGTGCATCCCAACGTCGCCAGCGTCCACGACTTCGGTACCTCGACCACGCTGCCGGGTCGGGAGATGCCGTACATCGTGATGGAGCTGGTGGAGGGGGAGACCCTCGCCGCGCACCTGCGGGCCGGGCCGCTGGACTGGCGGATCGCCGTCCGGGTCTGCGCCGAGGTGGCCGCCGCGCTCGCCGCGGCACACGCGCACGGCATCGTCCACCGGGACGTCAAACCGGCCAACGTGATGCTCACCCCGTCGGGGGCGAAGGTGCTCGACTTCGGCATCGCCACCCCGGCCGGCGCACCCGACCGCAGCCCGGACGGCGTGGTGGTGGGCACTCCGGCCTACCTGGCCCCGGAACAGTTCGACAGGCAGCCGGCCACCCCCGCCGCCGACATGTACGCCGTGGGGGTGCTGCTCTACTACTGCCTCACCGGACGGTTGCCGTACGCGGCGGGGATCACCGCCACCCAATTGGTCGGGGCCCGTCGGAAGATCACGGCGGAGCCGTTGCCGCCGATCGCGGGACTGCCGGGCGAGGTGGTCGACCTGTGCCGGCGCTGCCTCGACGACGACCCGCACCAGCGACCCAGCAGCCTCATGGCGGCGCTGGAGCTGGCGGAGGTGGTCGACGCCCGGGTCTACGTGCCGATGCTGGCCTCGGTGCCCCGGCCCCGGACGGCACCGGTGTCGCCGTGGACCGAGCGGTCCGCCGCCGAGGCGACCGAGGCGGTGGCGCTGCACGACTGGACCCGCACCGCGTCGCGCTGACCGCATTCCGGCCGCGCACAGGTCGTGCCGACCCGCACGCCGGACGTGTGCTGGCCCCGGGAACGGCGTTTCACCCGTTCGTGGCCGGGAAACCGGCCGACGAGTGAGGGAGGGACGCGATGCCGGATCCGAGTTCCTGGCTGCACGAGGCCAGCGCGACCGCCGCGGGCGGACACGTACGCACCGACGACGGGGGGCTGTCCACCGCGCTGGCGTCGCCGCTCGCGCCGCACTGCACCGGGCTGACCCCGGAGCAGCTGCTCGCCGCCGCCTTCGCCTCCTGCCTGCACCACGCGGCGGTCGAGGCGGCCGGGGAGATCACCGACGAGGCGCACACGGTGCAGGTGACCGCCGAGGCGAGGCTGGGGCGCGACGACGACGGCCGGTACCGGGCCGACGTGCACGCCAGCATCTCGTCGGTGGGGTTGAGCCGGGACCAGCTGGCCGAGCTGGTCGCGTACGCCGACCGGCTCTGGCCCTTTTCCAGCGACGACAACAGCCGGCACCGGCTGACGGTGAGCGCGGCCGAGAACGGCAGGCACTGAGCGCATCCGCCGCCCGGCCGAGGCTGCCCTCGGCGGTACGGCCGGATGCCTGCGCCGAACGACCGATGACCGATCTTCGCCCGGCGGGACGCCCCACCTGACGGATAAAGCCCGAACAATAAGTAATAAGCGGCAAATTAGGCTCGCACGTTTTGCGGGCTTAACCGTTTTTCGAGGAGAACATCCGGGCGGATAGCGACGAATTGTGGCGCAGGCCACCCATAGCGGCGATGATCCCCGGTAGAAACCTCTCTAGCCTCGGCGGGTGCACCCCGACCACACCCCTGAGCAGCCGTCGACCGAGAACCGCCCGGCCGGCCGTCCGACCGAGGCACCCCCGGTCGAACGGAGGATCGGCCGGCACCGTGCGCCAGAGCCGCCCCGGCGCGGCGCCCGCGCCGCTCTCGCCTCGACCCCCGCCCGGATCGCCCTCGCCGGTGGGGTCACCTGCTGCCTGGGGTTGGTCGCGTTCGCCGGCACCCACCGCGTCGACCGGGAACCCCGACCCGTCCAGGAGGTGCTGGCCGAGCGGGCGGCCGACGAACAGCGGGCCTCCCGGTCCCTGCAACGGGCCGCCTCGCCGCTGGCCGTCCCGGTCACCCCGGTCCCGGCCAGCCCCCGCCCACCGGCCGCCCGCAGCGACGCGCCGAAGCCGAAGAAGCCGGCCCGCCCGGCCCGGCCCCGCCCGGTCGCCGGGCTCACCCAACTCCAGATGGACAACGCCGCGGTGATCGTCGAGGTCGGTGTCGACCTGGGGGTGCCCCGACGCGGCCTGGTGGTCGCCGTCGCCACCGCCATGCAGGAGAGCGACCTGCACAACCTGGCCAGCGACGTGCTGCCCGAGTCGTACGACCATCCGCACCAGGGCAGCGGGTCGGACCATGACTCGGTCGGCCTGTTCCAGCAGCGACCGAGCAGCGGCTGGGGCACCGTCGCGCAGCTGATGCGCCCCGCGTACGCGGCGCGGGCCTTCTACTCGGCGCTGGCCGAGGTCCCCGGCTGGCGGGAGCTCAGCGTGACCGACGCCGCGCAGGCCGTGCAGATCTCCGCCTACCCCGACGCGTACGCGCGGCACGAGGTGCGGGCCACCACCGTGGTCGACGCGCTGACCTGAGCCGCCCCGGGCGGGACGCACCGACCTGGCCGGCAGCCCGCCCGAACCGGCCCGCAGACGAGCCGGAGCAGCCGGCGGAGCGGTGGACGTGGTCAGGCCACCCGGGTGCCCGGCTCCGGTCGGTCGACGGTCACCTCGTCGGTGCCGGTGGCCACCCGGGTCGCCGGCACGCCACCGGCGGCGGCGGTCGGGGTGTCGGCGGGCACCGTCTCGACGCTCAGCCCGGTCAGCAGCTGGTCCACCTGGGCCGCCCGGTGCCGCCGTTCGCGCAGCGACGCCTCGAACTCCCGGCGGGCCTGTACCGCCTCGGCGTACACCCGCTCCCGCAGCTGTCGGGCCTCCTCCCGGGCGGCGTTCAACTCGCCGCGCGCGCGGGCCAGGAACTCGGCCGCCGTCTGTCCGGCCGCCGGACCCGCCGGCCGGGCCGCCGCCCGGTCGCCGCCGCCCTGCCGACGGTCGACCAGCGCCAGGAGCAGGGTGGCCTCCTGGCGGATCTGGTCGGCGTCCCGCCCCGCGCCAACGAACACCTCCGCCCGCGCGGCGAGCCGGGTCAACCGGACTGTGAGCTCGTCCAGGCAGAAATCGACCTGCCGCCGGTCGTAGCCGGACTCAACGACGGAGAACCTCATACGTGTCGCCCCCCAGGAAGCTGGTACGTCTGTCCCAGCTCGATCCTCGCGGCAGCAGCCCGCCACCGAGGGAGTTCGGGAAAAATGTTCAGCAACTGAGGGTGACCGCCGGGCCGGTGGCCGGCGCCCGGCCCGGGACGCGTCGGGACGATCCGCGCGGTCAGGAACGCTTCGGCAGCACCACGACCCGACCGAAGAACTCGTCGATCCGGCGTACCACGTCGTTGAAGTCGTCCAGGTCGATCGGTTTGGTCACGTAGGCGTTGGCCTGGAGGCTGTAGCTGCCCACGATGTCGGTGTCCGCGTTCGAGGTGGTCAGCACGACGATCGGGATGGTACGCAGGTCGTCGTCCCGCTTGACCTCGCCGAGCACCTGACGCCCGTCCATCCGTGGCATGTTCAGGTCGAGCAGGATCACGTCGGGGCGGCGGGCGTCGACGTGCCGGCCCTCCCGCCGCAGGAACTCCATCGCCTCCTGACCGTCACCGACCACGTCGATGACCTTGGCGATCTCGGAGTCCGCCAGGGCTTCCTCGATCATCAGCACGTCACCCGGGTCGTCGTCGACCACCAGGATGCGGACGGGGTTCGTAGCGCCTCGGTCCATGGGTTCAACCTGTCTGTGTCGTCGATCGGGGGGCGACGGTGTCGGTACCCCGTCGGCGGGGGAACTGAACGCGTCATCCGCAGGACGGGGAACCGGGTCGGTCACCCGCTGGCGGGGAAATTTAGCCCATCACCGGGCGGCCTGCGACCGCGGGTCGACGGTGTCCGGCTGGTAGCGCAGCACCTCGGCCAGACCGGTGATCTGCAGGACGCGGTCCACCCGGCCGGTCGCCCCGAACAGTCGCAGCCACCCGCCCCCGGCGGCGGCCAGGTTGTCACCACGGACGAAGGCCGCGATGCCTGTGGAGTCGCAGAAGGTCAACTCGGTGAGGTCGAGCAGCAGGTGTCGCTCACCTGCGGCGGCGAGCCGGTCGATCTCGGCGTTGAGCGCTCCGGCCGCACCGAGATCCAGCTCGCCGACGAGCCGCAGGCACGCGCCACCACCGTCGCGCTCGGTGTGCGTGACGGTGAAGGTCAACGTCGTCCCTCTCGCTCCCACCGCAGGCAGACCCTTGCAGTGCAGCAAGTATACGCAGCGGTCCCCGGCAGGGCCGCAACGCCGCGTCAGCGCCGGACGCCACCGGAGGCGACGCTCGCCGTCACGCCCAGCGCCACGAACCGTCCCGCCCGGGGGAAGTCACGCAGGGCACGGCGGTAGTGGCCGAGGGTGGACGCGACCGCCCCTGCCGGCACGCCCCGACTGCTCAGGATCGCCACCCACCAGGCCACGAAATCGGTGAACAACACCGGGTCGTCGACATAGACGGCGGCAGCCAGGAAGTCCACCGCGTGCCCGAGGTCGCTGATCGTGGCATCCCACTGCGCCGAGGTGTACCCCGCGACCGCCGGCACCCGGGCACGCAGGTCCGCCACCGCCGAGTCGATCAGCTCGCCGCGCCGCTTCACCAGGCTGGCGTACTCGTCGTCGGCCAGGTGGGCCAGGTCCGCCGGGACGACCCGGCGCAACGCCCGCTCGTCGGCGACCAGGTCCGCCGCGCTCGGCGCGTCCGGTGCCCAGGCGACACCGAGCCGCCGGGCCCACCGGCCGTCCACACCGAACCCGCGCCCGCCGACCACCACCGGCACGTCAGAACGCCGGCACGCCTCGACCATCCGGTGCGCGTACGGCAGCCGCATCGGCAGGGCACAGGCCAACGCCACCGCGTACGCGTCGTGCCGGTGCAGGTACGACACCAGATGGGCGGCCGGGACACTGGCGCCCAGGAAGGTCACCTGCCAGCCGCGCAACCGCAGCACCTCGGCGACCAACCGGGGTGGCAGGGCGTGCCACTCACCGTCCATGCAGGCCACCACGATCCGCCCCCGGGTGGGACGCGGATCGGCGTACGCGGCGACCGCCGCCACCACCCGTTCGCTGATGTGGGTCGCGGCGTGCTCCTGCGCCACGCTCCACTCGTTGCGGGCCCACCGCTCCCCCACCTCGCTCTGCGCCGGGGCCACCAGCTCGAGCAGCACCCGCTCCGCCGGGACACCGGCGTCGAGCAACCCGGTCGCCACCTCGATCGCGCCGTACTCGTCGGCCTCCGCGAGGGTGACGAGAAAGTCGTCCAGGGCGCGGGACGTGGTGGTCACGGCGTGCGACGGGTCGGCCGGGGCGGTCACGAGGGGGACGTCCCCTCCCCGGCCGGGTCCGTCCCGGCCGGGTCCGTCATGACAGGCACCGAGTGCAGGTGTCGCTGGGGGCGGCCGGCCGGGCCGGTCGCCCGCAACGCGAGCACGGCGATGTCGTCGTGGTCGCCGTGCGCCAGCCAGTCGCCGGTGACCTGTTCGATCCGCTCGGCGAGCGCCGGGGCGGGCATCCGGTGACAGCCGGTCACCGCGTGCACCAGCCGGCCCTGCCCGAACTGCTCGTCACCACGGCGACCGCCCCGCGCCTCGGTCACCCCGTCGCTGTAGAGCAGGCAGGTCTCCCCCGGCGCCAGCCGGACGGTGACCTCGCCGATCCGGGGATCGGGGACCACGCCGATCAGCATTCCGCTCAGCGGCACCGTTTCGACCTCGCCGGAGTTGCGCAGCACCAGCGGCGGTAGGTGACCGCCGCCGGCCATGGTCAACGAAAGGCCCCCGTCGCGCTGCGGGCGTACCACCCCGAGCACCATTGTCGCGAAACGGCCCTGGCCATGGGCCTGGGTGGTCTCCAGCAGGGCATCGTTGAGCAGCTTCAACAACCGGCCGGGACGGGACTCGACGCGGTACAGCGCCTGCAGGCACTGGCGCAACTGCCCGGTGAAGACGGCGGCCTCCACCCCCTTGCCGGAGACGTCGCCGAGGAAGAACACCGACCCGCCGTCGGCCAACCGGTGCGCGCCGTAGAAGTCGCCGCCGATCCGCAGGCTCGCCTGGGCCGGTCGGTACGCAGTCCCCCACTGCACGCCGTCCGCCACGGTCGGCTCCACCGGCACCAGACTGGCCTGGAGGGTGTCGGCCACCTCGGTCTGGTTGCGGTAGAGGAGCGCGGTGGTGAGCGCTGCCCCGGCCCGGGCAGCGAAGGCCCGGACGAGTGCCACGTCGGCGTCGTCGTACCCGCGGAGGAGGCGAGCCACCAGCAGCACCCCGGCCGGGGCGTCCCGACCGGGCAGCGGAACCGCCCAGGCGGTCACCTCCCGGACCGACAGCCCCGGCAGCCAGCCGGCCTCGGCAGCCTGCTCGACGAGCCAGTCCACCGCTTGTGGTTCCACCCCGGACAGACCCTCGGTGATCGCCGAGGGCAGCGCTGCGGCGGGCAGCACGCCGCTGTCCACAGTGGGGGACTCGTCGTCGACCCGGGTCGCCCGCCACCAGCGGGCCCGCCCGGAGCGGGGGGCCAGCACCAGCACCGCCACCTCCGCCAGGGTGGGTACGCTGAGCCGCACCACCGCGGCGGCGGCCCGGTCGGGGTGCAGCGGGTTGCCGAGCTTCTCGCCGACCACGGCGAGGAACGTGGACCGGGCCCGCTCGGCGAGCAACGCGTCCGCGCGCGAGACGCTGTCGGTGACGTCCTCGACATAGAGGCAGCTACGGGACCCGGACAGCGGCACCCGGCGGATCCGCAGCCGCCTACCGTGATGACCGAATCCGTCCCGCTCGGCGCCGACCTCGGTCAGCACGGCGAGCCCGGCAGCGGCCAGGTGACGGCCGGGTGCCACCTCGGGCAGCAGCCGCTTGGCGACCGGACTGACGTGTCGTACCACGCCGGCGGCGTCGCAGACGACCAGGCCCTCGCGGAAGTGCTCGACCACCTCCGACCAGGCAGGCTCGGGGTCACCCCGGTCCGGGGCCAATGGCGGGAGCCCGCCGACGGCGCCGACGGCCCGGGCCGCAGCCCGTCCGGCGCTCGACATGGAGATCCGCCCGTCGCCCGGGTCGAAGCCCCTGACGTCGGCAGCAGTCACCAGTTGAGCCCCACTCCCCTTGTCGCCGTCCGCTCTGCCGCGGAGGTAGCCGGTAAGTTCCGATCTGTTCCACTCAGCCTACGCCGGAACGCCGATACCGCCACCGCACCGCGGTTCCGCACCTGCTGCGGCCGCCCCGGGAGATTGTTACGATCCGGCGAAGTCGGGCCCGACCCGTCGGGCATGCGGAAAGGCGTGACGTGGTGCCCCATGGCAGGAATCCCCAGGCTGCCCCGCTGACCATGTCGGTGGACCGCGCCGATCCCCGGTCGCCGGTCGTCTCGGTCGGCGGTGAGCTGACCTTCACCACCTCCGGTCCGGTGCGTGCCGAGGTCGACCGGCTGTTGACGGAACGACCGACGGTGATCGTCTTCGACTTCTCCGGGCTGCTCTTCCTCGACAGCACCGGCCTGTCGGTCATCGTCCACGCCTGGCGCGAGGGCCAACGGGGCGGGACGCTGATCCGGCTGCGGGCCACGCCCCGGTTCCTGACGACCATCCTCGACATGACGGGGGTCACGGGTCTGCTGGCGCGTCCGTTGCCGGCGCAGTCCGCCGTCCCCGCCCCGCAGCGATCCGCCGCCTCCGGTTGAACCGGACGACCGGTCGGGCCGGCACGGTTCCGCCGGCACGGTTCCGCCGGCCCGGTTCCCCCGTCCCCGCCGCAACCCCGGGCGTTTCCCGATCACCGTCTGCTGGGAACATGGAGGCATGCGTCCGCCGCTGTTGTCCATCGAGGTGACCCGGATCGAGGCCGGCCGTGCCCTGCTGCGGGTGACCGGTGACCTCGACTTCGACACCGCGTCGGAGCTGGTCGACGCGGCGACCCGAGCCCGTGCGGACGGCTACCACGAGTTGACGATCGACGTCGACGGGGTCGGCCTGTGCGACTCGTCTGGTCTGAGCGCCTTCGTGGTGCTCAGCCAGGGCGGCACCGGGTCGGTCCGGTTGACCGGGGTCGGCACCCGGCTCCAACAGCTGCTCGACCGTACCGGCCTGGCCGAGTTGCTGGCCGTGGAGCAACAGGCGGCGCGCGTCGTCGACGACGCGCGCGAGGTGGGCTGAGCCACCTCGTCGACCGGTCGGTCACGCGGCCACGGCGGGCCGATCCGCCGCGACGGCGGGTTGCCGCCGGGGACCTGTCGAGTTCGGCGCGGCGGAGGACGGCGGTGCGACGTCCTCCGGAAGGCCGGAATCGGGCATCTGGAACAGGTACCTGACGAATCCGCCGCCCGACTCGTTCTCCTCCGCTCCGGGCCACTGGCCGGCGCAGTCCATGCCCACCACCTCACGTCCCGAGCCGTCGGCCTCCTCCACCAGGGCCCAGAGACTCACCGGGTAGCACCGCGTCACCTCGGGGCCGACCTGCCACCGCGAATACCAGCCGGGACGAGCCGGGACGATCTCGACGATCCTCTTCATGACGACCTTCCCTTCCGCGTGCCTCGGAAGACCTCCGGTCGGCTCGATGATCTGCCCCGGGCGGGTGAGCACCCCTCACCCCCGGGGAGTGAAGCGGCGGGCGGACCCTCCGGCCACGCGGTCGGTGTGTCTCCCGGTGCTGCCGGTGCGGGCGCGACCGCACCGCCGGACCTGGGCTACCGTGCCGGCATGGACCCTGCCGCCAGCCAGCGGGGCGACCCCGCCGCGCGTGCCGAAGCCGCCGGGGTCGCGGGCGACGACGACCGGCTGGAACTGGTCGTCGACCCGGCCCGCCGTAGCGGGCGCGTGCTGCTCGCCGGGGGCGTCGCCCAGTCGTACGTCGACGTGACCGATCCGCGTCACCTGCACTTCGAGTACGTCCGCCGGATGGCCGCCCTGGTCGACCTCGCCGCTCCCGCCGGTCGGCCGCTGGACGTGCTGCACCTGGGCGGCGGTGCGCTGACCCTGCCCCGGTACGTCGCGGCGACCCGCCCCGGCTCGACGCAGCGGGTCGTCGAGCGGGATCCGGCGGTGGTGGCTCTTGTCGACCGGGAACTGCCCCCGGTGCCACCACAGGTACGGGTCGAGGTCGCCGACGCGCGGGAGGCGGTCGGCGGTACGCCCGACGACGCGTACGACCTCGTGCTGGCGGACATCTACCGGGCGGCCCGGATGCCGGCGCACGTGGCCGGCGTGGAGTTCGTCACCGAGGTGGCCCGGGTCCTGCGGCCGGGCGGCGGCTACCTGGTCAACGTCACCGACCTGCCGCCGCTGGTCTTCACCCGGGTCCAGGTGGCCACCCTGCGCGCGGTCCTGGCCGACGTCTGCCTGGTCGCCGACCGGCGGATGCTGCGCGGCCGGCGGTACGGCAACGTCGTGTTGGCCGGCACCCGCGCCCCGGGACGGCTGCCGGTGGGGCGGCTGACCACCCGGGCCGCCACCGACCAGGTGCCCGGCGGGGTGCTGCACGGGACCGCGTTGGACGCCTTCGTCGGCGGGGCACGGCCAGCCCGGGACGCCACCCTCGCCGGCTGACCGGCCCACCCCCGGGAGCGGTTACGGACGGGCGGGTCACCGGGGTACGCCGACGGGTCGTTGTCGGGCGGGCCACCCTGGGGCGGGGTTTCCGGACCCCGACGCCGGGTAGCCGCGGCGGATGAGTACCGCCGACGATCGTGGCACCGCTCGCCGGGCACTGATCGTCATCGGTCTGGTGCTGGCGGTCGTCGTCGGGCTCGGCCTGCTCTGGTCCACCCGGCGGGTGCTCAGCTGGATCCTGCTCGCCGCGTTCCTCGCGGTGGCCGTCAAACCCCTGGTGGACCGGGTGGAACGCCGCCTGGTGCGGCACCGTGCCCTCGCCACCCTGCTGGTCTTCCTCGCCGTGTTCGGGCTGTTGACGGCGGTCGGCGCGGTGATCCTGGTGCCGTTGCTGGACGAGCTGGGTCGGTTCGCCGACCGGGCCCCCGACCTGCTGCGGCAGACCCGCGCCGGCCAGGGGCCGCTGGGTGGCCTGCTCGACCGGCTCGGCCTGCTGGGGTACGCCCGTCACCACTCCGACCAGGTCCAGCGGTACGGCGGTGAGCTGCGCCAACCGGCGGTGGGGCTGCTCCGGGGCGTGTTGCAGACCCTCGCCGGCACGGTCACCGTCGTCGTGCTGGCGTACCTGATGGTGCTGGAGTCGCCCCGGATCATCCGGGCGACCCTCGGGGCGGTCGGCGACGACACGGCGGTGCGCCTGGACCGGATCGGGCGGGGCGCCGCGCGGACCATCACCGGCTATCTCAGCGGGAACCTGCTGATCAGCGTGATCTGCGGACTCGGGACGTACGTCGTGCTGGTCCTGGTGGGGGTGCCGTTCGCGGCGGTGATCGCGCTGCTGGTGGCGATCGCCGACCTGATCCCGCTGGTGGGCGCGACGCTCGGGGCGATCGTCGCGGCCGGGGCCGGTTTCCTGCGCTCCCCGACCGCCGGAATCGTGGTGCTCGTCTTCTTCGTCGTCTACCAACAGGTGGAGAACCACCTGCTGCAACCGCTGATCATGTCCCGGGCGGTCCGGCTCAACCCGCTCACCGTGCTGGTCAGCGTGCTCGTCGCGGCCGAACTGGCCGGGCTGGTCGGTGCGTTGCTGGCCATTCCGGCCGCCGGGATCGTCCAACTCCTGCTGCGCGAGTTCGCCCCCGCCGACCGGCGACCCCTCCCCGCCCCCGCCGAACACGGGACCGACGGGCACGGGACCGACCAGCACGGTCCGGCCGCCGGATGACCGGCGGCCGGACCGATCATTTCCGGTCAGCGGGTGCGCACGGGCACCTCGGGCGAAGAGCTCTCCAACGGGACGGCGTTGGCCGGGACCAGGCCGAGCTGCGTCGCCGGCCGGGTCAGCGCGGCGTCGAGCACCCAGTCCGCGCTCACCCGGGCCCGGTTGCCGGGCATCGCCAACAGGTGGTAGCCACGGGTGACCGCCTTGGCGGGCAACCCGGACAGCGACAGCTTCAGCGGGTTCGCCGCCGCGTCCTTACCCCCCAGGTCGACCACCCAGCCCAGATCGTGATGCTTGTACGGGCGACGCCGGCCGTGACCGTAGGAGGCGGCGATGTTCTGCGCGGCGAGCTTGCCCTGCCGCTGCGCGTGCTGGGCGGTCATCGCGCAGATCTGCCCGGGGCGGGCCAGGTCCGGCACGGCGGCGGCGTCACCGCAGGCGTACACCTCGGGGAAACCGGGGACGTTGAGGTACTCGTCGACCACCAACCGGCCTTTCTCGGTCCGCAGGCCCAGCTCGGCCACGAACGGGTCGGGGCGTACCCCGACGCACCAGGCCAGCGTGCAGGTCGGGACGTACTCGCCGTCGGTGAGCCGTACCCCGTCGGCAGTGGCCTCGGCGACCGAGGTGCCCATCCGTACGTCGACGCCCCGGCGGCGCAGCACCCGGTCGGCGGTCCTCGACATCCGTTCGTCAAGTTCCGGCAGCACCCGGGGGGCCACGTCGAGCAGCATCCACCGGGGGCGGACCCGCAACCGGGGCCGCTGCGCCCGTAGCGCGTCGGTGAAGAGTTGCCCGTGTGCCGCGACCTCGGTGCCGGTGTAGCCCGCGCCCACCACCACGAAGGTGGCCCGGGCCTGCTGCTCGGCCGGGTCCTCCGCCTGCTCCGCCAGCTCGATCTGGCGGACCACGTGGTCGTGCAGGTAGACCGCCTCCGGCAGGCCCCGGAAGCCGTGGGCGTACTCGGTCACCCCGGGGATGGGGAGCAGCTTGTTGACGCTGCCGACGGAGAGCACCAGCCGGTCGTAGGCCAACTGGCCCCGATCCCCCTCCTGGTTGGTGAACCCGACCCAGCGGTTCTGCAGGTCGACCCGGTCGGCCTCGCCGACGACCACCCGCACCCCGGGCAGCGTGCCGGTCAACGGCACGGAGATCCGGGCCGGCTCGACCACCCCGGCGGCCACCTCGGGCAGCAGCGGCAGGTAGAGGAAGTAGTCGGTCGCGTTCAGCAGCACGATCTCGGCCCGCCCACCGGCCGATCGGCGCAACGCCTTCGCCGCGTGGTAACCGGCGAAACCGGCCCCCACGATCACCACACGAGGTTTCGTCATGTCCGCTCCCTTCCCGACCCCCGGCAGGACAAACGTGTCGGATCACCCGGGCGGCCCGAGTCGGCGGACATCCGGACCCGGACGACCACGCCCTGCGCCGCCCGCACCGCCCGCAACGGGTCAGAGTGGCCGGGGGAACGGCTCCACGGTCGGCATCGGCACCTGGAGGTAGGTGATGCCGCGCAGGTCCAGCCAGGCCCGGTCGGGGGCCCGGACCAGCCGCACCATCACCTCGGCGCAGGCCGGACAGCGACCCACCAGGCCGGGGGCGTGGGCGTAGACCCGCAGGCCGGCCATCGGGCCGACCATGCCGCACGACGCGCACCGTCCGGTCGCCGTGCTCAGGTCCACCGCGAACAGCTCGCGCAGCGGCCCGTCGAGCATGTTGCCGTCCAGGTAGGACATCTCGGTCATCGATTCTCCTCGCCGGTCAGCCGGTGGGTCCGAACCGTTCGGTCCGTACCCGCCGGGTCTGGTGGCCCAGCCCCACCAACAGGTCCGCGACGGTCTCCACGAAACCGGTCGGGCCGCAGACGTAGCAGAGCGGTTCCAGCTCCGCCGGCCAGCCGTGGGTGTTCACGTCGGCCAGCCCGATCCGGTGCGGCTCGCCCCGCCACCCGTCGGGCGCCTGCCGGGTGTAGACGTAGGCCACGTCCAGGCCGGGGTCGTCGCGGGCGCGGGTCCGCAGCTCGTCGGCGTAGATGACGTCCGCCGGGGTGCGGACCGAGTAGATCAGCCGGAACGGCGTCCGGCTGCCGGCGGCCCGGCGGGCCCGCACCATCGCCATCAACGGCACCACCCCGGAACCCCCGGCGACCAGCAACACCGGCGCGGTCTGCGCGGGCCGCCAGACGAACCAGCCACCGACCGGACCGCGCACCTCCACCGGGTCGCCCTCGACCCAGGCGTCGGTCAGGTACGGCGACACCTCGCCGTCGGGCACCCGCTGCACGGTCAACGCGATCCGGTCGCCGTCGGCCGGCCCGGCCAGCGAGTACGACCGGGCCGCCTGGTAGCCGTCGGGGGCGGTGAGCCGGACGTCGACGTGCTGCCCCGGCAGGTGCCCCGGCCAGTCCGGCACCGACAGGACCAGGGTCTGCGCGGTGGACGTCTCGACCCGGCGCTGCACCAGCCGGGCCACCCGCCAGCCCAGCGGCACGGCCCGCCGGCCACCCGCGGCGGCAGCGGTCACCTCAGTCGCCCTGGTAGCGCTGCTCGCGCCACGGATCGCCGTAGTCGTGGTAGCCGGCGGTCTCCCAGAAACCGGGCTCGTCCTCGACTGTCAGCCGCAGCCCGCGTACCCACTTGGCCGACTTCCAGAAGTAGAGGTGCGGGACCAGCAGCCGGGCCGGCCCACCGTGCTCGGCGGGCAGCGGTTCGCCGTCGTATCCGTGCACCAGCCAGGCCTGACCGTCACGCAGGTCGTCCAGCGGCAGGTTGGTGGTGTAGCCGCCGTACGAGTGGGCCTGGGCGTAGTCGGCGGCGGTGTCCACCCCGTCGAGCAGCACGTCCAGCGAGACACCCTGCCAGTTGGTGCCGAACTTGGACCACCGGGTGACGCAGTGGATGTCCACCGTGGGGGTCTCCTGCGGCAGGCTCATCAGCTCCGCCCAGGACCAGCGGAACTCGTCGCCGGTCTCGGTGGCGAGGACGAACTCCCAGCGGTCCGGGGACACCCTGGGGGTCGGCCCGGCGGACAGGACCGGGAAGTCCTCGGTCAGGTACTGCCCCGGCGGCAGGGCCGGGTCGGTCGTACGACGTCGGCCCTGGAAGCCCGGTGACACGATTCCCACCGGTAAGTCGTACCACCTGGACCGCCCCGGGCGGGAGAGTTCGCCGGGACCGTCCACGGAACCGGCGGCGTGACGTCACGTACCGCCGCCGGTTCCGTGCCGTCAGTGTTTCTCGGTGACCACGTCGGCCTCGCCGGTCTCCCGGTCGCGGGTGGCCCGCAGGCTGGTGAGGGTGACCACGGTCAGGACGCCGATGATGACGCCGAGCGAGGCCAACGTCGGGATCTCCGGCACGCCCGACCAGATCCCGTGCGCCCAGTGCAGCCCGAGCTTGACGCCGATGAAGGCCAGGATGATCGCCAGACCGTAGCTGAGGTGCACCAGCCGGCTGAGCGCGGCGTGCAGCACGAAGTAGAGCGCCCGCAGCCCGAGCAGCGCGAACGCGTTGGTGGCGAAGACCAGGTACGGGTCCTCGGTGATGCCGTAGACGGCGGGCACCGAGTCGACCGCGAAGACGATGTCGGTGGCGAGCACCGCGACCACCACGAGGGCGAACGGGGTGAGCGCCCGCCGACCGTGCTGGCGGATCGTCATCCGGGTGCCGTGGTACTCGTCGACCACCGGCATGAACCGGCGCAGCAGCCGCACCGACCGCATCTTGTTGATGTCGACCTCCTGCTCGTGCCCGGAGAGGGCGTCGCGCAGCAGCTTGACCGCAGTGGCGATCAGGATGACGGCGAAGAGCAGGAAGGCGAAGTCGAGGGTCTGCAACGCCGCCGCGCCGAGGGCGATGAAGATCGCGCGCAGCACCAGCGCACCGGCGATGCCGTAGAGCAGCACCCGCTGGGCGAGCACCGCGGGCACCGCGAAGGCGGCCAGCAGCAGCATGAACACGAAGAGGTTGTCGACGGAGAGCGACTTCTCGACCAGGTAACCGGTCAGGTACTCGACGCCCTGCTGGGAGCCGTACCGGGACCAGACCCAGCCGCCGAAGGCCAGCGGCAGCGCGATGTAGAACGCCGACCAGCCCAGGGCCTCCCTGATCGACACCTCGTGCGGGCGGCGGGTGACCAGGAAGTCGAGGACCAGCAGGGCGAGCACGCCGGCGATGGTGACCGCCCAGAGGGTCGGTGTGCCGACCGACGACAATTCACCGGCAGCAAGATATGACAGATCGGTCATGGAGCCTCCTCGAACACCGTGCCATGTTCGAGGTCTCCTTCACCCACGATTCGCCGTGGGCAACCACCCGAGGCGCGCCCGGGGCACGCCGTACTGACCGGAATGATTCGTGGGAAGTACTCCCCTCGTGCGTCCAGGTTAGGCCAGGTCGGACGACTCGCCAAGTCAGGGCACCCCACCGTTGCGGCGTGGTTGCCCTGGTCAACGGCTGTGTGCCCGACTGGCGGTCCCGCTCCCGGTGGCCCGCCGGGTCAGGCGCGGCGCAACGCGGCCCCACCCGGGGCGAGCGCCGGCTCCACCAGATCCCGGTAGTCGCGGGGGAACCGGATCACCAGATCGTCGAACTCACCACCGCTGACCGCCTCGCGGACCGTGACGAAGACCGCCCGCACCGCCTCCCGGGCAGCCGTTTCGTCCAGGTCGGCCCGCTGCGCCACCCGGGCGACGAACTCGGCGGCGTCGAACCGGTCGGCTGCCTCGGTGCTCGGGCCGGGCCGCAGCGCCAGTCGCAGCGGCGCCGGTAACTGCGTCGCGAGGTCGAGCACCTCCCCACCGGTCAGCCGTTCGGCGAGGGTGGCCAGGGTGGCGTGGACCAGCACCACGGCCCGGTCAGGACCGGTCCGGATCCGCCGGGCCACCTGGTCGACGAAGGTGTCGTAGTTCATCCGGGGCTCCCTTCGACATGGGACCGCTCGGTTACCCACCACGGCGACCCGGAAACGACGCTCGTGTCGCCGCCCGGGTACGCGAAGCGACGCGGAAATCCACCTCGACGACACAGGGTGGTTTTCCGCCTCGACGGCGAGTGATCAGCCGCCGGACGGGTAACCGCCGCCGATCGTGACCGGAACCGAGGAGGCGAGGAGGCTCACCCGATGGCCAGTCGGACCGAAGTCCTGCGGTACCTGTCCACCCTGGACTTCCCGGCGGAGAAGGACGCCGTGCTATGCCAGGCCGAGCGGGAGGGCGCTCCACCTGACGTGTTGCGGGCGTTGCGCGCGTTGCCGCCGGTGGACTACGTCAACGACGCCGAGGTGGCCCGCTCCGCCGGCATCGACACCGCCCCCGAGGTGGACCCCGCCCAACACGCACGGCAGGCGAGAAACAAGCGCCACCCCCGGATCTCCCAACACCTCCGCAGCATCTAACCCCCACCCCCCACCCACGCCACCCCACCCACCCCGCCCGTATCCGGTGATCAAGAGGTTTACGCCAACTTCCGTGATCGACTTGGCGTAAACCTCTTGATCACCGGATACGGGCGGGGTGGGTGGGGGTGGGAAGGCGGGCGCCCCGGGTCGCGAACCGCGACCTGGGGCGCACGCGTGCCTGTTCACCGGCCAACAACCGGGCGGCCACCCGAACCGGGCGGGCATCACTGCCGACACCAGCCTATGACAGGCCATCACCCGTACGGCTGATTTCCGCAATATTGTGGGCGAGCACACGGGCCGGCCACCGGCTCAACCGTGCAGGTCACCCCGCCGGTCCCGGGCCTTCAACCGGACGCTCGGCAGTTCCGGGGCGGGCAGCGGCGGGGCCGCGTCGTCGGCGACCGCACCGAACCGACGGCCGGCCATCCAGTCCTCCCGGGCGGCGGTCACCTCCTCGTGCGAGCGCCCGACGAAGTTCCACCACATGACGAGGGGCTCGTCGAACGGCTCGCCGCCCAGCAGCATCAGTCGACTGCCCGGATCGGCGGCCACCACCAGCCGCTCCCGCCCCGAACCCAGGTAGAGCAGCGCGCCGGGCTCCAGCGACAGGCCGTCGACCCGGGCCCGGCCGGACATCGCCAGCAGGGCGTACTCGAAGCGGGGGCGTAGCGGCAACGTCGCCGGGGTCGGGCCGTGCGCCTCGAGCTGCGCACCGAGCAGCGGGGTGTGCACCACCGCCGGGGACGCCTCCCCGCCCAGCTCACCGACGAGCAGGGTGTGGTCCCAGTCGCCGTCGCGCCACCGGGGCAGGTCGGCGTGGTGGGCGAAGTCGGCCGCACCGGCCCGCGCCGGGTCGGGCAGCGCCACCCACAGTTGTACGCCGTGCATCACCGGCGGATGGGTGGCGGGTGACCGCTCCGAGTGCGCGATGCCGTGCCCGGAGGTCATCACGTTGAGCTGGCCGGGCCGGATCGGCTGCACGTTGCCGAGGCTGTCCCGGTGCACGATCTCGCCGTCGAGCAGCCAGGTCACCGTCTGCAGGCCGGTGTGCGGGTGCGGCGGCACCTCCATCCCCGGCCGCTGCGCGACGTCGTCCGGGCCGAAGTGGTCCACGAAACACCACGCCCCGACCATCCGGCGGGCCCGCTGCGGCAGCAGCCGGCGCACCGTGGTGTACCGGCCCAGTGGCACGTCGTGGCCGGGCAGCAGCACGCTGCCCGGGTCCTCGGGGGCGACGCCGGGTGGTCGGGTCTGCGCCGGCAACGATTCGGTACGGTC
The DNA here is from genome assembly GCF_055517075.1 of Micromonospora sp. DSM 43699. Taxonomy (NCBI): domain Bacteria; kingdom Bacillati; phylum Actinomycetota; class Actinomycetes; order Micromonosporales; family Micromonosporaceae; genus Micromonospora; species Micromonospora sp. DSM 43699. The sequence goes on from NZ_JBTMMT010000001.1 coordinate 250,398, forward strand.
CACCGCTCGACTCTATGCCGGCCCACCCGCCACGGTCCGGTCCCCGCCGGTTCAGTCCTCGACGACGGTGACCGTGTTGGCCCCGGCGACGAGGTCGAGGTAGAGCCGATCGGGCGACCGGTCCCAGTCCGGCGAGCCGACGGTGGCCCCCCGGGCGAGGCCGTCGCGCCGGTCGCCGTACCAGACGACGCTGCCGGCGCCGGCACCCGTCCGGACCCGGACCGGCGGGCTGTCGGGGGCCCGGATCACGAACTGGTTGACGCCTCCGGTCATCCGTACGGTGCGGGTGCCGGACGTCGGTGGCAACCGCAGGTCGACCCGGGCCGCGCCGCCGATCAGCTCCACCCCGGACAGCCTTGCCTCGGCGAGGTCGAGGACGTGGTCGCTGACTCCACCGATCAGCCGCAGCCGCCAGGTCAGCCGGGAGTTGAGCACCACGTCGACGACGCCCCGGCCGGGCTTGTCCCGACGGGTCACCCGCAGTTGCACCCGGTCGCCGGACACCTCGGGCCGGGGCGTCAGGCCGGCGTCGGCCGGGCTGCTGATCCGGTACAGGTCGGCGCCGAGGTCGGCGGCGCGCAGCCGGAACGAGGTCACCCCGTCCAGCAACTCGAAGGTGGCCCGGCGCAACCCGCCGACCGGTGCGGTCGCGGTCCGCCCGGCGGCGGCCTCGGCGGCGCCCGCGCCACCCGGGCGGGCGGTCACCGTCACCGGTGGCGCCCCACCCTGTCCGCCGGAGAAGACCACGCCCAGCCGGTCCGGGTTGGCCATGGTCACCACCACCGCGATCGCGCCGAGCGCCACCACCAGCACCGCCGCGGCAGCCAGCAGGCGCGCTCCGCGGGGCCACGGTGACCGGGGCGGTGGGTCGCCCGCCGGGTCGCCTGTCACCCCGACCGGCTCGCCGATCACCTCGATCACCGGCTCGAAGACCGGTCGCTGCTCCCCCGTCGTCGGACGGTACTCCTGGTGCGGCTCCGTCATCGTGCCTCCCCTGTCCCGATCCCCACCCGGCAGTACGTACGGGCAGCCGGAACGGATCATTCCGCCCGGCGTACGACAGCACCGCCGGCCCGGCTCAGTCGGTGTCGCGTCCCCAGACGCCACCCCGGTAGACGGTCCCCCGGTACGTCGTACCGTCGCCGGGATCCGACCGGTCGACGGTGTCGGCGGCGGGCGGGGTGTCGGCGGGCGGGACGTCGGGGCGGGCGGCGCGCGCCCGGCGGACCCGGTTGACCACGAACCAGCCGGCGGCGGCGACGCAGACCACGATGACGACCTTCTGGAACGACCCGACGTACTCCTCGACGACGTGCCAGTTGTCGCCGAGCAGGAAGCCGGCCATCACGAAGGTGGTGTTCCAGATCAGACTGCCGAGCGTGGTGAAGAGCAGGAACGTCGGGATCGGCATCCGCTCCACCCCCGCCGGGATGGAGATGAGGCTGCGGAAGATCGGGATCATCCGCCCGAAGAACACCGCCTTGACCCCGTGCTTGAGGAACCACGCCTCGGTGCGGTCCACGTCGCTCAGCTTCACCAGCGGCAGCCGGCCCGCGACGGCCCGCATCCGGTCACGGCCCAGTGCCGCGCCGATGCCGTAGAGCACCCAGGCGCCGACCACGGAACCGAGCGTCGTCCAGAGGATCGCCCCGACCAGGCTGATCCGCCCCTGGGCGGCGGCGAAGCCGGCCAGCGGCAGGATCACCTCGCTGGGAATCGGCGGGAACAGGTTCTCCAGCGCCACCGCCAGCCCCGCGCCGGGGCCGCCGAGCCGCTCCACCAGGCCGGTCACGTAACCCACCGGACCGTCGGACGAGGGCTCGGCGGTGGACACGACCGTGCGGGGGCTGAGCGCCAGCGAACGTGTGATCATCCGACAAAGTTACGAGCCGGTCGACGAATCGACCACGCGGGCCGACACGCGGGGACGGCACGGACCCGCCCGCCGACCTGCCCCCGGCCACCTCGCTCGGGCTCGGTCGGTGAAACCTGGTCAGGGCTTGCGGGCCACCGCGCCGTACATGCTCACCTCGTCCGCGGTGGGCCGGGGCTGCGGCTCGGTCTCGGCCCGCCACTCGGCCACCGAGACGAGGCCGGGCTCGACCATGTCCAAGCCGTCGAAGAACCGGGCGAAGTCGTCCCGACCACGCAGATTGATCATGCCGGGTGCGTTGCCGCTCCGGGTCGCCACCCGGGCCTCCTCAGCCACCGCCGGAGCAAGATGGTCGTAGGTGGCGTGCGACGCGGCCAGGTAGCTGCCCGGCGGCAACTCCGCGAGCAGCCGGCGGACCACGCCGTACGGGTCGTCGGGGTCCGGCACGAAGTGCAGGATGGCCACCAGCATCAGCGCGACCGGCTGCCCCAGGTCGAGGGTGCGCCGCAGCTCGGGGTGGTGCAGGATCTTCTCCGGGTCGCGCAGGTCGGCGTCGATGTAGGCGGTGGCGCCCTGCGCCGAACTGGTCAGCAACGCCCGGGCGTGGGCCAGCACGATCGGGTCGTTGTCGACGTAGACCACCCGGGCGTCCGGGGCGATGGCCTGGGCCACCTCGTGGGTGTTGTCCGCCGTCGGGATGCCGGTGCCGATGTCCAGGAACTGCCGGATGCCCGCCTCGCGGGCCAGGTGGGCCACCGCGCGTTGCAGGAACCGACGGTTCTCCAGGGCGGCGGTACGGATGGTCGGGAAGGCCGCTGCCATGGCGTCGCCGGAATCACGGTCGGCCTGGAAGTTGTCCTTGCCACCGAGCCAGTAGTTGTAGCGGCGGGCCGGGTGCGCGACCGAGGTGTCGATCCGGTCGCTGGGGTGCTGGGCGGCGCCCGTCGGGGCATCGGTGGTCACCGGGTCCTCCATGACTCCGCGCCATCGGTGGTCGATGGCGTCCGTCCACTGTCTTCGGTTCCCGCCATCGTAGAGGCCGTCCCGGCGGTGCCGGCAGGCCGGTGGGCGGTCACTGCGGGTAGAGCTCGTCCCGCAGTCGGGTGAGGACCTCCGGCGTACGCTCCGGCGGGGTGGCCTCGACGCAGAGCCGTTCCATAGCCGCCGCGTAGTAGTCCAGGTCCTCCCGCTTGTCGAGGTAGAGCGCGCTGGTCAGCTGCTCGATGTAGACGATGTCGGGCAGGTCGTCGTCGCCGAACCGCAGGATGGTGAAGGCCCCACCGGCCGCGGCGTGGCCACCGGCGTCGAACGGAATGATCTGTAGTCGGATGTGCGGCGAACGGGTCGCCTCGACCAGCGCGGTCAACTGCCCCCGCATCACCTGCGGGCCGCCGATCGGCCGGCGCAGGACGGCCTCGTCGATCACCGCCCAGAGCTGCGGCGGATCGGTGCGGTGCAGCAACTGCTGACGCTGCATCCGCAGTTCCACCCGACGGTCGACCTCCTCTACCGCGGCGCCCCGGTGCCCGAGCAGGACGACCGCGCGGGCGTAGTCCGGGGTCTGGAGGAGGCCGGGGACGAACTGCACCTCGTAGCTGCGGATCAACGCGGCGGCCGCCTCCAGGCCCAGGTAGGACTGGAACCAGGTGGGCAGCACGTCACCGTAGCGGTGCCACCAGCCGGGGCTGTTGGCGTCCCGGGCCAGCTTGAGCAGCGCGTTGCGCTCGTCGACGGCGGTGACCCCGTAGAGGGTGAGCAGGTCGGCGACGTCGCGTTCCTTGAAGCCGACCCGACCCAGCTCCATCCGGCTGATCTTCGACTCCGAGGAACGGATCTCCCAGCCGGCACCCTCCCGTGTGACGCCGCTGGCCTCCCGCAGCCGGCGCAACTGCGCGCCGAGCAGCATCCGCAACACCGTGGGGCCGGTGGCCGGTCCCCCCTCGGCGGCAACCATCGTCACGTGCCCCGCCCCTCCGCACAATGCCCACACCCGATCGGCCCCTGGCCCCCGCCCGACCGACCGACGAGTAAGCATGCCATGGACCGACGGTGAGGTGAACATCCTCCGGACGGATACGGTCCCGTGGGCGGGACCGTGGCGCACTAGTCGATCAGGTGGTCGAAGTCGCCGTCCCGCGCACCGAGGACGAACGCTGTTATCTCGTCCACCGTGTAGATCAGGGCCGGCCCCTCGGGGTGGCGCGAGTTGCGCATGGCGATGCCGGCTCCGCCGGGGAGTGCCGCCAACTCGACGCAGTTGCCGCTGGGGTTGCTCCGCCGGCTCTTCTCCCACCTCAGGGGGGGCAGCTGGGTGGTGGGGACGCCGTTCTCAGGCTGCTGCATGGATGTCTTTCTGTCGGGGTGCGGACCGGTGTCGCCAGGGGACGGTGCGGGTTGGAGGGGCTGCGCGACATCAGATCCGGCCGTGCTGCACGTGCATCTGCTATTGCATCTGCATCGGACAGCGAGCATGATAACCCAACGTGGGCGGTACTTATCCGTTCACTTTGGGTTACCACTCCCGGGGCATTGACCTGGGGAAACGAGGGTCCGGCACGGCACGACGGCCGCCGCCGACCGGGCCGTACGCCGCACCGCGAGGGAGGACCCGTGCCGGATCCGTTGACCGTCGCGTCCGGCGTCTCCGCAGCCGGGGCCCTGGTCTCGGTGTGGCAGCTACGCCGCCGGGCACTGCAGGCCGAGGCGGAACTGGAGCACCTCCAGGCCGAGTTGGCCGCCGAACGGCACGCCGCCAGCCACGATCCGCTCACCGGGCTGCCCAACCGTCGGGCCTTCTACCGGCTGGCCGCCACGCTGCTCACCGACGCCGGCGGGCAGCCCCTCATCGCGGTGGTCCTCGACCTCAACGACTTCAAGCAGGTAAACGACCGCTACGGGCACGCCGCCGGTGACCAGGTGCTGATCAGCGTCGCCCAGCGGCTGGCCGCCTTCGCCGGCGACAACCTGGTCGCCCGGCTCGGTGGGGACGAGTTCGCCGGCCTGCTGGCCAGCCCGTCGGTCGACAGGCGCTGGATCGACCACGCCACCCGGCGGCTCTGCGAGGCGATGGCCGCCCCGATCCCGCTGGGCCCGTGCAGCGTCCGGGTCACCGCCTCGGTCGGACTCGCCCCGGTCACCGGCCCCACCCAACTGGCCGACGCGCTGTGCCGGGCCGACGCCGCGATGTACCGGGCGAAGGGCGTCGCCAGCCGGCAGTCACCCCGGCAACTGCTCGACGCGGCCCGGCTCGCCGAGTGCTGAGGTCCGCCCGCCCCGGCGACCGGCCGGGGCGGCAGTCGGCGGCTCAGCGCCAGCCGTAACCGGCCCGCAGCGCCTGCCCGATCCGGTCGAAGCGACCCCGGTCCAGCACCGCGCCCTCCCGGCGGATGCCGTCCTCGCGCATGGTGAGCACCCGGTCGAGGCGTACCCAACTGGGTCGGGCGTCGCGGTCCCACTCCCCCGGGCCCAGCGCCAGCCAGTGCCGCTGGCCGTCCCGCTCGCTCTGGCTGGAGAGCATCAGCCCGAACAGGGTGCGGCTGGACCTGCCGACCACCAGCACCGGGCGGTCCTTGCCCTGCTTCGGGTCGTCCTCGTAGGGCACCCAGGTCCAGACGATCTCCCCCGGGTCGGCCTGCCCGTCCGGCTCCGGCGCGTACGACAGCTCCCGCCGTTGCAGGGCGCTGACCTGCCGCCGCCGGGCCGGCTGCGCCGGGATCGGACCGGGGGTGCCCCGCTGCGCGCCGACCGCGCCGGTCACCCGGCCGAGCCGGGTCGCCACGTTCCTCAACAGACCTGCCACGGCGGGCAGCCTACCGCCGTCCCCATCCGGGTCACCCGCCGAGGGCGTCGGCCTTGCGCAGCAGCACCGAGCGCTCGCGGGCGTTGCGGCACAACCGGGCGGCGAACTCCAGCTCGGCCCGCGCCTCGACGGTCCGACCGAGCCGGGCGAGCAGCTCACCCCGCACGCTCGGCAGCAGGTGGGACCCGGCCAGTCGACCGGCGGCGGCCACCTCGTCCACCACGGCCAGCGCCTGCTGCGGCCCGTCGGCCATCGCCACCGCCACCGCCCGGTTCAGCGCGACGACCGGCGAGGGCGCGACCCGGCCGAGCGCCTCGTAGAGCAGCACCACCCGGGCCCAGTCGGTCTGCGCCACCGAGGCGGCACCGGCGTGGCAGGCGGCGATCGACGCCTGCAACCCGTACGGCCCGAGGCCCCGCCCCAGCGCCGAGGCCCGACCGAGCGCGGCCACGCCCCGCCGGATCGCCGAGCGGTCCCACCGCCGCCGGTCCTGGTCCGCCAACAGCACCGCCTCGCCGTCCGCGTCAACCCGGGCCGGGAACCGCGCGGCCGTCAGCTCGCAGAGGGCGAGCAGGCCGTGCACCTCCGGCTCGGTGGGCAGCAGCGCGGCCAGCGTCCGGGCCAGCCTGATCGCCTCGTACGCCAGGTCGGGGCGGAGCAGCCGGTCACCGCTCGTCGCCGTCGACCCCTCGGTGAAGATCACGTAGAGCACGCTCAGGACCGCGCCGAGCCGCTCCCGACGCTGCGCCGGCTCGGGGAGCGCGAACGGCACCCGCGCGGCGGCGATCGTCTTCTTGGCCCGGGTGATCCGCGCCTGGACGGTGGGCACCGGCACCAGGAACGCCCGCGCGATCTCCTCGCTCGACAGACCACCGACCACCCGCAACGTCAGGGCCAGCCGGGCCTCGGGAGAGAGCACCGGATGACACGCCACGAACATCAGCGCGAGGATGTCGTCGTCGACCCGGTCCGGGTCCCACGGCAGGTCGTCGGAGGGCGATCCGCCGGTACCCCCGGCAAGCTGACCGGCGAGCGCGGCGTACCGCTCGTCCAACGCCGCCCGGCGGCGGAAGGCGTCGACCGCGCGCCGCCGGGCGGCGGTGAGCAGCCAGCCCACCGGGTTCGTCGGCACCCCGTCGCGCGCCCAGCCGACAAGCGCCTGCGCCACCGCCTCCTGCGCGACATCCTCGGCCAGCGCGAAGTCGCCGGTGAAGCGGGCCAGCGCCCCGACGATCCGGGCGGACTCGATCCGCCAGAGCGCCTCGACGGCCCGCCGCGCCGACCCGGCGCCCGGCGGGCCGTCACCGGCGGCGGTGCCGTGGCCGGTGGTGGTCAGAGCTGGCCGGTCCGCTCGCGCCACGCCCGCTCCCTGACGACCCACTCGTTGTCCTGCGGAAACTCGTCGATGCTGGGTACCCGGCGGACCTCGCACCTGCTGCCGCTGATCGCCGGCATCCGCCGGGCCCACTCCACGGCCTCCTCCTTCGATGCCACGTCGATCAGGTAGAAGCCGCCGAACAGCTCCTTCGTCTCGCCGTACGGCCCGTCGGTGACGACCGGGGTCTCCCCGCTGTAGTCGACCACCACGCTCTCGGCCGGGTCCTCCAGGCCCTCGGCGGCCACCAGCACACCCGCCCGGATCAGCTCCTCGTTGAACCGCCCCACCGTCTCCAGCATCTCCTCGAAGGGCGTCTCCATCATCTTCGCGACGGACTCGTCCGTACCCCGCATGATCAGCATGTACTTGGCCATCTTCGCTCCTCGCCGTCGGGTCGCTGTCCGACCCTCTCACCTCAGGTCGAACGGGGACCCCGCCGGATCGACACGACCCGCCCACCGGTTTTTCGTCAGGCCGGCCGACGGGCCAGCACCAGCGTCGTCCGCAGGTCCAGGGTGACCGTGCCGCCGAAGCCGTCGACCGCGGTGCCGATCGCCGCGAGGACCCGTTCCCGCAGCTCCGGTGGTCGGCGCAGCTGTGGCGAGAAGGTGCCGACCAGCCGCTGGTACGCCGCCGTGGTCAGCGGCACCGACCGGCGGAAGGCTGTCGACCGCACGTCGGTGAAGAGTCCGCTGGCGGTGATGTCGGCGTGGAACCAGTCCTCCGGCTGGTCGTGGTGCGGCACCGGGTCGACCGACTCGAAGGCCGCCCGGATCGCCGCCGAATGGGCCGGGTCGACGTAGTCGTAGCGGTGGGCGAAGACGGCCAGGGTGCCACCGGGGGTCAGCGCGTCGTGGGCCCGCCGGTTGCGGGTGGCCGGGTCGAGCCAGTGCCAGGCCAACGCGCAGGCCAGCAGCGACACCCCACCGGGCGGCGGTGACCACCGCTCGAACCGGGTCACGGTCACCTCGACGCCGGGGAACCGGGCGGCCAGCACCGCCGCCATCCGGGCGTCCGGCTCGACGCAGGTCACCCGGGCCCCCGGCCGGCGCGGCTCCGGTGCGACGGCTGCCGGCCCTGCCACGCCCCGCTCCCGCCGCCCGGAACCTTCAGGCCCCGCCGCGGCCGGCGGCCGGCGGGTCGGCTCGGCGTCCGCCGCGGCGAGGTCGACCAGCAGGGCGGTGGCCAGGCCGGTGCCGGCACCGACCTCGACCAGCCGGGCGGGGGGTCCGCCGTGATAGGCGAGGATGGTCCCGGCGAGGGCGGCCGGATATCCCGGCCGGATCTCGTCGTAGTCCGCCGCCACCTCACCGAAGACCTCAGCCATGATCGCCATCGTCGCACCGTCACCGCCCTGACGGTGCCCCGTCGAGGGAGCCCCGTGACCGAACTGCCCCGGGACCTGCCCGTGCTCGAACGCACCGCCGTGCGGCTGGTGGTCCGCGACCGGGACGGACTGATCCTGCTGTTCCACACCCGCGACCCGGAGCATCCCCGGCTCGGCACCTGGTGGGAGCTGCCCGGTGGGGGCGTCGACCCCGGGGAGTCGTACCCGCAGACCGCGCTGCGGGAGCTGCGGGAGGAGACCGGCTTCGTGGTCACCGCCGGGCAGCTCGGCCCGCCGACCTGGCGGCGGCGGGCCAGCTTCATCCACCGTCAGTTACGGCACGTCCAGGACGAGGTGGTGCTGACGGTACGCCTCGACGCCGCCGCGCCGGACGTCGACGGCGCCGACCGGCTCGACTACGAGGTGGAGGACTACTTCGGTTTCCGCTGGTGGAGGGTCGACGAGATCGTCACCAGCACCGCCCGGTTCTACCCCGGCCGGCTGCCCGAGCTGCTCACCGCGTTCCTGGCCGGCGAGCAGATCGACGAACCTTTCGAACTCTGGTCCTGACCGGGGTGCCGACGGCGCCCCCGGTGGGCACAGTGGAGGGCATGACGACGATCCCGTACGCCCCACTGGCCCGGTACGCCGCCCGGCTGCACGCCGACATCGGTGACCGGCACCATGTCGCCTCCCCGCTCGGCGCCTGGCTGCTGTTGGCGCTCGCCGCGCCGGCCGCCACCGGTGCGGTCCGGGACGAGGTGGCCGACGTGCTCGGCGTCGACGGGGAGACCGCCGCGGCGGCGGCCGCCGCGCTGCTGGACCGGCCGCACCCGCTGGTGCCGTCGGCCACCGCGGTCTGGCACCGCCCCGGTGCGGACACCGGGAAGCTGGCCGGCTGGCAGGACGGGCTGCCCCGCCACACCGCCACCGGCCCCCTGCCCGACCAGGCGGGCCTGGACGCCTGGTCCCGCGAGCACACCCTGGGGCTGGTCGACAGGTTCCCGCTCACCGTCTCTCCCCGGGTGCTGCTGGCGCTGGCCAGCGCCCTGGCCACCCGGATCTCCTGGGCCGCGCCGTTCGACCTGGTGCCCGGCTCGGCGCTCGACCGCTCGGGCGGCGGCTGGGCCGGACGGCTGACGCGGGCGTTGCGTACCCCGGAGCACGGGCACCGGGCGTGGATCGCGTCGACCGGGGCGGCCGGTGACGTCGCCGTGCACACCGCATCGGCGGTGGAACGCGACGAGGCCGGGCTGGTGGTGCTCTCGGTCGTGGCCGACCCGGCGGTCCGGCCGGCCGACGTGCTCGCCGCCGGCTACGAACTGGCCGGTGCCGCGGTGGACGGCGAACCGGCCCGCCGGTCCCTGTTCGACCTGCCGCTCGGGGCGGGACCACTCGGGACGCTGCGCGAGGAGCGGGTCCGCACCTCCGCCCGCGACGGCCGGGAGGAGCGGCACCACGCGGTGCTGCCCTGCTGGTCGGCGCAGGACGAGCACGACCTGACCGCTCCCGGGCTGGGTTTCCCGGCGCTGGCCCGAACGCTGGGCGGGCTGCTCGGCGCGGAGGTGGGCGTCGAGGCCCGGCAGGCAGCGGTGGCCCACTACGGCCGGTACGGCTTCGAGGCCGCCGCGGTGACCGGGGCGTTCTCCCTGGTCAGCCTTCCACCGGAAGGTCTCCGACGGACCGCCGTGCTGCGCTTCGGGCACCCGTACGCGGTGCTCGCGGTGGCCACCGACCACCGGGACGGCGGAGTCGGGCCGTGGCACGGGGTGCCGGTCTTCTCGGCCTGGGTGGCCGAGCCACGGGAGCCCACGGAGGCCGACCTCACCGACCCGCCCGAGCCGGCCTGACCCGGCTCGCTCCTCGGCCGGGGCGTCGATCATGGCGGTCGCCCTCTACGTCTTCATGATCGCCTGGAACGAGTTCCTCTTCGCCCTGCTCTTCATGGTCGACAGACCCGACAGGTGGACGGTGTCGCTGGGGCTGTCCCTGCTGGCCGACGGGGTGGAGGTGCCCAAGACCGTGTTGATGGCCGGATCGGTGCTGCTCACCCTGCCCATCGTGATCCTCTTCTTCGCCGGGGAGCGGCTCCTGACCGAGGGGCTGACCAGCGGGGCGGAGAAGGGCTGACCGACACCCGGGGTCGAATCGGAGATCACCCAGGGTGACCAGCGCCGACCCGGTGCCGAACCGCCGCTCACGGGGGCTGACGACGGCCGCCCGGGTCCGTAGCATCTCTCGGGTGCCCGCGTCGGCGCGGGCACCCGACGGCCGGCAGCGTGCCTCCGCACGCCTGCCGGGTGGCGACGTTTCCGCGACGGGCAGAGGGGCCGGCGATGAGTCGAGCAGAGCAGGACACCGCGGCGGGCACCGAGGGTGAGGACTACACCCAGCGGTTGCAACGCCTCGGTGGCGCGCGCTGGAAGCAGGTGCTCGACGTGCAGGCGCCGTACCGGTGGAACCTCCAGCGCCTCGAGCTGGGCCGTACCCTCGACGTCGGCTGCGGCCTCGGCCGCAACCTGGCCAACCTGGGTGAGGGCGCGGTCGGGGTGGACCACAACCCGACCTCGGTGGCGCACGCCCGGGCGGCCGGGCTGGAGGCGTACACCATCGAGGAGTTCCACCAGTCCCCGCACGCCCGGCCCGGCGCCTTCGACGCGCTGCTCGCCGCCCACCTGCTGGAGCACCTGCCCGCCGAGGCTGCCCTGGAGGTCGTCTCCGGCTACCTGCCGTTCCTGCGTTCCGGCGGCACCGCGGTCTTCATCACCCCGCAGGAGCGGGGGTACGCCAGCGACGCCACCCATGTCCGGTTCGTCGGGTTCGACGAGGCCGCCCAGGCCGCCCGGGACCTCGGCATGACTGTGGTCAAGCAGTACTCCTTCCCGTTCCCCCGGTCGATGGGCAAGGTCTTCACCTACAACGAGTTCGTCACTGTGGCCCAGCTGCCCTGAGCCTGCTCCCCGGCCCGTCGTCCCGCCGGTGCCGGAGAGGCGGTGAGCGCCCCGTCGCGCCCGGCCGGCCGGTTACCGTGGCGACATGACCAACCCGACCCGGTGGGCGACCGAGACCGGCCCCGAACACTCGCAGTGGTACATCGACCGGTTCCGGCGGCTCGCCGCCGAGGGTGCCGACCTGGCCGGTGAGGCCCGCCTGGTCGACGCGGTGGTGGCACCCCGCTCCCGGATCCTGGACGCCGGCTGCGGCACCGGCCGGGTCGGCGCGGCGCTCGCCGAGCGGGGGCACCGGGTGGTCGGGGTGGACGCCGACCCCGCCCTGATCGAGGCGGCCCGCGCCGACCACCCCGGGCCCCGCTGGCTGGTCGCCGACCTCGTCGAACTGGATCTCGCCGCGGCCGGTGAGACCGAGCCCTTCGACGCCGCCGTGGTGGCCGGCAACGTGATGGCCTTCGTCGCCGCCGGCACCGAACCCACCGTGTTGGCCCGGATCGCCGGCCACCTGCGCCCAGACGGGGTGGTCCTCGTCGGTTTCGGCCTCGACCGGGGGTACCGGCTCGACCACTTCGACAGCGACGCGGTCGCCGCCGGCCTTCGGCTCGAACAGCGCTTCGCCACCTGGGACCTGCGCCCCTGGCGGGACGAGGCGGACTTCGCGGTCAGCCTGCTGCGTCGCCCGCCCGCCTGAACCCGCGCCATCAGGGCCGCCCGGGTGCCGCCCGGCGACGACGGCCGGCCCGCGCCGCCCGGACGGCCGTCACCCCGGCGTCGATCACCGGGTACCTCCGTCGATCATCGCCGGGGGTGGCCTCCGCGGCGGGGCCGGTCAGGACGGGCCGGCGGCCGACCGGGCGGCGACCGGGTCGAGGGTGCTGCCGGCGGGGACCAGGCTGACCAGGCCGGCGGGGAGCCGTACCGGGGTGACCCCCTGGTAGCCGAGCATGCCGAGCACCTCGACGTCGGCGAGCACGTAACGGCGGCCCAGGTCGGTGACCACCGACACGGCGCCACCGCCGGCCCCCGGCGCGGCCACCGACTCGACCACCGCACCCCGGCCCGGCTCGACCAACACGTGGTCGACGCGCACCCCGCCCGAGCGGTCGGCGGTACGAGCGGCGGCGGTGGGATCCGGCGTGGCCGTGCCGATCCGTACGTCCTGGACCACGCCGTCGGTGCCGACCCTGGCACAGAGCGCGCCACCGTCGGCACCGGCCAGGCGGGGCGGGGCGGGCGGCGGCGCGGTCGGGCCGGTCGGCACCAGATCGGGCAGCTTGGGCAGCGCGGCGAACCGGCCCAGGGTGATCGGCGCCGGTTCGTCCTGGCCGGTGCGGGCCATCAGCAGCGCCGCCTGGAGTTCGGTGATGCCGGCCAGGCCGTCCCGCTCGGCGACCGCGTACTGCCGGCCACCACCGGAGTTGCGGACCAGGTAGACCTCTCCGATCGCGGCACCGGCGACCTCGGACGAGGGCTCGCCGAGGCCGACCAGCGCGGGCGGGGCCAGGTCGACGCCCGCCGGCAGGGCGTTGAGCAGCGCAGGGGCGGCGGGGACCGCGCGTTCCCGGGTGGCGGCCAGGGCCGCGAGCACCTGGGCGGTGTCCCGCAGCAGGTGCCGGCGCTGGTGCCAGATCAGGTGGAGGGAGCCGTCCGGGTGCCGGACCAGCACCGCCTCCTCGGCGAGCTGCCGCCCGCCGGTCACCTCCCGGCCGATCAGCAACGCCGACCGGGGGGCGGCCCGAGCGGCCTCGGCCGGTTCCCAGGAACAGACCGTCCACGGCGCGGTGGAGAGCCGCCCGGACGCCGGCAGCGAGTCCGGCGCGTCGGCGATGCCCAGCGGCAGCCCACGCGGCACCCCCTCGATGGACCGCCGCGACACCAGCACCGTGCGGGACCGGTCCGCCCCCACGATCAGCAGCGCCGAGGCATAGTTGAGCACCGGGTGCAGCCGGCCGTCGCGGTAGACGAACCGGGCCCCGGACTCCTTCTCCACGATCACCGCGCCGGTGTCCCGCCATTTCGACCCGCCGCCGGCGAACAGTCCGTAGAGCGCGAAACCGCCCAGGCCGATCGCCGCCACCAGCACGCTGGCCAGACCCGCTCCGGCCAGTCGGCGAAACGGCGAACGCGCCGGGTCGGTCTCCCGCATGACCAGGGCGGCGACGGCCCGCTGCATGGTGAACTGGTAGGAGTGGAGCTGGTCCTGCCGCGACGGCATGGCGTCCCTTCCGCGAGTCCTCGGCGGACAGGATATGCGTTGCGTCGATGTCCCGTGGACCCTGCGTCGCGACGCCGGCAGCGGCCGCGGAGCCGCGTCCGGTCGGTCGTCCGACGAATGACGCCGCCCTACGACGGCGCCGCGCGAGCCGACACCGATCCGAACCGGTCGCCCCGGTAGCATCCCGGCACGACGACGGTGGAAGGACGGCCGGGTGGGCGTGCGATTCGAGGAACTGGCCTGGCGGGAGACCCCGATCGGCGCCATCAGTCTGCGCCGGCGGCGGGACCCCGCCCTCGACGTCGACGTGTACGAGGTGAAGCTCGACGACGAGTACCTGATGTCCAGCCTCTTTCCGGTCGCCGAGATCGAACTGGCCCGGCTGGGCCTGGCCCCGCTGGGTGACGAGCCCCTCGACGTGGTGGTCGGCGGTCTCGGCCTCGGCTACACCGCCCGTACCGCCCTGGAGGACGGTCGGGTGCGTTCGGTGCTGGTGGTGGAGACGATCGAGGACGTCATCGACTGGCACCGCCGCCAACTGCTCCCCTTCGCCGCCGGCCTCGCCCCGGACCCGCGGACCCGGTTCGTCCGGGCGGACTTCTTCGCCGCCGTCGCCGACGGCACCGGCTTCGACCCGGAGCAGCCCGGCCGGCGTTTCCACGCCGTGCTGCTCGACGTCGACCACTCCCCGCGCAACGTACTGCACCCCAGCCATGCCGCCTTCTACACCGCCGGCGGCCTGCGTCGGCTGGCCGACCTGCTGCATCCCGACGGGGTGTTCGCGCTCTGGTCGGACGATCCGCCGGACGACGCGTTCGGCCGGGTCCTCGCCGAGGTGTTCCCGACCTGGCGGGCCCACGTCGTCGCGTTCGCCAACCCGCTGACCGGTGGCGAGTCCGCCAACACCGTCTACGTCGCCCGGCGCTGACCAGGCATACGACGGCACGGAACGGGAACGCAGGCAGGTCAGTGCTGTCAGAGGAGGTGGACATGCGGGCCATGCTCTTCGTCGTCGGTGTCGTCGGCGGCGCGCTCATCCTGCTCGGGCTGCTGCTGGAGGCGGTCCGCTGGCTGGCCATCATCGGTGTCATCGCGCTGTTGGCGGTGATCGTGCTGGCGTTCGTCCGGGGACGGCAGTCGGTGCACCGGCACTCGGCGGGTCGCCACTGACCCACGCCGGTAACCACGTCACGGACCCGGGTCCCACAGTGCGGACCCGGGTCCCACCGTCTCCCCACGAACCCCGCCCCTGCCGGGTGGAGCGCAACAGGTCGGTCCGGGATCGGACAGCGGCGCAACCGGCACGCCCCGGCGTACGTGTGACGGTCATCGGAAGTGCCCGGGACAACCCCGGGACCCGAACGGGGAGTGACGATGACCCACCTCGCACGACGTACCGCTGTCGCCGGCCTGACCGTCGGGCTGCTGGCCGCCCCGGTCGGCGTCGCCGGCACACCGGCCGTGGCCGGCCAGAGCCGGTCGGGCTGCACGGTCCGCCCGCTGGCCTACCCACCCGATGTGTACCGGGCCGACGCCGAGGCCATCGACCCGACCGGCCGGTTCGTCGCCGGCACCGCGCTGCGGGTCGAGGAGACCGGAAACCGTGACCTTCTGCTGGTCTGGGACCGGGACCGGCTCACCACCCTGGAGTCGCCCCTGGTCAGCGACGTCGCCGACGTCGACACCAACGGGACGGTTCTCGGCAACGGCTGGATCGACGCGTACAGCCGCCCCTGGGTGTACCGCGGCGGAAAGCTCACCCTGCTTCCCGTCGCACCGTCCCAGAGCGTCGGCGCGACGGCGATCAACGAGGCCGGCGACATCGTCGGCACCGCCGAGGACAGGACCACCGGTCGCTACCACCCGCTGCGCTGGCCCGCGGCCCGGCCGGGCACCGTCGAGGTGCTGGACATCCCGCGGCCCGACGCCCAGCCCGCGGCGATCACCCAGGACGGCACCATCGTCGGCAACGCCGGGGACTTCGCGGAGTGGACGGCGTGGGTCCGTCGTCCCGACGGCCGGGTCGCCGACCTGACCGTGCCCGGTGCCCGCACCGCCCTGGTCGACGCCGCGGCGGGCCACTGGGCGGTCGGCCGGGTCGACCTGGGCGGCGCCAACGCGGTGAAGGTGCGTTGGGATCTGCGGGACCGCTCGTGGTCCCGGCTCGCCGACGAGCTGGTGTCGGTCACCGACGTCAACGCGCGCGGGGTGGTCGTCGGCGGGGACCGCATCGCCCGGGGTGGCACCTCGCGGGTGCTGCCCGGTGGGACCGGCACCCGGGCCATCGCCGACACCGGCGTCGTCGTCGGGTTCCGTAACGACGGCCGGGTCACCCCGATGCGCTGGGTCGGCTGCTGACCGTCGACGGATCCCACAGGCGGGCCTGCGGCACCGGCACTGCGCCGGTCGCCGTCGGCCGCCGCCGGAGCCTGAGCCGGCCGGCCCGCACCCGGGGCGGCCGGCTCAGTGCGCCCCGCCGAGGTTGAGCACCACCACTCCCCCGATGATCAGGCCCACCCCGATCACCTTCGACACGCTCAACGGCTCACCGAGAAAGGCCGCGCCGACCGCGACGATCGCAGCGGTGCCGAGGCCGGACCACACGGCGTACGCCACTCCGACCGGGATGTCCCGCACCGCCAGCGCGAGCATGCCGAAGGCCAGCAGGTAGGCGGCGGCCAGCCCGACCGTCGGCCAGAGCCGGGTGAACCCCTGCGTCGCCTTGAGCAGGCTGGTGCCGGCCACTTCGGCGCTGATCGCGATCAGCAGGAACACGTAGGCCATCTCGGATCCCTCCGGTGCGTCTCCCCATGATCCCGCACCGGCCACCGCTCGTACCGGCACACCACGATCGGAGCGTTCGGGTAACGTGCTCCGCACGCTGAGTACGGGGTTTTCCGCAACAGCTGTCGATCGGAGTCGCCATGGTCCGCCACCGCATGCTCGCCGGGGTCGCCGTCGGCCTGCTCACCGCCGCGCTGGGCCTGCCCGGTGCGGCCGTTGCCGGGCCACGCCAGGACAGCCTCCGACTCTGCGTGCTGCATCCGCTGCCGCTGCCGGCCGAGGCGACGCAGGGCAAGGCCGAGGCGGTGGATCCGGCCAACCGGTTCGTCGCGGGCACCGGCGCCCGGATCACCGACGGGGTGTGGGAACCGCTGCTGCTGCTCTGGCGCGGCAACCGGGTCACCGCCGTGCCCACCCCGCTGGCCGGGGAGGTCACCGGCGTCAACACGGCAGGGGTCGTGATCGGCAACGGCTCCATCTCGGCGACGTACCGTCCCTGGCGGTACCAGGACGGCCAGTTGACGGAGCTGCCCGTTCCGGGAACCGTCTCGAACGTCTGGGCCACCGGGATCAACGCACGCGGCGACATCGTGGGGCACGGCTCGGTGGAGGCGACCGAGACCCAACTGCCGTTGCGGTGGCCGGCGGACCGACCGGGCACGGTCGAGACGGTCACGCCCCTGACCGAGGGGAGCGCCGACGCGGTCCTGGACGACGGCAGTGTCGTCGGCACCTCCGTCGCGCCGGGCGGCACGACGCACTACGCCGGCTGGGTGCGCCGCCCGGACGGAGGGATCCACTGGCTCGCCGTGCCCGGCAAGCCGCGCTCCTGGGCGAGCGCGGCCCGGGGCGACTGGGCGGCCGGCGGGGCGGACGACACCCCCGACGAGGGCGACGGGACCCCGTATCGGTGGAACCTGCGTACCGGGAAGGTGACGCCGGTCCATCCGGCGGTGGGCTGGCGGATATACGGCGTGACGACCAGCGGCGTGGTGGTCGGCGATGCGGCAGTGGGGCACGGCGACCGGGTGACGCCGCTGCCGGGGCGGGGGGGAAGTGTCCACTACCTCAAGGCGGAGTCGATAGCGGACGACGGCACGGTGGTCGGCTGGACCTCCGGCGGACGGCTCAGCCCGGCGCGCTGGACCGGCTGCTGACCGGCCCGGGTGGACGGTGCCGGCGGCGGGTCAGACCCCGGAGGTGGCCAGCGCGCGGGCCGGGCGCTCGTCGGTGGTCGGGCGGGCCGCCTCCCGGTCGGGCAGGGAGAGCCGGATGACCTTCCACCAGGCGGAGGCGACCTGTTTGGGCAGCGGGCCGGTGGTGTACTTCAGCCCGTACCTGTCGAACAGCGCCCGCACCTGCGGGGCGATCTCCTGGTAGCGCTTGCTGGGCAGATCGGGGAAGAGGTGGTGCTCGATCTGGAAGGACAGGTTGCCGGTCATGATGTGCATCAGCCGGCTACCGCTGATGTTGGCCGAGCCGAGCATCTGCCGCAGGTACCACTCGCCCCGGGTCTCCCCCTCGATCGAGGTCTTGGAGAACGTCTCCACTCCGTTGGGGAAGTGCCCGCACATGATCACCGAGTGGCTCCACAGGTTGCGGATCAGGTTCGCGGTGAAGGTGGCGGCGAGGGTGCTGAGGAAGGACGGGCCGGACAGCAGCGGGTGGATGACGTAGTCCTTGAGCACCTGGCGGCGGATCTTGCGGCCGACCGCGCGCAGCCGGGCCCGGAACTCGGGGGCCTTGTGCCGGCCCTTGCGCAGGTTGCGGCCCAGCTCCAGGTCGTACGCGGCGATGCCGTACTCGAAGAAGCAGGCGTTGACGAAGTTCCACAGCGGCTGGCCGAGGTGCAGCGGGTACCACTTCTGGTCCTCGTCGACCCGCATGATGCCGTACCCGAGGTCGTTGTCCTTGCCGAGCACGTTGGTGTACGTGTGGTGCAGCTGGTTGTGCGAGTGCTTCCACTGGTCGGCCGGGGAGACGTGGTCCCACTCCCAGGTGGTGGAGTGGATCTTCGGGTCGCGCATGAAGTCGTACTGGCCGTGCAGGATGTTGTGGCCGATCTCCATGTTCTCCAGGATCTTGGCCACCGCCAGACCTGCGGTGCCGACCACCCAGGCCGGCGGGAAGAGCGAGAAGAGCAGCACCGCGCGGCTACTCATCTCCAGCGTCCGCTGGGTCTTGATCACCTTGCGGATGTAGGCCGCGTCGCTCTCGCCACGCTCGGCTAGCACCCGGTCCCGGATCGCGTCGAGCTCCTTGCCGAGGATCTCGATGTCCTCGGCGCTCAGGTGGGCGATCGGGTTGTCGGTCTTCTTCTGGATGACTGTCACGTCCGGCCTCCTGGTCAGAGATCGATGTCGCAGGTACCGGCCGCCGCCGACACGCAGGTCTGGATGAGCACGCCGTCGCCCGGGACGGCGGTGGTGAGCGTCCCGTCACGCAGGTCCCGCACCGCCCCCTGACGCAGCGGCAGGACGCAGCCGTAGCAGATACCCATCCGACAGCCGGAGGGCATCAGCGCCCCGGCGGCCTCGCCGGCGTCGAGGATCGGGGTGCCGCCGTCGGCGTCGAGGGTGAGGCCGGCCCGGGTGAAGGTGACGGTGCCCCCCTCACCGGGGGCGATGACCGTCGGCCGGAACCGCTCGGTGTGCAGCCGGTCGGCGACGCCGGCCGCCGCCCAGTGCTCCTGCACCGCGTCGAGCATGCCGACCGGCCCACAGGCCCAGGTCTGCCGGTCGAGGTGGTCGGGCACCAGGGTGGCTAGCTCGCCGACCCCGAGCAGCCCGTGCCGGTCGGTGTGCCGCTCGACCAGCCGGATGCCACCCTGCGCGGCCAGCGCGCGCAGCTCCGCGCCGAACACCACGTCGTCCGGGGTCGGTGCGGAGTGCACGAGCACCACGTCGGCCCGGGTGTGCACACCGGCGCGCAGCATGCCCATCACCGGGGTGACGCCGCTGCCGGCGGTGAGGAACAGGACCCGGCCCGGGGCCGGGTCGGGCAGGACGAAGTCACCGAGCGCCTGGTCGAGCTGGACGACGGTGCCCACCCTGGTCCGGTGCACCAGGTGGTTGCTGACCCGGCCGTCCGGGATGGCCTTGACGGTCACGGTGATCCGACCGTCGGGGCGGTCGGGGGCGGAGGTCACCGAGTAGGCCCGCCACTGCCGTACCCCGTCGACGTCGACGCCGAGGCGGACGTACTGGCCGGGGGTGTGGCCACGCCAGGCGCGGCCCGGCTGGATGGTGAGGGTGGCCGCGTCCCGGGTCTCCCGGTCGACGGCGACGATCCGCCCGCGCAGGGCGGCCCCGGCGCGCAGTGGCGCGACCAGGTCGAGGTAGTCCTCCGGCAGCAGCGGGGTGGTGACCGTCTCGGCCAGCCGGAGCAGCCGGTCCCGGACGGATGCCTTCGCCGGGGGACGAGGGACGGTGGTGGTCATGACCCCAGAGTGCTCGCTCTTTCGCATAACATCTTGACCCAGGAAGGTGAATCGGGCGCGATTTCTTGTTCGAGGGGAACAACATGTCGGAATCGGGGGCAGCCGGCCACCTTGGCGGTCGACTGGAGCTCGACGCTCAGGTGGCCGAGCGGTTACGCAGCCGGCTGCCGCTGGTCGCCGCGCACACCGTCACCACCATCACCGGCGAGGTGCCCGCCTACTCCGGCACCCTCACCGGTCAGATGCGCGAGAAGATCGAGAACGCGGTACGGATCGCCTTGGGCACCTTCCTCCAGCTCATCGAGCGGGCCGGGGCGGCCGACCCGAGCACCCCGCTGAGCCGGGCGCTGGAGG
This sequence comes from Micromonospora sp. DSM 43699, assembly GCF_055517075.1. NCBI lineage: Bacteria > Bacillati > Actinomycetota > Actinomycetes > Micromonosporales > Micromonosporaceae > Micromonospora > Micromonospora sp. DSM 43699. The sequence goes on from NZ_JBTMMT010000001.1 coordinate 270,518, forward strand.
CCGCGTACGCGTTGGGCGCCGGGGAGGCGCGGGCGGGGCGGAGCATGGACTCGCTGCTGGCCGCGTACCGGGTGGGGGCGCGGGTGGCCTGGCGGGAGGTCTCCACCACCACCGTACGCAGCGGGCTCTCCGCCGAGACGGTCGCCGAGTTCGCCGAGCTGATGTTCGCCTACATCGACGAGCTCTCCGCCGCCAGCGTCGCCGGGCACTCCGACGAGCTGGCCAACGTCGGTCGGGCCCGGCGGCGGGACCTGGACCGGCTCACCCAGCAACTGCTCGCCGGTGAACCGGAGGAGGTGCTGCGGCGCAGCGCCGAGCGGGCCGAGTGGCCCCCGCCGCAGACCCTGACCGTGGCGGCGCTGCCGCGTAGCAGCCTGCGTGCGGTGCTCGCCGTGCTCGGCCCGCAGACCCTGGAGAGCGGCGAGGAGCTGGCCGGGACGCAGTGGGCCGAGGAGGCGGCGCTGCTGCTCGTACCGGACATGCACGGGGGGCGAAGACGGCAGCTCGCCACGGTGCTGCACGGACACCGCGCGGTGCTCGGGCCGGCCCGCCCCTGGGTCGCGGTGGCCCGGTCGTACCAGCGGGTGTTGAAGGCGCTCGCCCTCGGCGTGGCTCCACCGGCGGACGGCGCCGCGCTGGACACCGAGGAACACCTGGCCCGGCTGGTGCTGCACACCGATCCGGAGGCGCTCGCCGACCTGCGGGCCCAGGTGCTCGCGCCGTTGGCCACGCTCTCACCGGCGACCGCCGCGCGGTTGGCCGAGACGATGCGCTCCTGGCTGTTGCACCAGGGCCGCCGCGACGACGTCGCCGCCGACCTCTTCGTGCACCCGCAGACGGTCCGCTACCGGATGGGTCGGCTGCGCGAGCTGTACGGCGACCGGCTGCACGAGCCCGGCACGGTGCTCGACCTGACCGTGGCGCTGGCGTTCCCGCCTCCCGCCGGGCAGGACGAACCCGCCGACCGCTGACCGGCGGGGACGGGGGCCGACAGCCGTGCCGGCCCGCCCCGGGGAGGGGGTGGGCCGGCACGGGGGCGCAGGTCAGTGCCGACGTCGGCCGTACGTACCGGCGAGGAGGGCGACACCGATGGCCGCGAAGGCCACCTGGATGAACAGCTCGATCCAGTCGATGCCGGCCGTCTCGTCGACGCCCAGCGCCGCGGCCACCAGAGTGCCGAGAATCGCGGCCACCACGCCGATGGCCAGGGTGAGCAGGATGGAGATCTTCTGCTTGCCCGGCACCACCAACCGGCCCAGCGCTCCGATGACCAGGCCGATGATGATGGCGGTGAAGAAGCCCTGTACTTCCACGTGTTCCGTCCCTCCACGAGTCGCTGTCGCCTGGCTTCTGCCCCCGGCGACCGGGTGGTGAAACCGGCTCAGGGCCGCCCCGGGCCGAATGTCACGCGACTGTCATGAGGCCGCGCGCCGACCGTCATCCGGCCGCCGCGCCGCTCCCCCCGAAGGTCCGGTCGAGCAGGTCGAACAGGGCGGACCAGTGACGCTCGGTGGCCTGCTCGTCGTAGAGCGGGGTGTCGGCCATCGTGAAGCCGTGGGCGGCGCCGGGGTAAAGCTCGGAGCGGTAGCTGACCCCGGCGGCGTCGAGCGCCCGCTCCAGCGTGGTGATCTGTGCGGCGGTCATCGACGCGTCCTGGTCGGCGTGGGCGAAGTACAGCTCACCGGTGACTGCGCCGACGCCCAGGTGCGGGCTGTCCGGCTCGTCGGTGACGACCCGGCCGGCGTGGAAGCTGGCCAGCGCCGCGATCCGGTCCGGATGCGCCGCGATCGCGCGCAGCGCGTTGGTGCCACCCATGCAGTACCCGACGATCGCCACCGGTCCGGGCGCGACGTCGTCACGGGCCGCCAGGAAGTCCAGGTAGGACCCGCTGTCCCGGGCCATCAGCTCCGGGGTGAGCGCGGTGATCAGCGGCACGATCCGCCCGAACAGCTCGCCGCGCCGCTGCGGGTCGGCCAAGTCACCGAGGTCGAACAGCGGTGCCCGGCCGGCCCGATGGAACAGGTTCGGCACCAGCACCAGGTGGCCGCGCGCGGCGATCCGCTCGGCCATCTCGGCGAGCCGGGGGCGCAGTCCGAAGGCGTCCATGAAGAACAGCACCGCCGGAAACGGCCCGTCGTCGTCCGGCCGGACCAGGTAGGCGTCCGCCGCGCCGTCGCTGGTCGGCACCTCCACCGTCGTCGTGGCCACCATGATCTCTCCCTCACCCGGGTGCCGGCGCACCCACCGCCGGAACGCTACCCGGCGACGGACCGGCCTGCCGGCACGGCGCTGGTGAGCTGGCGGATCGGCCGGTGGGCGCAGTGCCGCGGCTGCCGGGAGCCGGCGGGCGACGAGCGAATCGGGCCGGAGCTGTCACGGATCGACGACCCGGCCGGTCGTATGGATGCAGGGTGGTACGACCGCCACGGACGGACAGGGAGTGGATCAACTGTGAAGATCGTCGTCATCGGGGGCAGCGGACTCATCGGCAGCAGAGTGGTGGCGCTGCTCGGGCAGCAGGGCCACGACGCGGTAGCGGCCTCGCCGCGCACCGGAGTGGACACGCTCACCGGCGTGGGGGTGGCGGAGGCGCTCGACGGCGCCGACGTCGTGGTGGACGTGTCGAACTCACCGTCGTTCGAGGAGGTGGCCGTCCTGACGTTCTTCGAGACGTCCACCCGTACCCTGCTCGACGCGGAGGCTGAGGCCGGTGTACGGCATCACGTGGCGCTGTCCATCGTCGGCGCCGACCGCATCCCGGACAGCGGTTACATGCGGGCCAAGGTGGCGCAGGAAGCGTTGATCGCGGCGGCCGGGATTCCGTGGACGGTGGTACGCGCCACCCAGTTCTTCGAGTTCGTGCCGGCCATCGTCGAGTCCGCCGTCGTGGGCGACGAGGTGCGCCTGCCCCCGGCGCTGATCCAGCCGATCGCCGCCGACGACGTGGTGGCGGTGGTGGCCGAGATCGCGGTCGGCGCACCTGTCGACGGGATCGTGGAGCTGGCCGGGCCACAGCGGTTCGGCATGGACGAGCTGGGTCGGGAGGCGCTGGCCGCCGCCGGTGACCCCCGGTCGGTGGTCACCGACCCGCAGGGGCGCTACTTCGGGGCGCTGCTCACGGAGCAGTCGCTGGTCCCGCTCGGCGACGCCCGTACCGGTGGCATCCGGCTGGCCGAGTGGCGCGCACGCTGACCCTGCGCGCGGACCCGACGTCGGGTGACGTCGGGTCCGCGCGTCGTGCCGCCTACGGTAGGTGCATGACGACCGGCTCCGGGGCCACCGCCGACGGGCAACCGACCGTGGCGGCGGCGGACCTGGCCGCGTTCCTCGACGTGCGGCCGAGGTTGTTCGGGCTGGCCTACCGGATGCTGGGCAGCGTCGTCGAGGCCGAGGACGTGGTGCAGGAGGCGTGGCTGCGCTGGCAGGGCGTCGACCGGAGCGGGGTACGCAACCCGGCGGCCTTCCTGACCACCACGACCACCCGGCTGGCGGTGAACGCGGCGACGTCGGCGCGGGCCACCCGGGAGACGTACGTCGGGCCGTGGCTGCCCGAACCGGTCGACACCAGCGCCGACCCGACCCTGGGCGCGGAACGGGCGGCGGCGCTGGACGTCGCGGTCCTGCTGTTGCTGGAGCGGCTGGCCCCCGCCGAGCGGGCCGCGTACGTGCTGCGCGAGGCGTTCGACTACCCGTACCGGGAGATCGCCGAGGTGCTCGGCACCTCCGAGCCGAACGCCCGGCAACTGGCCAGCCGGGCGCGGCGGCACCTCGCCGTCGAGGGGTCCACGCCGGCCCCGCCGCAGCGGCGGCGGCAACTGGTGCGGGCGTTCCTCGGTGCGGCCCGCGACGGCGACCTGGCCACGCTGGAGCAGCTGCTCACCGCCGACGTGGTGGCCCGCTCCGACGGTGGCGGCCGGGTGCACGCGGCCCGCCGCGACGTGTGCGGGGTGGCCCGGGTGACCACCTTCCTGGACAACGTGCGGCGCAAGTACTGGCGGACGACGACTATCGACCTGGTCGAGGTCAACGGCGGCCCCGGGCTGCTGGTCGCGAGCGACCGCCCGGTCACCCTGATCACGCTTGACACCTCGGTACGCGGCATCGAACGGCTGCTGCTGGTGGTCAACCCGGACAAGCTGGCCCGGCTGCCAGCCCGCCGCTGACAGGCGATTTCGTCCATCGTTCACGGAACGCGTGCTGGACCAATGCTTCGATCTTCGTCTATACATTTCCCAGGGAGCCCACATCTCACCTGGACGGAGCACCATGAACCGACGCCCGCGTGCCGCCGCGACCATCCTCACCGCGGTCCTCGCCACCACCGGCCTCGCCCACCCCGCCGGGGCCGCCGGCTACTCCGCCCCGCTGACCACCGCCGTCGCCGACCTCACCGTCGCCGCCGAGAACCGCACCGGCTACAGCCGGGACCTCTTCCCGCACTGGATCGACGCCGACGGCGACGGCTGCACCACCCGCAACGAGGTGCTGCTCGCCGAGGCGGTCAGCGCGCCCGCCGTCGGCAGCGGCTGCGCCCTCAGCGGGGGCCGCTGGTACTCCTACTACGACAACGCCTACTGGACCGCCGCCGGTGACCTCGACATCGACCACATGGTGCCGCTCGCCGAGGCGTGGGACTCCGGGGCACGCAGCTGGACCACCAGCCGCCGCCAGGCGTACGCCAACGACCTCGGTGACAGCCGGCCGTTGGCGGCCGTCACCGACAACGTCAACCAGGCCAAGGGCGACCAGGACCCGGCAACCTGGCTGCCGCCGTACGCCACCGCCCGGTGCCGGTACGTCACCGAGTGGGTCGCCACCAAGACCCGCTGGCGGCTCACCGTCGACAGTACCGAGAAGAACGCCCTGACCAGCCTGGCCGGTGGTTGCCCGAACGTCACCATCTCGGTCAGCTACGCCTACTGATCCCGGGGCGGCCCCGGGCCGGGCCGGTGGCCGCGTGGTCCACCGGCCCGCCCCGGCCCGACGGGCGGACGCCGGTCAGGACGCCGTCCGCGCCGGCACGGCGTCGGCGTCGGCCACCGGTGCGTCGTCCGACCCCGCCGGTCGTCCGCGGACCATGGTCAGCACCGCGACGGTCAGCAGGACGGTGATCACGGTGCTGATCGCGCCGATCACGTTCAGCCCGTCGGTGAACGCCTCCCGGGCGGAGGCCAGCAGCGTCGCGCCGACCTCCCCGGGCAGCCGTTCGGCGGCGGCGACGGCGGTGGCCAGCGTGTCGCCCGCGGCGGCTCCCTCGGGAACTGTCAGCTGGCTGCGGTAGACGATGGTGCCGATGCTGCCCAGGATGGCGACGCCGAGCGCCATGCCCAGTTCGGTGCTGGTCTCCGAGACGGCCGAGGCGGATCCGGCCTGCGCGGGCGGTGCCGAGCCGACGACGATGTCGGTGCCGAGGGCGATCAGCGGCCCACCCCCGGCATAGACCAGGAGGAAGCCGACCACCAGTTGGGTGAGCCCGCCCTCGCTGCCGACCAGGGCCAGGGTGAGGTGCCCGACCGCCGAGACGGCCAGGCCGACGGCCACCACGTGCGCCGGGGCGAAGCGCGCGGCCAGCACCGGCGAGAGCATCGAGGTGACGATCAGGGCGAGCGCCGCCGGTAGCAGCCAGAGCCCGGCGCGCAGCGGGGAGAGCCCCACCACCAACTGGAGGTACTGGGTGACGAAGAGATACGTCCCCCCGGCGATCAGCATGCTGAACAGCATCGCCACCAGGGCGGTGGTCAGCGCGCGGTTGCGGAACAGGCGCAGGTCGATCAGCGGGCTGGTGAGACCCCGCTGCCGGCGGACGAAGAACACGCCGACGGTCAGGCCGACGACGATGGCGAGCACCGGCAGCAGGCCCGGGTCGTCCTTGGCCAGCTCCTTGAGGCCGTAGATGACGGGCAGGATGGTAGCCAGGGACAGCGCCACGCTGGTCAGGTCGAGCCGGCCGGCGTCGGCGTCCCGGTACTCGGGCAGCAGGCGCGGGCCGGCCAGCAGCAGCACCGCCATGATCGGCACGTTCAGCAGGAAGACCGAGCCCCACCAGAAGTACTCCAGCAACGCGCCGCCGACCACCGGGCCGAGCGCGATGCCGACGGAGAACATGGTGACCCAGACGGCGATCGCGATCCCCCGCTGCTTCGCGTCCTGGAACATGTTGCTGATCAGCGCGAGGGTGGACGGCATCAGGGTGGCGCCGGCGATGCCGAGCACGGCGCGCGCGGCGATCAGCATGGCGGGGCTGTCGGCGTACGCGGCGATCACCGAGGCGACCCCGAACGCGGCGGCACCGATCAGCAACAGCCGACGCCGGCCGATGCGGTCGCCGAGCGTGCCCATGGTCACCAGCAGGCCGGCGATCATGAAGCCGTAGATGTCGATGATCCACAACATCTGCGGCGCGCTGGGCAGCAGGCTCTCGCTGATGTGCGGCACCGCGAGGTGCAGGACGCTCATGTCGATGGAGAGCAGCAGCGTCGGCAGTGCCAGCACTGCCAGGCCCAGCCATTCCCGGGGGCTCGCCCGGTGCTGCGGTTCGCTCGTGGTGCCCAAGGTGGTTCCTCTCTGGATCGTGCGGAGTGGTCAGCGCGACAGGGTCGCACTGGGGTGGGACATTTCTTGATGTTCCGCCAGATGGGGGAAACAAAGCGGTAAAAGATGTTCCGCGATGGTGGCTGCGGTGTCCGGCGCGTACAGGTAGAAGTGGCCGCCGGTGAACATCCGGCGGGTGAAGGCCCCCGTCGTCTCCAGCGACCACAGGTGCAGCCGGTCGGCGACGACCACCGGGTCGTCCACCGCGCCCAGCGACAGGATCGGCACCGCCACCCCGGTCGGCGGTCGACGGTAGGTCTCCATGGCTTCGAGATCGGCCCGGATCGCGGCCAGCGCGGGCCGCACCAGGTCCCCCCGGTGCAGCAGTTCCGGGCCGATCCCGCCGATCTCCACCAGGTGTTCCAGCAGCTCGGCGTCGGTCCGGCGGTGCGCGAACGGCGGCTCGCTGGGAAAGCACGGCGGTTGGCGGGCCGACACCGTGAGCAGCCGGGGCGGCCGGCCGAGCCGCTCCATCGCCCGGGTCAGCTCGTAGCCCAGCACACTGCCGAAGCTGTGCCCGACGACCGCGTACGGCAGCGGTGGCAGCTCCGCGACGGCGCGGCTGAGGCCGTCGACGAGCGGGGCCACCCGGCGCAGCGGCCGCTCGCCGGCCCGCAGCCCCCGGCCGGGCAACTGGGCGACCAGCAGCTCGACCCCCGCCGGCAGCACCGGCCGCCAGGTGCGGAACGCCGACGGCCAGCCGCCGGCGTGCGGCAGCGCGATCAGTCGCGCCCACGGCCCGCCGCGGCCCGGGCCGGCGGGCCGGGACCCGCCGTCGACCGGGTGCCGCAGGCCCGCACCCACCCGCATCAACCAGCCGTTCATCGGCTCCGCCCTCCTCGTGCCAGCATCGGGTGGTGGGCTTCCAGGTGCTCGACCACGCGGCTCTGCTGCGGTCGCAGCCGTTGCCCGGGAAGGTGCTCCAGCGAGTGCAGGAAGGGATCGGGCGGCTCCGGCAGGCCGGCGATCGCCGACGCGATGGCCAGCACCAGCGTCGGCTGGTACCAGGCCGAATAGCCGCCCTCGTGGACGAAGACGATCCGCCCGCCGGTGAGTTCGTCGGCCAGGGCGCACATCCCCACGGTCAACGCGTGGAAGGTCCGGCTGGTGCACATCATCCGACCCATCGGGTCGTGACCGCTCGCGTCGACACCGGCCGCGACCAGGATCAGCTCCGGGCGAAAGGCCCGCGCCGCCGGGGTGACCAGCCGGGACAGCGCCGCCAGGTACGCCTCGTGCCCCGACCCGGCCGGCAACGGCACGTTGAGGGTACGACCCACGCCGGCGCCCGCACCCGTCTCGGTCACCAGCCCCGACGCGGGCGGGAACAGCCCCTCCTGGTGGATCGAGACGTAGAGCACGTCCGGGTCGTCGTAGAAGGTCCGCTGGATGCCGTTGCCGTGGTGCACGTCCCAGTCGAGCACCAGCACCCGGCGTACCCCGTGCCGCTGCGCCGCCCGGGCGGCGACCGCCACGTTGTTGTAGAGGCACAGCGCCATCGCCCGGTCCGGCTCGGCGTGGTGTCCGGGCGGCCGGACCAGGCAGTACGCCCGGTCGAAGCGCCCGTCGAGCACAGCGGTGGCCGCCTGCACGCAGGCCCCCACCGCCACCCGGGCGGCCTGGGCGCTGTGGTGGTTGACGTACGCGTACACCCCGGCGTCGCCCGCGCCCAGTGCGGAGGCCGCCTCGACCCGGTCGAGGTGTTCCGGCACGTGCACCAGCAGCAGTTCGTCGTCGGTGGCTGGCTCGGGGGTGACCCGGGTGTAGTGTTCCAGCACCCCGGCCAGCCGGACCAGCCCCTCGGCCCGGCGCAGGTCCGGGTCGACGGCGTGCTGGCGCAGGGGTTCGATGCCCGGACCGACCGGCAGGTAGCCCGACCCCGGTCCGGGGTCGTGCCAGAAGCAGATCTCGTGGCTGTACCAGGCGAGCTTCGACATGGCGACGTCCTCGGCGCTCGACGATCGGGCAGGGGGCGGGTGGCCGGGGCGCGCCACCGACGGGACCGGGTCGGCGGCGCACCCCGGACCGGACGCCGCCGGTCAGGCGGCGACGGTGGCCGGTGCCCGGGTCACCCCGGACACCTCGGCGATGTACCGGTGGTAGTGCTCCCGCTCCTCGGCGGGGGTGAGCTTGGCCCGGAACGTGGCGTCCAGCCAGCCCAGCACCTGCTCGGCCTCGGCCCGGGTGAGCGCCCGGTCGCCGATTTCCTTCTCGAACTCCCGGATCCGGGCGGTCGGTGTCAGCACCCCCTCGGCGTAACCGGTCTCGTCGGTGTTGTGGTTGCGGGTGCAGGCGACGGCCTTCAGGACGGCACCGAAGAAGGCCCTGCTGTCGATGTCACTCACTGCGTTCTCCTCTCGACGGGGTTCCTCCGCCGACCGCCCGGTCGGGCGGCCGGCAACACGGGTGGGTCTCGGGTCGGAGCGCGCCGGCAGCTCTCAGGGAATGAGCCCGACCTGCCGGCCGGCCCGGGTGAAGACGGCGACGGCATGGTCGAGGTCGTCGGCGCAGTGGCTGAGGTTGACGATGGTGCGCAGCCGGGGCAGCGCCTTGGGCACCGTGGGATAGACGATGGGCTGGACGAAGATGCCGTCGACCTGGCAGAGCCGGGCCATCTCCTGGGCCTGCCCGGCGCTGGCACAGATGATCGGCACCACCGGGGTCTCGCTGGCCATGGTGTCGAACCCGAGTCCGCGCAGCGTCGCCCGGTACCTGTCGGTGAGCGCCCGCAGTTCCCCGGTGAGCTGCGGGGCCGCCTCCATCACCTCCACCGCGGCCCGCGCGGCGGCCACCTGCATGGGGGTGCCGGCGGCGGAGAACATCCAGCCCCGGGCGTTGTTCTTCAGGGCGAAGACCAGGTCGCTGGAGCCGGCCACGTAGCCGCCGGTGCTGGGCACCGTCTTGGACAGCGTGCCCATCTTGACCGCGACCCGGGCCGGATCGATGCCGAAGTGTTCGGTGATGCCCCGGCCGGTGGCGCCCAGCACGCCGAGGCTGTGCGCCTCGTCGACCATCAGCGGCGCGTCGTAGCGCTCGCACAGTGCCAGGATGCCGGGCAGGTCGGCGATGTCGCCGTCCATGCTGAACACCGCGTCGGTGACCACCAGCTTCCCGGCGTCGCCTGCCCGGCGCAGGGCGCGTTCCAGGTCGGTCAGGTCGTTGTGCGCGTAGGTGATCACGGTCGCGCCGGACAACCGGTAGCCGTCCAGGATGCTCGCGTGGTTGTACACGTCGCCGATCACCACGTCGCCCGGCCCGACCAGCGCGCCGATCGTCGCCACGTTGGCCATGTAGCCGCTGGTGTAGACGATGGCGTCCTCGGCCCCGAGGAACCGGGCGATGCCCAGCTCCAGCTCGCGGTGCAGGTGCAGGGTGCCGGCGAGCAGCCGCACGCCGTGCGCGCCGGTGCCGTGCCGCTCCAGGGCCCGCTGCGCCTGGTGGTTGATGTAGTCGTGGCCGATCAGCCCGAGATAGCTGTACGACGCGAAGTTCAGGAACCAGCGGCCGTCGAACTTGATCCAGGCGCCTTTGGAGTCCTCGATGACGGGCTCGTAGAAGTAGTCGTCCTGGGCGATGACCACCCGGTCGTCCACCGACAGCGCGTCGATGCGCCGGTCGAGGAAGGAGCCGCCCGGGTGGTCGCCGAGCCGGCCGGGCAGGGTGCGGCGGGGCACCGACGCGCCGACCGGTACGGCGACGCCGGGCGGCCCGGCGGCCCGCTCCCGGCCGATCGGCGGGCCCACCGTCGGCCGGTGTCCGTTCGCCGCCGGGCCCACCGTCGGCCGGTATCCGTTCGCTGCCGGGCTTTCCGCCGCCGGGCCGACCTCCGGCCGGTGGTCAGGTCGGGGTGGGTGCCGGTCGGCGGCACCGTCGACGTCGCGGTAGCGGTCCCAGTCCGGCACGAAGCGCGGGGTCGCCGACGCGGCCACCGCGTCCGGCGAGGCACCGGCCGGCCGGGCAGGAGACCCGGCCGGTACGGCGGCGGACCCGGACCGCCCGGCGACCGGCGCGGCCGGTACGGCGACGGGTGGGGCCGGGGTGGGCGGGGCCGCCATGACGGCGGACGGGGGCGGCGGGGCGGCCGGGCCCGGCCCGGGTGCGTGGCGCGGCAGCCCTTCCAGGTGCCGCGCCAGCGCGCCCACGTCGGGGTGGTCGAACATGGCCACCGGATCGACGTCCAACCCCTCACCGGCCAGCGCGGCGGAGACCTCGACCGCCATCATCGAGTCCAGCCCCAGCTCCAGCAGGTTGTCGTCGGGCGACACCCGGTCGACGTGCAGGGTCCGCTTGAGGATCGCCGACAGCGCCGGCCACAGCCGGGTCTCGACGGGGGTCACAGGGGTCATCTGGTCGTCCTCCGGTTCGTCGACTGCGGACACGACGTAGTTCGCGGGAGTCAGTTCGAGGGTGTGCCGCAGCAGCGCGATGCCGGCGGCGGCGGTCAGTGCCGGAATGCCACGTGCCGCCGCGGCGTCGGCGATCCCCGCACCCATGCCGACGCGCCACAGGCCCCAGCCGAGGCTGTACCACGCCTCCCCGGCGCCCCGACGGCGTGCGGCGTAGCCGTCGAGGTAGGCGTTGGCGGTCGCGTACGAGCTCTGGCCGAGGTTGCCGTGGGTCGCCGAGATGGAGGAGAACAGGACGACGAACCCGGGTCGCGCGTCGACGGGGAACGCCTCGTCGAGCGCGTGCACCCCACCGATCTTCGGCTCGAAAACCTCGTCGATCCGTTCCGCCGACAGGCTGCGCGCCAACCCGTCGCGCAACACACCGGCGGCGTGGAAGACCCCGTCGAAGGGCTCCGCGCCCCGCAGCACGTCCGGCAGCGTACGGACGTCGGCGACGACGACCCGCAGGTCGCAGGTGGCGGCGAGCCGGTCCAGCCGGTCCCGGGTCGGCCCCTCGGTGGGTACCGTGCGGCCGACCAGGGTGAGGTGGGCACCGCCCGCACCGGCCAGGAACTCCGCCACGTGCAGGCCGATACCGCCCAGGCCGCCGGTGACGAGGAACCGGCCACCGGCCACTCGCCGGGCCGACCGCCCGGGCACGTCCGGCACCTCCTGGTGGGCGGGGGCGTACCAGGACCCGTCCCGCCAGGCGAGTTCCGCCTCACCGTGCCGCACCTCGTCGAGGGTCGGCGGCTCGGTGCCGCCAGCCAGTCCGATGTCGACGAGACGGATCCGGGTCTGCGGGTGCTCGATCCGCAGGGTGCGGGCCAGGCCCCACAGCGCGGCCTGACCGGGCTCGATCGACTCGTCCCCGGTGACCTGCTGGGCGGCGTTGGTGACGATGGTGAGGGCCGGCATCGGGGGCTGCGCGGCGAGCCGCCGGACCAGGGTGAAGACGCCGTGCAGCAGCGCGACGGCCTCGGCCCGGTCCCGCACGGTGCGCGGTGCCACGTAGACCACCTCGACGGGCGGCGTCCCGACGCGCGTCTCGTCGAGGTGGGAGTCGTGCAGGTCGGCCGGGGTGAGCAGGACGGGCCCACCCTCGTACGACTCGACGCCGGCCTCCCCCGACACCACCCAGGTGCGGCCCGGTTCGGTCGCCGGCTCCGGGGTGGGAACGACCGGCCGCCAGGTCACGGCGGTGACCGACCCGGCGGTCACCGGGTCAGCGGGCACCGGGTCGGCGGGGGCCGGATCGGCGGGAAGCGTCCCGGCGGGTGCCGGGTCGGCGGGAAGCGGGGTGAGGTGGGGCGACGGGGGCCGGTGGCGGGAGGCCGCCGCCGGGTCGGAGGTGGGGCTGGCCGCCTTGAGGACGATCCGGTCCAGCTCCAACAGCACCTCGCCCTGCTGGTTGCAGACGGTGGCCCGCCCGCGCACCGCGCCGCCGGCCCCGCCCGCCGGGTCGGTCCGCTCGACCAGGGCCAGGACGGTGCCGGTCACCGGGCGGCGGGCGGTGACCCGCCCGACGTACCAGGGCAGACAGGCCCCGGCGGTGCCGTCGTCGAGCATCCCGAGGCACTGGAACACGCTGTCCAGCAGCGGTGGCGGGACGAAGTGCCGCTCGGTCAGCCCACCGGACGCGCGGAGCACGGCCAGCATCCGGTCGGGCCCCCGGTGTGCGGCGCGGATCGCCTGGAACGTCGGCCCGTACGCGATGCCGCTGCCCCGCCGCCACTCGGCGACGGCGGAGAGCGGCACCTCGTCGACGCAGCCGGCGCGTAGCCCCGCCACGTCCCGGTAGCTCGGCGGTGCCAACGCGCTGCGGGTGGCCCGGGCCCTGCTGTGCAGGACCGGACCGGACCCGTCCGGCTGCCACGAACCGAGCGTGCACTCCCCCGCCGGGCTGAGCACGGTCTCGATCTCGACCGATCCGCCGGGCGGGACCGACAGCGGCACGAGGAACGCCACCTGGTCGAGACGCCAACTGCCACCGTCGTGGGCCGCCGCGCAGGTGGTGAGCATCGCGTCGAGCTGCGCCGCCGCGGGCAGGACCGGCGTGCCGCCGATCCGGTGGTCGCGCAGCACCGGGTGGTCGGCGGCGAGCGGCGTACGGGGGGCGCTCACAGCCGGAGGTCGAATCTGTCGGTGGCCAGCACCTGGCCGTTGACCTGGATGTCGACGAGGTGCTCGCCGGCGTAGTAGCGCCGGGTGGAGACCTCCCGGACCGGGTGCGACTTCTCCACCGTCCGGCGTTCGCCGGGGGCGAGGTCCAGCGTGGTCAGCTTAAAGACCTTCGGGATGCGCTGGCCGTTCTTGCGGACGTGGTGCACCACGTAGTCCACGGTGACGGTGTGCCGGCGGCTGTCGGTGTTCTCGATGTCGAGGCGGATCATGGTCGAATCACCGAGCGCCAGGCTGCGCGGGTGGAGCCGCATCGAGGGCACCCGGAGGTGTTCGCCCCCGGTGACGCCCACGATCGCCAACGCCTCCTGGTTGCCCTTCTTGACCAGCGTGCGCAGCGCGTGCCGGACGATCCAGGTGGTCTCCGGGGTCGGGCTCTCCTGCGACCAACGCAACGCGGTGGCCAACGCGAGGTCGGGCGAATCCTTGGAGATGTCGTTGAGGTTGTTCGCCACCGACTTGCGCACGTATTCGGAGGAGTCGCTGCGCAGCGGTTCGAGGATCTCCAGTACGGGCTGCGGGTCCCGCACGAAGGCGGTGAGCGTACGCGCCCAGGGAAGCCGGGGACGCACCCCCTCGCTCGCCATTCGCCGGACGTTGTGGCTGGGGTCGCGGGCCCAGTCGGCCATCCGCTTCATCGTCAGCTCGTGGTGCTGCTCGATGAAGGGGCGGATGGCGTACTCGGCGGTGTGCCGCTTGGTGATCTCGACCAGTGCGTCGAGGGACACCTCCGGGTGGTCCAGGCCGTACTCCTCGACGAACCGGGCCACCGGCATGAGGTACCAGCTCACGTTGAACATCCCCTCGCCCTCGGCGAGTTCGTCACCGAGGATGGCCAGGAGGATCTGCACGCTCTCGGGGTAGTCCTCGGGGAGCCGGCTGCGCAGCCCCTCCGCCAGGACGAGGACGCGGTCCTTCAGCTCCTTTCCGGGAATGCGCCGCTCCACCTCGGCGGCGTATTCCTCGACGTCGAAGTCCGGGCGGACCTCGCGGATCTTCCCACCGATGAGGCGGGCGGCGTCACCGTTGAAGTGACGCTTGAGTCCGTATTCCGTAGTCATGACATCCGGTCCTTGTCGACGTGGTTTTCCCGGGCGGGCGGATAGAGGTGGATCTTGTGTCTGGGTGGTTCCCGTCTCTCCGGAGCCGGCCGGGTGACTGTGGCATTCGCCGTTTCGTCGGCTCCACCGTGGACCCAGAATCTCTGCCGCTGGAAGGGGTAGGTGGGGATGGTGGTGGTCCGGTGTCCCTTCCCGTGGTGCATCCCGACCCAGTCGATCTCACCGTGACCCTGGTTGTAGAACGACGTGACCGCCGTGTGGAGCTGCGCCTGGTCGTCGTGGTCCCGTCGTAGCGTCGACAACCAGGTCAGATCGGTGTCGGTGAGGGTCGCCCGGGCCAAGCCCGTCAACACCGGATGCGCGCCGATCTCCCAGAACACCCGACCACCAGCCGCACCCACCGCCTCGATCGCCTGGGCGAAACGCACCGGTTGGCGAATCCCCGCCCCCCACAACCGGCCGTCGGCCACTGATCGGGCGTCATGCCAGCCACCGGTCACTGTGGAGGCGAACCCGACCCGTGGCGGTGACACCATCGCCTGCCCGAACGCCTGGGCGAACGGGTCCACCGCACCCGCCATCGCCGCCGAATGGAACGCATGACTCACCGTCAACCGCTGCGTCCGCAACCCCGACCCCGACCCGAACGCCTCCACCATCTCGGCCGGGCCGGAGATCGTCACACTGCGCGGGGCGTTGAACGCCGCGATCTCCACCCCCGGAAACGACGACAACACCGCCTCCACCGATCCGGCGTCCGCGAACACCACCGCCATCGCCCCATCCGAGGGCTGCGCCTGCATCAACCCACCCCGCACCACCGCCAACCGCAACAACTCCCCCAACCCGAAAACCCCCGCCGCCCAACCCGCCGTCAACTCACCCACACTGTGGCCCACCACCAACCCCGGCCGCACACCCCACGACTCCAACAACCGCACCAACCCCACCTGCACCGACACGATCCCCACCTGCGCGAACCGCGTCTGCACCAACTCACCACCCCGACCCCCCAACACCACCTCCCGCAACAGCACATCCGAACACGACCCCACCAGCTCAGCGCACTCATCAAACGCCTCACGAAACACCGGCTCAGTCGCGTACAACCCCGCACCCATCCCCGCATACTGCGAACCCTGACCCGAGAACAGGAACACCGACAACGGCGGCTGATTCGACAACCGACCCACCGGCCGATCCCCACCCACCACCGCGCTCAGAGCATTGGCCAACCCAGACCCGTCAACACCCTGCACCGCCACCCGGAACCGATGCGACGCACGACCCACATTCGCCGTGAACCCCACATCACCCACCACAGACGAATCCACACCCGACAACATGCGCGCATACCCGTCCGCGAGCCGACGCACCCCGTCCTCACTGGCCGCGGACACCTTCACCACGAACGACCCCTGTGGCAGAGGCTCCCGAACCGCCAGGGCCGGTGCCTCCTCCACGATCACGTGCGCGTTCACCCCACCCATCCCGAACGCCGACACCGCCGCCCGACGCGGCACACCCTCGACCCGAGGCCACGACACCGGCCGATCCGCCACAAAAAACGGAGTGTCCTCAAACCGAATATGGTCATTCGGCCGCACCACATGCAACGTCGCCGGCACCACCCCGTGCTCCAACGACAACAACACCTTCACCAACCCCGCCAAACCCGCCGCCGGCTCCAAATGACCAATATTCGACTTCAACGAACCAATCGCACAGAACTGCGTCCGCGACGTAAACCCCCGCCACGCCCGCGTCAAACCCTCCACCTCGATCGGATCACCCAACGACGTCCCCGTCCCATGCGCCTCCACCATCCCGATCCCCTCCGGACCCACACCCGCATCCCGCAACGCCGCCACGATCACCTCCCGCTGTCCGGCGGGGCTCGGGGCGGAGTAGCGGGTGGTCCGGCCGCCGTGGTTCACCGCCACCCCCCTGATCAGGCCCCGGATCCGGTCGGCGTCCCGTTCGGCGTCCACCCGGCGGCGGAGCACGATCGCCACCGCCCCCTCGCCGGGCACGAACCCGTCGGCCTCGACGTCGAAGGCCCGGCAACGGAAGCTGGGCGAGAGCGCGCGCAGGTCCCGCATGGAGTCGAAGTACTCCGGGCTGATCGCGGCGTGCACGCCACCGATGACTGCGGTGTCGATGTCGCCGGCCCGCAGGTGCTGTACGGCGGTGTGCAACGCCACCAGCGACGACGAACAGAGCGTGTTCACCACGACGCTCGGGCCGTGCCAGTCCATCAGGTACGACAGCCGGTTCGGGATCATCGCCTCCAGGCCCAGCCCGCGCCCGTCGGCCACCCCGTGTCGGGACCGTTCCTCGTGGTAGTGGTCGTGGCTGTAGGCGATCCACAGGCCGATCCGGTTGTCCGGGCTCCCCTGCCCCGTCCGGCCGGCGTCCTCCAGGGCCTGCCAGATGGTCTCGTACACGATGCGGGCCTGGGGGTCGATCAGCGGTGCCTCCCGGGCGGAGATCCGGAACGGCACGGGGTCGAACTCGTCGACCCGTTCCAGGAAGGACGCCTGCGGTACCGGGCCCTCCAGCGGCTGCCACCGGCCCTCGGGCAGGGCACCGACGGTGTCGCGCCCGTCGGTGAGCAGCGTCCAGAACGCGTCGAGGTCGCCGGCGGTGGGCACCCGGATCGCGGCACCCACGACGGCGATGTCGCGCCCCGGGTCCGTCCCGTCGACCCCGGCAAGCTCCGCCGCGCCGGCAACCGTCGGCACGGTGACGGCCGAAACCGGGGCGGCCGACGGCGGCACGGCGGCGGTCGGCGACGTAACAGGCGGCGGCGTGACAGCGGGCGGCGTGACGGGCGGCGGCGTGACGGACGGCGGCGTGACGGACGGCGGCGTGACGGGCGGCGGCGTGACGGACGGCGGCGTGACGGACGGCGGCGTGACGGACGGCGGCGTGACGGACGGCGGCGTGGCCAACGCGGCCACGAACTCGGGTGCCTCGTCGACGAGGTGCTGGGCGAAGCTGCGGGGGGTCGGATACTCGAAGAAGACGGTCGGATACAACGACAGCCCGTTCTCCCGGGACAGTCGTTCACTGAGCCCGACCAGGCCGACGGAGTCGAAGCCGGCGGAGAGGAACTCGGCGTCGACGTGCTCGGCGTCCGTACCGGACAGGGCCAGGAACCAGGCGAGTGCCCGAGCGAACGGTGTCGTCCCGGGCACGCCGGCCGACCCGACGGCCTCGACCGGGGCGAGGGACGGGGACGGGGCGACCGACGGTTCGAGAGCGGGGGTACGGGCCGGCGCGGCGGACGACTCGGGGGCGGGGGCGGGTCGCCGCGTGGTGTCGGCCGGGGGCGGGTCACTGAACGCGAGGACGGGAACCCGCTTGGAGGAGATGTCGCCGAAGGTCAGCAGGGGCACGCCCGCGGCGTCGAGGACGACCTGGGTGACCCGGCACGCCTCCTCGTTCCAGAAGGAGATCTCGGTACGGACGTAGGCGGCGTCGGACAGCGGACCGTGCACGCTCACCCGGTCGACGGAGAGCGGGATGAACGCGGTGACGTGGTCGGTGCCGAACACCGGGTTGTCCGGGTCGATCGCCGCGATGGTGACGCTGTCCAGCAGACCCGGGAAGAGCTGGACGTCCGGGGGGTTCAGGGCACGTTGCCGGCCCCCCTCGATCCGGGCGAGGGTGCCGCCGCCGGGGAGGCTGGCGACCCAGGAGATGTTGCGGTAGTACCGGCCGTGCTGGTAGCCGATGCGGCGCAGCCAGCGGTACACGGTGGATCCGGCGTGCACCCGGGAGCAGGTGTCGAGCAGCGCCGCGAGCGGTGACGGCGCGGGCGTCGGATCGGGTTGCCGGGCGTACCGGCCGGTGACGAAGGGGGTGTCGTCGGCGTCGGCGACGGTGAACCGCCCCTCGGCGTCGACCCGACACAGCACCCGGTGCGCGCCGGTCGGGATGAGCGGGCGGTGGAAGAGCACGTCCCGCACCCCGTGGAACGGCTCGCCGCGCAGCTCGGCGCCCTGGCGCAGGAAGTCGAACCAGGCGACACCGGGGAGCATGATCCGGCGGTACACCGAGTGCTGGGCGATCGGCACCTCGCCCGGCCCGAAGACGCGGGAGAAGGCGTACCCGGCCGGGCCGGCGTCGTCGAGCGTCAGCGGGCCGCCGGGCTCGGCGGAGCGCAGCGGCTCCCGCAGGTCCAGCGCGGGGCCCCGGGCCTGACCGACCGGCAGGAGGCGCTTGCGCCAGGCGACCGGCCCCTGGAAGGTGGCCCAGTCGATGTCCACCCCGGCTTCGTAGAGTTCCGCCGTGACGGCGGCGAGCACCCCGGCGACCTCCCGCTCGTCGGTGGCGGCGGCGAGGCGCGCACCGAGGTCCACCTGGGCCTCGACGTCCGGGCCGGCGGGGGCCGGGGCATCGGTGGTCGCGGCTCCGGCGGCCAGCACCGTGCTGAGCGCCTGTTCCAGGGAGGTACGTCCGTGCACGAAGTCGGCGATCGACGCCCAGCCGGACGGCAGGTCGACCGCCTGTTCGGGTACCCCGGTGTCGCGCAGCGCCACGGCCAGGACGACCCCCGCGCAGATCCGCAGCAGCGGACCGGAGAACGTCGTCACCGGGCTACCGACCGCGCTCTCGAACCGGCCGACGATCTCCCGTACCGCCGGCACGTCGTGGTGGAGCGCGAGCAGCCAGCGCGGCGGCGCGGACCCGGCCACCGGGCGGACGGCCACCACGGGCGGTCGTCCGGTGGGCTCCCCGAGCGGGACGTCGGCGCGCAGCAGCCGGGCGCGCAGCGCGGCGACGAGGCGGTCGGCGTCCGGTCCGGCGACCGCGCAGCGTACGGCGCGGGCCGGGCGGCCGAGCCGGGCGGTGGCGAGCACGTCGGCGACCTCGCCGGCCACCGACGGGAGGAACTCCACCCACTGCGCGGCCAGTTCGCGCAGCACGTCCGGGCTGTCGGCGGAGAGGACCAGCACCTCGGCGTGCCGCCCGGCCCCGGCGGTGGTCGGCGCGGGCCCGGTCGCCGCCTCGGCCACCACGTGCGCGTTGGTGCCGCCGAAGCCGAAGCCGCTCACGCCGGCCCGGCGGATCGGGGCCGCCGGCCAGGGCCGGGGACGCGCCGGCAGGTGCAGGGGGCCGGTGTCCAACCGGAGTCGCGGGTTGACGGTGGACACCGGCACCCCGGGGACGACCTCGTCCCGCAGGCAGAGGACGATCTTGGCCAGGCCAGCCAGGCCGGATGCCGAGTGCAGGTGCCCGATCCGCCGCTTCAGCGAGCCGAGCGCGACGCCACCGGGGGCGACGCCGCGCCGGCCGAACACGTCGGTGAGGGCCCGTACCTCGATCGGGTCGCCGATGGCGGTGCCGGTGCCGTGGGTCTCGACGTACTGCACGGTGGTGGGGTCGATCCGGTCGTACACCCGGTCGAGCAATGCGATCTGGGCCTCCAGGTTGGGGGTGGTCACCCCCATGGTGCGGCCGTCGTTGTTGACGCCGGTGCCGGCGATCGCGCCGAGGATGAGGTCACCGTCGGCCACCGCCGTGGCCATCGGCTTGAGCACCAGGGCGACGGCCCCCTCGCCGGGGACGTACCCGTTGGCCTTCTCGTCGAAGGTCTGGCACAGCCCGTCCGGGGAGAGCGCGCCGGTGCGGGACAGCAGCACGAAGGTCAGCGGGTCGAGCAGTAGGTCCACGCCGCCGACCAGCGCGATCTCGCAACTGCCGGCGGCGAGGCTCTGGCAGGCCAACCAGACCGCCGTCAGCGAGGACGAGCAGGCGGTGTCGACCACCAGGCTGGGGCCGGTGAGGTCGAGGCGGTCGGAGAGCCAGGCCGCGACGAAGTTCTGCGACCGGCCCCACAGCGCCGCCGGGACCGGCCGTCCGGTGCCGGCCGGGCCGGTCGGGGCCAGCCCACGACCGTGGTCGAAGCCGTAGGAGTTCATCCGGGCGCCGACGAAGACACCCGCGTCGAGGCGGCGGCGGACGGACCGGTAGCCGGCGTCCTCCAGCGCCCGCGCGCCGACCTCCAGCATCACCCGCTGCTGCGGGTCGAGCAGGACGGCGTCACCGGCGGTCAGGCCGAACGCCTCGTGGTCGAAGGAGAACGGGTCCTGGAGGAAGGCGCCCCGGTGGTGGGTGCCCTGGTGGTCGCCGTCGCCGAGGTAGTGGTCGCGGGCCCACCGGCTGGGCGGGACCTCGTCGACCTCCACCGAGTCGTGGGTCAGCATCCAGCGCAGGTCCGCCACGTCCTCGGCACCGGGAAGCCGTACGGCCATGCCGATCACCGCGATTCGACTGTCCGTCATGCTCGCGTCGCTCCTTCCGTCAGGCTCGGTGGGCAGGTCAGTGGCGCGGCTGCTGGCCGTTGGCGAGCAGTGGCCGCAGCAGTGCGCTGAGGCTCGCCGTGGGCACCGGGTCGTCCGGACCGGGCGCGGACGACACCGCCACGGGTGCGCCGGATGCCGGATCGGGCCCGGGCGCCGGGTCGGGCGGTACGGCCGACGCGCCGGCCCGGTCGGTCAGCCCGGCCGCGAGGTCGGCCATGGTGCGGGACCGCATCACCAGCGAGGGGTCGACTGTCGTTCCGCTGAGCCGCTCGATGGCGCTGGTCAGGTCGGCGATGACAAGCGAGTCCAGCCCGAGGTCGGGCAGGGGGCAATCACCCGGGTCCTCACCGAGCACGTCGACGAAGGCGTCCCGCACCAGCCGGTACGCGACCCCCGGGTCACCGCCGGACTGCGGTCCGGCCGGCACGGCGTCGCCACCGGCGGGGTCGGCCGGGGCAGGGTCAGCCGGTGCCCGGTCAGCCGGGGCGGACGCCGGGCCCGCCGTCGGCGCGGGCCGGTGATCCGCCCCCGACGGCGGTGCGGACACGGTGGTCGGCTGCGGTACGGCGCTGCCGGGGAACACCACGGCACCCCCGGTGAGCAGGTACGCGTCGAAGCCGGCCACCGCCTGGTCGAGGGTGATCGAGTGCCCGGCGGAGAAGGACTCGTCCGCCGCCATACCGATGCCGGACCAGTTCGGCCAGGCGTGCGCGGTCACCGTCGGACCGTCGTCGCCGGCCTGCTCGGCCAGGGCCAGCTGGTACGCGTTGGCCAGGGCGTAGTCCACCAGGCCACGGCCGGCGTCGGGCAGGGCGCCGGCGATCGAGGAGACCAGGGCGACGTGGTCGGCGCCCTCGGTACGGGCGAGCCGGATCACGTTGCGGGAGCCGGCGACCTTCGGGGCGGTCACCCGGGCCGCCTCCGACCACTGCCGACGACGCAGCGACCCGAACTGGTTGACCCCGCCGGAGCAGTGCACGATCCCGCGCAGCCGGCCCCACCGGCGGGCGAAGGACGCGGCGACGGCGGTCAACGCGACCGGGTCGGCGACGTCGCACCGCTGGTAGTCCACTTCGGCAGCCGGGCGCAGCCCGCGCAGGAAGTCCTCGGCTGCCCCGTCGACAGGCGACCGGCCGACGATGCCGATGCGCCGGGCACCGCGCGTCACCAGGTGCGTCACCAGTCGCCGGCCGACCGCGCCGAGGCCGCCGGTGACCAGGTGGTACCCGTCCCCGGTCAGGTCGGCCGGGGGGCCCGGCGGGGCCGGCAGCGGAGTCGGCACGTACCGGACGCCACGGCGGTAGGCCACGACGGTGTCGTCGCCGGCGCGCAGCGCGGCGAACTCGGCGGCGACCTGCCGGGCCCGGATCTCGACCGGGTCGGCCGGGTCGAGGTCGAGCACGGCGACGGTGAACCGGTTCTCGGCGGCGGCGGCGCGGACCGCGAACGCCCGCGCGGCGGCCTCGGGGTCGAGCAGCGCACGGTCCGTCTCGTCGACGGCGGCCGACCGGTAGGCGACCCAGACCACTCTGCCCTGGGGCGGGACGGTGGCGGCGTACGAGCGGAGCTGTTCCCAGAACCCGCGCAGGTCCGGTGTGGTCCCGGCGGACCCGGGGGCGGTCTCGACCGCCACCAGGGCGCGGGGGGTCGCCCCGTCGGGGGCCAGGTCGGCGCCCTGGGCGGCGAGCGCGGCGGAGACCGCGCCGCCGATGGCCCGGTCCGCCACGACCACCCGCACGGTGACCCCGTACGCCGATGCGCCGGGCAGCGGGCCGGCGGGCCGCCACCGGGTGCACAGCGCCTCCGGTGCGGGCGTCGACGCCGGGTCGCCGGGACGGTGGCCGGCGGTGGGCCCGGGGTCCACCGGGGTGTGCTCCGGGGGCAGGTGCACAGTGGTGACCGGGGCCGGCACGGTCACCGCCGGGGCGGGACGGGTGTGCCAGTAGCGGCCCCTGTCGAACGGGTAGGTGGGGAGCGCGACGCTCCGTGCGCCCGGTGCGGACAGGGCGGCCCAGTCGATGTCGGCCCGGCCCTGCCGGACCTGCTCCACCACCGCCACGTGCCGCCGCGCCGGGTCGGCGGGGAGCGGGTCGGCGGGCCGGTGGCGGTCGACGCGGGCGACCGGGATTCGGCCGTCGGCGACCGCCCGGAGCTGCTCGGCGAGGGCCTGCCCGGTGGGGCCGCTCACCGCGGTCTGGTGGTCGAGCGGGGAGCGGCCCACGTTGGCGGTGTGGCAGAGGTCGGCGGTGGCCCGGTCGTCGGGGGAGGCCGCGAAGGCGTCGGCGTACGCGGCGGCGAGCCGACGCACCCCGTCCTCGGTGGCCGCGGACACCTTCACCACGAACGACCCCTGTGGCAGAGGCTCCCGAACCGCCAGGGCCGGTGCCTCCTCCACGATCACGTGCGCGTTCACCCCACCCATCCCGAACGCCGACACCGCCGCCCGACGCGGCACACCCTCGACCCGAGGCCACGACACCGGCCGATCCGCCACAAAAAACGGAGTGTCCTCAAACCGAATATGGTCATTCGGCCGCACCACATGCAACGTCGCCGGCACCACCCCGTGCTCCAACGACAACAACACCTTCACCAACCCCGCCAAACCCGCCGCCGGCTCCAAATGACCAATATTCGACTTCAACGAACCAATCGCACAGAACTGCGTCCGCGACGTAAACCCCCGCCACGCCCGCGTCAAACCCTCCACCTCGATCGGATCACCCAACGACGTCCCCGTCCCATGCGCCTCCACCATCCCGATCCCCTCCGGACCCACACCCGCATCCCGCAACGCCGCCACGATCACCTCCCGCTGCGCCGCACTGCTCGGCACCGTCAACCCACTCGTCCGACCACCGTGATTCACCGCAGAACCCCGAATCACCCCCCGCACCCGATCCCCATCCCGCACCGCATCCACCAACCGCTTCACCACCACCGTCACCACACCCTCACCCGGCACGAACCCATCCGCCCCCGCATCGAACGCCCGCGACGCACCCGACGGGGAGAGGGCCCGCAGGTTCCGCATCGCGGTGTAGTGCAGGGGGGACATCGCCAGCCGCACCCCGGCGACGATGGCCTGGTCGCACTCACCGCTGCGGATGCTGCGCACGGCGGTGTGCAACGCCACCAACGACGACGAACACAACGTGTCGATCGTCATGCTCGGCCCCGACAGATCCAGGAAGTAACTCACCCGGTTCGCCAGGAACGCGTTGTGGTTGCCGAGTCCGCTCGGGGCGTCCAGCTCCGGGGCGAGGTTGTAGTCCTTGTAGTGCTGGTAACTGGCGCCGACGAAGACACCGGTCGAGGCGGGCGTGGACAGTGGGGCGGTCCCGGCGGACTCCAACGCCTCCCACGCGGTACGCAGCAGCCAGCGGACCTGTGGGTCGAGCACCTCGGCCTGCTTGGCGAAGAAGTCGAAGAACCGGGCGTCGAACTCGTCGATCGGGCCCAGGAAGCCGCCGATCGCGGCCCCGTCGCCGCCCCCCGCCCAGCGGAAGGCGGGCGCGGGGCCGGTGCCGCTGCCCCCGCGCGCCAGCAGGGACCAGAAGCCCTCCGGGTCGGTGGCGCCGGGCAGCGCGCAGGCGATCCCGATGACGGCCAGGTCGCCCCGGTCCCCGCCGTCCGGCCCGGCCGGAGGCTGTACCCGTACGGCGGGGGGGACCGGAACCGGCTGCCCGGTGCTGACGCGGGCGTCGGCCACGGCGGGCCCGGGAAGGTCGGCCTCGGCCGCCGGGGCGGCCCCGGTGCCGGCCACGGCCGGGGCGCTGGTCACGGGTGGGGCCTGCGCGGACAGGGCGGACGTCACCACGGCGGCCAACGCCCGGCAGTCCCGCGCCTGCAACACTTCCACCGGGCTCAGCGTCGCCCCGAGTCGTTCCTGGAGTTCGGCCGCGACCATGGTGGCGAGCATCGAGTCGATGCCGGTCGCGGCGAGCGAACCGGTCGCGGCGACGTCCGGGTCCCGCAGCACCGTGCGGACCACCTCGACGACGATCTCCTCGACCGCGACAGCGGTGGCCGGCTCCCGCCCGGCCGTGGACGTCGGGCCCACCACAGGGGAGGTGTCCGCTGCCGGCTGGTCCGCGACGGGGGTGTCGGTCGGTGCGGCGACCGGCCGGTAGACCACGTCGGTGAGGGAGACCAGGACCCGGCCGGCGCTGTCCAGCAGCGCGGCGTCGGCCCGCCGGCTGCCGTCGACGTCCTGCCCGGTGAGCCGCAGCCGCACGTGCCGGGTGTCGGCCGGGTCCGCCCAGCGCACCGCCCGTCCGATCGACACCGGCAGGTAGGTCAGCGCGGAGGCGGCCGGATCGGCAAGGGTCAACACCGCCATGCTCTGCAGCGCCGCGTCGAGCGCGGCCACCGCGCGCACCGCCGGGTCCGCGTCGGCGTGGTCGACCCGGACGAGCACCCCGGTCGTGCCGTACGCGATGTGGCCGACGACCCGCAGTGCCGCGCCGTAGTCGACCCGCTTCGCGGCGAACCACGCGTACAGACCGGCCGGGTCGAGCGTGCGGGGGTGTGCGGCGTACTCCCCGTCCGCCGGCAGCAGCGCGGGGGGTGGACCCTCCGATCGGACCGCGCCCACCGTGAGACGGCCGATGACCTGGCCGCCGTAGCGGAACGTCACGGTGCTGCCGACGGTCGCGTCGGACCGGTCGTCGGTGAGCTGGTGCCGCCCGGTGCCACGGGCGGTGAAGGCGAGCCGCTCCAGGACGGCGGCGGTGGCGAACCCCCGGGCGACGAGGAGGGCCGCCGGCACGGTCTGCCGGCCGAAGACCCGGTGGGCGTCCAGCAACCGGTCGAGCCCGGGTTCCCGGTGACCGTCCGCCGGGTCGGCGGCGACCGCCGGGAGCGGCGTCGACGGACCGGGGGCCGGCCGGGTGGACACCCGGCCGGCGTGGTCCCGGAACGGGTAGGGCGGCAGGGTGAGCCGGCGCAGCCCGGCACCGTCGTACAGGGGTCGCCAGTCGACGTCGCGGCCGGCGACGTACCAGCCGGCCAGCGCGGTGAGCAACCCGCCGTCGGGGGTACGCAGCTCGGCGACGATCCGCTCGGCGGGCCACGGCAGGTGGCGCGCCAACCGCTCGGCGAGATCCCGCCCCACCGGCACCGGCTCACCGACGAGCACCGTGTCCCCGACGAGCACCGTGTCCCCGCGCAGCACCGCGCCCGGCAGCTCAGGCCCGAGGCGCAGCGCCCGGCGCAGGCCCGCACCGAGGGCCGCCCCGGTCGCCCCGAGCACGGCGACCCGGTACGGCAGGTGGACCCGCCCCACCGAGGCCGAGAAGCAGAGCGCCGCGACGTCGACCGCGACGTCCTCCTCGATCATCCGCCGGACGTCCGCGACCCGCCGGGCCAGCAGCTCGGGGGTGTGCGCCGACAGCACCAGCAGGTGCTCGCGCGCCGGCCCGTCGGCAGGGCGGGCGGCCGGGGTGGGCAGGTACTCCTCGACGACGACGTGGGCGTTCGTTCCGCCCATGCCGAAGGCGCTGATGCCGGCCCGGCGCGGCCCGGTGGCCCGCCACGGCTGCGGTGCGGTCGGGATGGCCAGCCGGCCCGGGGGCAGGGCGATGTGCGCGCCGAGCGTCGCGAACCCGGCCAACGGTGGGATCTCACCGTGTTCCAGGCAGAGCAGCACCTTGGCCAGGCCGGCCAGGCCGCTCGCCGGTTCCAGGTGACCGATGTTGGCCTTGACCGAGCCGAGCTGGCACGGTTCGGGCCGGTCGCCGTCGAAGACCTCGGCC
Source organism: Micromonospora sp. DSM 43699 (assembly GCF_055517075.1). NCBI lineage: Bacteria > Bacillati > Actinomycetota > Actinomycetes > Micromonosporales > Micromonosporaceae > Micromonospora > Micromonospora sp. DSM 43699. Next base: position 296,809 of record NZ_JBTMMT010000001.1, read on the forward strand.
AGGGCGGCGATCTCGATCGGGTCGCCGAGCCGGGTCGCCGTGCCGTGCGTCTCGACCAGGGAGATGTCGGCCGGGGTGAGCGCGGCGTCGGCCAGCGCGGCCCGGATCACCGCGACCTGCGACTCACTGCGGGGCACCGGCAGGGCGCTGCCCCGGCCACCGTGGTTGACCGCCGCGCCCCGGATCACCGCGTGGATGCGGTCGCCGTCGCGTTCGGCGTCGTCGAGTCGCTTGAGCATGACTGCCACCGCACCCTCGCCGGGCACGAACCCGTCGGCCCGGTCGTCGAACGGCCGGGGCCGGGTCGGTGACAACGCGCCGAGCTGGCTGAGGCTGCGGTAGTACCAGGGCGTCAGCCCGACGTGGCAGGCGGCGACGATGGCCGCGCCGCACTGCCCGGTACGCAGGCTCACCACCGCCTGTTGCAGGGCGACCAGGGACGACGAGCAGAGCGTGTCGACGGTCTGCGAGGGGCCGGTCAGGTCGAGCGCGTAGGAGATACGGTTGGCCAGGACGGCGTTCATCGAACCCAGGGCGGTGTGCGGGCCGACGGCCGCCAACCCCTGCGCGTCGCGGTGATGGGTATAGGTGGCCCCCACGAACACGCCGATGTCCCGCCGGCCGGCGAGCCCGCTGTCGTCCACCACCGACCAGGCGTGCTCCAGCAGCAGCTTCTGCTGCGGATCCATCTCCTCGGCCTCCCGGACGGCGATGCCGAAGAACTTCGGGTCGAAGCGGTCGATCCCGGCGACGAACGCGCCGGTCCGGCAGTAGGTGCCCGTCATGTCGGGGCTGCGCTGCTGGTAGTGGTCGTCGATGGGCCAGCGGTCGGCCGGAATCTCGGTGAACGCGTCCGTGCCGGCGCGCAGCATCGGCCACAGGTCGGCCAGGTCGCGTCCCCCGGGCAGGTCACCGGAGACGGCCACCACGGCGACGTCACCGGCCCGCCGTGCCGCCGGCCCGGTGACGGGAGCCGGGTCCGGCACGACAGCCACCGGCGGGGGCGCAGCGGCGGCCGGTGCCGGCTGCGGGGCGGGTGGCCGGGCCCCGTACCGGGTGGCGAGCGCCCCGGCCAGCTCGGCGAAGTCGCCGTACTCGAGGAAGAGGGTGGCCGGGAGGGCTACCGCCCACCGCCGGGACAACTCCTCGGCCAGCTCGACGCTCAGGATCGAGTTGATGCCGTAGTCGGTCAGCGGGGCGGTCCGGTCGAGATCGTCGAGGCCCAGCCGCTCCGCGAGGAAGTCGGCGAGCCCGTCCTCGGTGCGTCCGGCGTCGATGTCGTCGGACCCACGCGGGGACGCACCGGGCCCAGCGGCGGCCGGGGCCGGGTGCGCGGCGGCCGGGGCCGGATGGGCGGCGGCCGGCGGCGTGGGTGTCGGGTGGGCGGGGGCCACGCCGGCGCCGGGCGTCTCCCCGGTGCCGACGGGCCCGACGCCCGGCGCGACGTCGGGATGGGCGATGACGACCTGCCGGACGTCGTCACGCAGGACGGTCATCAGCGCGTCGAGCGCCTCGACCGTGCCGAGCGGCCGGACGCCGCGCCGCCGAAGCTGCTCGGCAACCGCGGTGCCCATGCCCACCTCGCCCCACAGCCCCCAGTCCACGCTGGTCCACGGGTTGCCCTGGGCGTGCGCGAACGCGTCGAGGTAGGCGTTGGCGGCGGCGTACCCGCCCTGGCCGAGGTTGCCGAAGGTGCCGGAGACCGAGGCGAACAGCACGGCGAAGTCCAGCGCGGTGCCGGCTACGGCGGCGGCCAGTTCGTGCGCCCCGTCGACCTTCGGGCGCAGCACCTCGGCCACGTCCCCGGCGGTGGTGCCGCGCAGCAGCCCGTCCTTCAGCGCACCGGCGGCGTGCACCACCCCGTGCAGGTCACCGAAGCGGCGGCCGATCTCCCGTACCACCTCGGCCAGCGCGCCGGGTGCGCCGACGTCGGCGGCGAACGAGACCACCCGGCAGCCGTACGACTCGATGCCGGCCAGGACGGCGGGGTCGATGCCGGTACCGCCGGAGCGGCTGACCAGCGCGACCAGGCCGGCGCCGTCGGCGGCGAAGCGGCGGGCCACCGCCAGGCCCAGCCCACCGTGGCCGCCGAGAATCAGGTAACGGCCGGCCGGCCGGACCGACGGCCGACCACCGTCGGCCGCGGCCAGGGGCACCCGGACCGGCGCGTGCCGTACTCCGGCGCGATAGCCGGTCTCCACCGGTCCCCCGTCGCCCAGTTCGGCCGGCAGGGCGACGGCCGAGGCGGGATCGAGGTCGACGAGACGGGGCCGCAGCCCCGGGTACTCGATGGCGGCGGTGCGGACGAGCCCCCACAGCGCGGCCCGGGCCGGCTCCGGGATGTCGCCACCGGCCACCGGTTGACCGAGCTCCGTGCCGACCAGGAAGTGCCCGGAGCGCTGCCGCTGGCCGAGGGTCTTCAGGGCGGCGAGGCAGGAGTAGAGGCCGAGACGCAGTTCGGTGGGTTCCGGTCGGGCCGGGCCGGTGTTCCACAGGTGCACCACGCCGGCGACCGGCTCCGCCAGCTCCGCCCAGAGCCGCTGGAACGCCGGCTCGTCGGGCTCCGAGATCACCCGCTGGTCGGCCCCGAGGCCCGACGCCGGTGGCTCGGGCAGCACCTCGACGACCCGGGCCCCGTCGGCGCGCAGTGCCCGCACGGTGGCCGCTCCCGGACCGTCCCGCTCGCCGTGGTGCAGGACCACCCAGGTGCCGGCCGCCGGCCCCCCGGGGGCGGGAGCGGCGGCGGGGGCCCAGTCGATCCGGGTGAGCAGCCGCCCGGTCGCCGGTGCGGGACGCGCGGCCGGCAACCGGCGCATCCGTACCCCGGTGAGTGCGGCGACGACCCGGCCGGTGTCGTCGACCAGGATGGCGTCCGCGACGGACCAGGCGTCCTGCACGGCGGTACGTCGTACCCGGACGGTCACTCCGGCGCTGAGCGGGGACAGCTCGGCGTGCAGGGCGAGGCGGGCCACCCCGATCGGCAGCATCGGCCCCGGTGGGTCGCCCCCGGTGAGGTCCTGGAGGGCGCAGCTGACCACCTGGAAGACGCCGTCGATCAGCAGCGGATGGGAGTACCACGGCAGCGGCTGGGCCACCGTCTCCAGGGTCGCCTCGGCGGTGCCCGCGCCGACGGCGAGCCGGCGTACGGTGCGGAAGTCAGGCCCGTAGACCAGGCCGGCGGCCGACCAGCCGGCGTAGACGCGCTCCGGCGGGACCGGCACCGGGCAGCTCACCGCCCAGGCGGCCGGCGGCCGGGTGCCCGACGGGATCGGCCCGCCCGACCCGGTGGACACCGTCCTGCGGCCCTCGGGGGTCACCGCGCCCAACTCGAACCGGGTCCGCTCCCCCAGGGTCACGTCGAGGCGGCCGGTGACCTGCTCGCCGTCGGCGACCGTGAACGGCCGGACGAAGGCGACGTCGACGAGTTCGAGCGGGCGGAACGCCCCGCGCTGGGCGACCCCCAGCAGGGCCATCTCCAGTTGCACGGCGGCGGGCAGGATGCCGAGACCGCCGGAGCGGTGCTGGGCGATGAACGGCTCGTGTGCGGCGAAGGTCTTCTCGTAGGTCTCGACCCGGTACGTCACGTTCCCTCGCTCAGTGCTCGTAGTGACGGTCGAACAACGGGTGGCCGACTGCCTCGTCACCTGCTGCGGGTACCGAGACCTCCGGCTCCGGTCGACGCCGCGCGGCGGCGGAACCGGGGAACCGGGGTGCGCTCAACTCCCGGCGCTCGAAGGGGTAGGTGGGGATGGTGGTGGTCCGGTGTCCCTTCCCGTGGTGCACCCCGACCCAGTCGATCTCACCGTGACCCTGGTTGTAGAACGACGTGACCGCCGTGTGGAGCTGCGCCTGATCGTCGTGGTCCCGTCGCAGCGTCGACAACCAGGTCAGACCGGTGTCGGTAAGCGTCGACCGCGCCAGACCGGTCAACACCGGATGCGCGCCGATCTCCCAGAAGACTCGTCCACCGGCGGTGTGCACCGCCTCGACCGCCTGCGCGAAACGCACCGGTTGGCGAATCCCCGACCCCCACAACCGGCCGTCGGCCACTGATCGGGCGTCATGCCAGCCACCGGTCACTGTGGAGGCGAACCCGACCCGTGGCGGTGACACCATCGCCTGCCCGAACGCCTGGGCGAACGGGTCCACCGCACCCGCCATCGCCGCCGAATGGAACGCATGACTCACCGTCAACCGCTGCGTCCGCAACCCCGACCCCGACCCGAACGCCTCCACCATCTCGGCCGGGCCGGAGATCGTCACACTGCGCGGGGCGTTGAACGCCGCGATCTCCACCCCCGGAAACGACGACAACACCGCCTCCACCGATCCGGCGTCCGCGAACACCACCGCCATCGCCCCATCCGAGGGCTGCGCCTGCATCAACCCACCCCGCACCACCGCCAACCGCAACAACTCCCCCAACCCGAAAACCCCCGCCGCCCAACCCGCCGTCAACTCACCCACACTGTGGCCCACCACCAACCCCGGCCGCACACCCCACGACTCCAACAACCGCACCAACCCCACCTGCACCGACACGATCCCCACCTGCGCGAACCGCGTCTGCACCAACTCACCACCCCGACCCCCCAACACCACCTCCCGCAACGGCACATCCGAACACGACCCCACCAGCTCAGCGCACTCATCAAACGCCTCACGAAACACCGGCTCAGTCGCGTACAACCCCGCACCCATCCCCGCATACTGCGAACCCTGACCCGAGAACAGGAACACCGACAACGGCGGCTGATTCGACAACCGACCCACCGGCCGATCCCCACCCACCACCGCGCTCAGAGCATTGGCCAACCCAGACCCGTCAACACCCTGCACCGCCACCCGGAACCGATGCGACGCACGACCCACATTCGCCGTGAACCCCACATCACCCACCACAGACGAATCCACACCCGACAACATGCGCGCATACCCGTCCGCGAGCCGACGCACCCCGTCCTCACTGGCCGCGGACACCTTCACCACGAACGACCCCTGTGGCAGAGGCTCCCGAACCGCCAGGGCCGGTGCCTCCTCCACGATCACGTGCGCGTTCACCCCACCCATCCCGAACGCCGACACCGCCGCCCGACGCGGCACACCCTCGACCCGAGGCCACGACACCGGCCGATCCGCCACAAAAAACGGAGTGTCCTCAAACCGAATATGGTCATTCGGCCGCACCACATGCAACGTCGCCGGCACCACCCCGTGCTCCAACGACAACAACACCTTCACCAACCCCGCCAAACCCGCCGCCGGCTCCAAATGACCAATATTCGACTTCAACGAACCAATCGCACAGAACTGCGTCCGCGACGTAAACCCCCGCCACGCCCGCGTCAAACCCTCCACCTCGATCGGATCACCCAACGACGTCCCCGTCCCATGCGCCTCCACCATCCCGATCCCCTCCGGACCCACACCCGCATCCCGCAACGCCGCCACGATCACCTCCCGCTGCGCCGCACTGCTCGGCACCGTCAACCCACTCGTCCGACCACCGTGATTCACCGCAGAACCCCGAATCACCCCCCGCACCCGATCCCCATCCCGCACCGCATCCACCAACCGCTTCACCACCACCGTCACCACACCCTCACCCGGCACGAACCCATCCGCCCCCGCATCGAACGCCCGCGACGCACCCGACGGAGAGAACGAACGCAGGCGGGAGCCGAGCTGGAAGTACTGCGGAGACATGGCCAGGTGGACTCCGGCGACGATGGCCTGGTCGCACTCGCCGTTGCGGATGCTGCGCACGGCGGTGTGCAACGCCACCAACGACGACGAACACAACGTGTCGATCGTCATGCTCGGCCCCGACAGATCCAGGAAGTAACTCACCCGGTTCGCCAGGATCGCGTTGTGGTTGCCCAGCCCGGCAGCGGTCTGCACCACGTCGCCGACGACCATGTCCCGGTAGTGCTGGTAGCTGGCGCCGACGAACACGCCTGTCGACCGGCCGGCCGTACGGCCCGACAGGCCGGCGTCCTCCAGCGCGCGCCAGGCGGACTGGATGAGGTGGCGCTGCTGCGGGTCGATCCACTGGGCCTCGGCCGGTGAGATCCGGAAGAACGGCGCGTCGAAGTCGGTCAGATCGTCGACGAAGCCCGCCCGGCGCAGGTAGACGGTGCCGGGTTCGGCCGCGTCGGAGTAGTAGTCGTCGATGTCCCAGCGGGACTTCGGGACCTCGCGGAGGCAGTCCTCGCCCCTGGTGAGCACCTCCCACAGCTCGTCGAGGTTGCTGGCGGTGGGGAAGACGCCGTCGATGCCCACGATGGCGATGTCGTGCCGGTCCGGAGCCGCCGAGGTCGCCTCGGCGACCGGCGTCACCACAGCCGGGGCCGGGGCCGGTACGACCGGCGTGTCAGCCGGAGAGCCGCCGTCCGGTGCGGGTGGCACCGCGCCGGTTGCCGGTACGGCACCGGGCACGGCGGTGACGCCGTACGTGTCGCGCAGTTCCCGGGCGAGGTTCTCCACCGTCCCCACCTCGAGCAGCATGGTGACCGGGATGTCCACGCCGAGCCGGCTACGGATGTCCTGGGCCAGCGAGACGGCCAGCATCGAGTCGAGCCCCTGCGCCTCCAACGGGCGGTCCAGTTCGAGGGTCTCGACGTCGGTCTCCAGGCCCTCGGCGATCCACCGGGCCAGCGCCCGACCGAGGTCGCCGGCACCGGCGGCCCCGATGACCGGGAAGGAGGCGGCGACCCCGTTGACCGGGACGGGGGCTGCGGCGGCGGGTCCGGTCGCGGCCGGGACCCGACCGTTGCCCTCGGCACCGTGGACCGGGACGGACCCGGGCGGGGCGTCACGGTGCGCGGGGCCGCCGGGCGGGGTGGTGCCGTCGAACCGGGCCCGGTCGTGCGCGCCCGCCGGGGTGGACGGGGTGGACGGCGGTGCCGGGGAGATCCGACGCCAGGTGACGCCCTGGGCGGTGAGCACCGGCCGGTCGCCGTCGAGCACCACCAGGCTGGCGGTGAGCAGCCCGGCGTCGGGCGCGCTGCCCCGGTCCCGGCGGGCGTGCACGCGGACCTCGCCGGTGAGCCGGCCCCGCACGGTCAGCCGGGAGACGGTGAACGGCACGTAGAGGCCCTGCGCCCCGCAGGCGGCGAGGGCCACCTGGAAGGCACCGTCGAGCAGCCGGGCGTCCACCGGACCGGCGTCGGGTCCGGCCTCGACCCGCAGGGTGCCGGTCGCCGCACCGTCCGCTATCGACAGTTGGCGTACGCAGCGGAAGCTCGGGCCGTACCGCAGGCCGTTGCGGTCGAAGTCGCGGTACATGCCGTCGAGGTCGACCGGGGTGAGCCCGACGGGGTCGGCGGGTGGGGTGAGCGTCGGATCGGCCGGTTCGGGGTCGGTCACCTCCAGGTCGCAGACCACGGCGGCGGTGTCGTCACGGAAGGTGACCCGGGTGCCGTGCCGTTCGGCGGTGAGCGTCGTCGGCGGCCGTACGGTGGCCCGGAAGGTGAGGTCCCGCAGGGTGAAGGCGTCCCGTCCGAGCAGCTCGGCGACCTTGCCGGGGTAGCCGGCGCCGGGCAGCGTCGGGTCGCCCAGCACCACGTGTTCCAGGGCCTCCGGGTGCTCGCGCCACGACCGGTCGCCGGGCGTGCCGGCCGCCGGGAGCTGCCCCGCCGACGACGCGGGTGCCAGCCACAGGTGCTTCTCCTCGTGCGGGGCGGTGGGAAAGCGCACCGGGGCGCGTTCCCCGGCCACCAGACCGTCGCCGGCCACGAAGCGGCGGGCCGCCGAGTCGAGGGCGTCGCGTCCGGGCGCGTCACCCAGCGGGGGCAGGGTCAACCCCGACGAGATGGGGACGACCCCGGTGTACAGGTTCCGGGTGCCCTCGGCGCGGGCGAGGAAGAGCATCAGCTTGTCGTCGAGCTGTTCGACGGTGTCCACCACGCAGGCGAGCCGGTACGTCGCCGCCGGCCGCTGCCGGCTGGCCACGCAGATCCACGCCAGCGGCGGGCAGTACGGCGCCCGGAGCAGGTGCACGAGCCGACCGGCGAGGATACGCAGCCCCTCCTCCGAGCCGGCCGAGAGGGTGAGCAGGCCGGGACCGGTCCGGGCGGGCGCCCGGGTCGGCGACGGGGCCGCCGCGAGGACGGCGTGCGCGTTCACCCCGCCGAAGCCGAAGCTGCTGACCCCGGCGACCCGGGGCCCGACCCACGGGACGAGCCGGTCCGGGACGAACAGCGGCGAGTTCTCGAAGCGGAACGCCCGGTTCGGGAAGGTGAGGTGGGCCGAGGGCGGAATCCGGTCCGCCTGGAGCGCGAGGATCGTCTTGATCAGGCCGGCGATCCCGGCCGCCGGTTCGAGGTGGCCGATGTTCGTCTTCACCGAGCCGACCGCCACCGTGCCCCGCCGCGCCGGGCCCAGGGCGGCCTGCAACGCCTCCAGCTCGATCAGGTCCCCGAGCTGGGTGCCGGTGCCGTGCGCCTCGATGTAGCCGATCCCGTCCGCCTCGACGCCGGCCCGCCGCAGGGCGCTGCGGATCACCGCCTGCTGGGCGGTGCTGCTCGGCGCGGTCAGGAAGCCGGCGGCACCGGTGTGGTTCACCGCGGACCCGCGGACCACCGCGAGGATCGGGTCGCCGTCGCGTTCGGCGTCGGCGAGCCGCTTCAGGACGATGACCCCACAGCCCTCGCCCCGGACGTACCCGTCGGCGTCGTCGTCGAAGGTGCGGCACACCCCGGTCGGGGAGAGCATGCCGTTGCGCAGGAAGGAGCGGGTCTTGGTGGGGGTCAGCACCAGGTTGGCCGCGCCGACGACGGCCGCGTCCACCTCCCCGGCGCGCAGGTGCATGGCCGCCTGGTGCAGGGCGACCAGTGAGGACGAGCAGGCCGTGTCGACGGCGAAGCTCGGCCCCGACCAGTTGAAGGCGTGGGAGAGCCGGTTGGCCACCATCGACACCGCCGTGCCGGTGGCCACGTGCGGGTCGCCGGCCCCGATGCTGCCCGCCACCAGTTCGGGGAAGTCGCTGGCGATGGTGCCGATGAAGACGCCGGTGGCGGTGCCGAGGGAGGCGGCGGTGTGGCCGCAGCTCTCCAGGGCCTCGTCGGTGACGCTCAGCAGCAGCCGCTGCAACGGGTCCAGCCGTCGGGCCTCCCGGTCGGTGAGCTGGAACCGGGCGGCGTCGAAGTGCTCGACCCGGTCGACCCAGCCGGTCGGGACCTCGTCGGCGGTGGACCAGAGGTGACCCCAGCCACGGTGTCCGGTCGGCGCGTCTCCGACGCTGGAAACCCCGTCGGCGAGGTTGGCCCAGAACTCGTCGGGGGTGGCGGCACCGGGGAACCGGCAGGCCAGGCCGATGACGGCGAGCGGCTCCCCGACGGTGTCGGGTGCCGGGGTCCCGGACCGGGTCGCCGGTGCGCGGTGGCGGGGCGGCTCCGGCCGTACGGTGTCGGGTTCGGCCGGGTCGCCGGTCGCGGCCTGCGGTCCGCCGGTCGCACCGGCCGGGACGGGGTGCGCCGGGTCCGACGCGGCGTCGACGGTACGGTCGGCAGCCGCGTCGGTGGTGGCCGCGACGACCGCCTCGGCGGCAGCGACGACGGCCTGCTCGGGGGTCGCCCCGGTGGTGCCGGTCCGGGAGCGCCCGGACGCGCTGGGCGCGGGTTCGAGCAGTCCGGCGAGCCGTTCGGGGGTGCCGGTGGCGAAGATCGCCGGTGGGCTCACCGGGACGCCGAACTCCTCGGTGAGCGCCAGCGCCGCGCGGGTGACGTTTGCCGAGTCCCCACCGAGGTCGAAGAAGTTGTCGGTGACCAGGAACTCGTCGTGACCGAGCACGGCGGCGAAGACCCGCGCGATGCGGTGCTCCGGCGCGACGGTCGACTGCGGGACGACGGCGGGCTCCGGCGGGACGGTCGGTTCCGGGGTGGAGCCGGTGGCCGTCGGGGTCGCGGTGGGTGCGACGGAGGGGACGCCGGTGCGGATGATGGTGTGCCGGTCCGGCAGCGGCAGCCGGCCACGGGCGATCTTGCCGTTGTCGGTCAACGGCATCGCGTCGAGCCGTACATAGGCGTCCGGCACCATGTACTCGGGCAGCCGCCGGCCGACGAAGGTGTCCAGCTCCGCCTTGACCAGGGTGCGCTCGCCGACGAGGTACGCGGTCAGCCGCGGTTCGCCCCGGCCCTCGAAGGCGACGGCGACGACGGCGGCGGCGGTGACGCCGGGGCACTCCGCCAGGACGCGTTCGATCTCGGCTGGTTCGATCCGGTTGCCCCGGACCTTGACCTGCGAGTCGGCCCGACCCAACCACTCGATCGCGCCGTCGGCGTGCCGCCGTACGGTGTCCCCGGTGCGGTAGAGCCGCTGGCCGCTGGCCGGATGGGTGAGGAACACCTCGGCGGTGCGGTCCGGGCGGTTGACGTAGCCCCGGGCCAGGCCGACGCCGGACAGGTACAGCTCGCCGGTGTCGGCGGGGTTCAGGTCGGCGTCGAGCACGTGCAGGGTGAGGTTGGGCAGCGGTTCGCCCAGGGGCAGGAACGCGCCGACCGACTCGACCCGGTGGGCGGACGCCCAGATCGTCGCCTCGGTGGGGCCGTAGAGGTTCCACAGGGCACGGGCGGTGCCGTGCAGTTGCTGGGCGGTCGCCGGCACCAGGGCCTCGCCGCCGGACAGGACGGTGAGCTGCGGCCTCGGCGTCCAGCCGGTCTCCAGCAGCAGCCGCCACATGCTCGGGGTGGCCTGGGCGACGGTGACCTCGCCGATGAGGTCGGCCAGCCGGTGCGGGTCGCGGGCCACCGCCCGGGACGCCAGGGTCACGGTCGCGCCGACGGTCAGCGGCAGCAGCAGTTCCAGCAGGGAGATGTCGAACGCGACGGTGGTGTGCGCGAGGACGATGTCGGTCTCGGACGAGCCGAGCCGTTCGCCGATGCCGGTCAGGAAGTTCGCCAGGGCGGCGTGCCCGATCTCCACCCCCTTCGGTTCGCCGGTCGACCCGCTGGTGAACAGCACGTACGCGAGGTCGGCGCCGGTGACCGTCGGCGGCGCGGCCAGCGCTGACCCGTCCGGGCCGGGGATCGGCAGCACCGGACCGACCGACGCGCCGAACGCGAGGCTGTGTTCGTCGGCGAGGATCAGATCGCACTCGGCGACCTGCACGTAGCGGCGCAGTCGTTCCACCGGATAGTTCGGGTCGAGCGGCAGGAACGCCGCCCCGACCCGCAGGATGCCGAGCATCGCCGGGACCAGGTCGGGGCCGCGCTCGGTGAGCAGGCCGACGACGGACCCGGCACCGATCCCCTGGTCGTACAGGTGGGCGGCGATGGCGTCGGCCCAGGAGTCCAGGGTGGCGTAGTCGATCCGGCGGGCACCGCTGCGGACCGCGACGGCGTCCGGACGGGCGGCCATGGTGGCCGCGACCAGATCCAGCACTGTGGGTACGGAGGCTGCCGGCTCGGCCGCACGGTCCGGGTACGACGCGACGTCGGTCGGGCCCACGGCGTCGGACCCGTCGTGTCGGGTGGCCCCGGACCCGTCGGGCGGCGTCGCACCGGCCGGTGCCGAATCGACCCTGTCCGCGGGGGCGGGCTCGGCCGAGGCGATCGCAGCCTCGTCGGCAGCGGCGGGCGTCGACGCGGCAGCCGGCGTGGGCATGGGCGCGGCGGTGCCGAGGAGCATGGCCCCGAGGGCGATGTCCTCGACCCGCTCGGCGAACTCCAGCGCCTCGTCGGCGGACATCGCGGTTTCCCGGACGAACACCGTGGGCGGGCCGTCGTGCAGGCAGATCAGGGCGATCTCGGTGTCCGGCTCGGTGGCCGCCTCGTCGTCGGGGTGCCGCTGGAGGACGGCGATCCGGGTGAAGGTCGGCCCGTCGGCACCGACCGGGCGGTGTGCCAGACCGAGGCGTACCTCCAGGTCGGTGGCGTAACCGTGCCGGGCGGTGGCCTCGTCGAGCCGGGCGGACAGTTCGTCGGCGGCGCCGGCGTCGAAGCGCACCGGGACGCGGGCGACGGCGAGCCCGCAGGTCGCCTCGGCCAGGGCCGGCGCGGAGGAGGTCGACCAGGCGAAGTCGAAGCTCGGCGCCTCCATCCGTTCGGCGAGCACGGCGAGGAAGGCGCGGATGACGGTGACCGTCTCGGCCCGGGACCGGGGCAGGTAGGCCAGCTCGTACCGGCCGTAGTGGGCGGACGCGGCGGTGAAGTCCTCGGCGGGCAGCGGCGCCGGCCGCAGGTCGGTCAGGCGGGCCCTCCACCAGGACTCGTGCCGGCGCAGCGGACCCTGCGCGTCGGTGATCGCCGCCAACCGCCCGGGTGGCGCGGCCGGCAGCGGCCGGCCCGGGGTGATGCCCAGCCGCTGGGCCACTGCCCGGCCGCTGAGCGCACTGCCGTCGGTCGCCGTGAAGTCGCTCAGCAGCAGGTCGCCGTCGGGGGTGGACAGGGTCAGCGCGGAGTCGGTCACGGCCGTCGCGACGGTCACCGACGGCGGGTCCTCGCGGGGGATGCGCCGGACCTGGCTGGTGAACACCGCACCCTGGGCGGTGATCAGCGCCGGCACCCCGAGCGGGTTGGGGAACGTGCCGTAGTCGAGGGCCTTGGCGATGCGTTCGGCCTCGGTGGCGGAGGTGCCGGCGTGGATGAGGCCACCGCCGGCGATCCGGTCGCGCTGGTGGTAGAAGCGACGCTCCCGGTCGCCGGTGTCGACCGGTTCGGGCAGTCCGCGCCGCAGCAGGTGCCCGACGAGGTCGGCGAAGAGCGCGATGCCCACCTCGGCGGTCTCGTAGGTCAGGGAGAGCGCGGTGGAATGCGTCCGGACCGGGAACCACCGTTCCAGCAACACGGGGCCGGCGTCCACCGCCTCGGTCATCAGGTGCCAGGTCGCGGCGTGCCGGGTCGCCCCCTCGTAGAGCGCCCAGGCGGCGACGTTGCTGCCGGAGTAGCGGGGCAGCGGACCGTCGTGGAAGTTGACCGCGGCCACCTTCGGCAGCGCCAGCACCGGGCCGGGCAGGATCCGGAAGTTGACGATACTGAACAGGTAGTCGACCTCGGTGGCGGTGAGCGCGGCGGCGAGGTCGGCGTGCGGGTCCAGCACCGGGACGTCGTGCGCGTCCGCCCAGGCGGCGGCGACCGGGTCGTCGGTGAAGACGCCCTCGACGCGGATCCCGGCCTCGACGAGCTGGTCGGCGCAGCGGGCCAGGACCCGGGTGCCGCCGATGAGGAAGCAGTTGACCACGGCCGTCATCCCTCGGTGTCGACGGGGTCGGCCGTCTCGCGCGCCACCCAGGCGTCGATCTGGGAGACGACCTCCTCGTCCAGGGAGAGCTGCCCGGGCGACCAGAGCGGGTTGGACAGGCCGCGGTGGGTCCGCTCGCACATCTCCCAGTCCTCGTAGTTGGCCTTGTCCCAGAGCGCGAAGACGGCCTCGTGCGAGAAGTCGCTGCGGGCCGTCTCGGAGGGGTGGAACAGCCAGAAGTGCCGCACGTAGCAGGTGCTCGGGCTCTCCGGCCAGACCCACTGCATCATCACGTAGTCGGCGGTGAAGCCGAAGAGCAGGTTCGGCAGGATGGTGATCCAGTTGATCTTCTTGAGGTCGGCGTCCGGGACCAGCGGCATGGGTGTCCGGTCGCTGCGTCCGGTCATCGACACCGAGTTGTACTTGTCCCGGATGACCTGCCACGCGCCGACGATGTCGCCCTTGAGCTCGTAGGTGCCCGCGTCGTCGAAGTCGGTGATCCGGTGCAGGTCCTTGTGTGCCGTCGGGAAGTGCAGGCTCTCGTTGACGTTGTGCGCCACCAGCTTCCAGTTGGAGGCGACCGGGTAGTCCTTCGCCTGCACGCACTTCAGGTCGGCCAGCTCGTAGACCCGGGCGAACTCGCCGAACTCGCCGAGGGAGGCGTCGAGGTCGGGGGCGTCGTCGGAGAAGGTGACGAAGACGACCCCGAACCGGATCTCGGTACGGATCGGCAGCAGGCCGTTCTTCTCCTTGTCGAAGAAGTGGTCGAAGTACGTGCCGTTGAAGCTCTTGAGCTTGCCGTTGCGGTCGTAGACCCAGCAGTGGTAGATGCAGACGATGCTCTGCCGCTTGCCGGTGGCCTCCTCCACCAGCCGGTACCCCCGGTGGCGGCAGTAGTTGTGGTACGCCTGGATGCCGTTGTCGCCGTTGATGATCAGGATCGAGCCGGTGCCGATGGTCAGGGTCGCGTAGGAGCCCTTCTCGGTGAACCGGGAGACGTGGTCCACCGGCAGCCAGCGGCGGCGGTAGATCCGTTCCAGCTCCCGCTGGTGCTGTTCCTCACCGGTGTAGAATGCGTGGGACCGACCACGGCCGCCGGTGTCGTAGTAGGACCGTTGGTCGTCCTGTTGGCCGATGAGATCGAACATGCTGGACGCGCGCGTCATCTGCCTGCCTCCTCGGGGGATCAAGTGCCACGTACGAACGGCGGAGGACCGGGGCGCCCTCCACCGTCGTGCCGCGCCTGTCCCGCGCGGCCTCACGCCGATCAGGACGGTTCGTAGATCCGCTTGTGCGGGGGTACGCCGGCGTCGTCGTAGATCCGGTCCAGGTTGTCGGGGGCGAACAGCTCGTGCCCCTCGACCCCGCCGGCGATCATGCCGAGCATCTTGGTGGTCCACTCCTGGCTGGTGCTGATCGCGCCGAGCACCGCCTCCAAGTACGGGTCGAGGGTCAGCTCGGCCATCGCCGTGGTGTAGTCGTAGACCGGCGCGCTCTCCTCGTCGCGCACCTTGACGTAGTCGGCGAGGGCGTCGTCCATGGTCCGCTCGCCGGAGAGCGCCTCGTGGATGCGGTCGGCGAGCAGTTCGCCGTGCAGGAAGGCGTCGGTCATGCCCCACCCGGTGATGGGGTCCTTGTGGTAGCCGGCGTCGCCCACCAGCGCCCAGCCGGGGCCGTGCGAGCGGCGGTAGTAGTTGTCCGGGTAGCGCATCGGCCGCAACGGCTCCTCGCGCCGGCCCTGCTCGCGCAGCTGCGCGCCCATCTCCGGTTCGACGTCGTCGAAGACGGCCAGGAAACGCGCCTCGGGGTCCTGGCGGAACTCCTTGAGCTGCCGGCGGGTGCAGATGACGGCGACCATGTTGACGTCGCCGTTGGTCGGCCAGGTGCCGAACCACTGCTCGTGGAAGCCGGTCTTGTGGTGCAGGCCCCAGTCCAGCCCGCTGTAGTAGGAGTAGTAGGTGAAGCCGGCGGCGGGCCGCACGTTGTACAGCTCCGCGCCGACCTTCCGAGCGACCGTGGAGTGGAAGCCGTCGGCGCCGACCACCACCGTGGACCGGTACTCCTGCTCCGGCCCGTCGCCCTCGCGGCCCCGGATGCCCACCACCCGACCGTCGGAGAAGACCAGGTCGGAGACGGTGAACTGCTCGAGGACCTCGACGCCGGCCCGGCGGGCGGCGTTGACCAGGATCTCGTCGAGCACGACCCGACGCGGGCAGTAGACCGCGTCGATCCCGTCGATCGGATCGGCGAACCCGGTCAACGGGATGCCGTGGTTGGCGTAGTTCATCTTCCGGATGGCCGGCGTCTTCGCGTCGATCACCTCGTCGAGCAGTCCCCACGCCTGGAGGCGGGACAGCCCGGCCTGGTGGATGTAGTGGGTCGACACCGCGTCGCTCGGAAATGAGGAGCGGTCGACCATCAGGACCCGGTGGCCACGTCGGGCCAACAGCATTGCCACGGGCGAACCCGCGCAGCGTGCACCGACAACGATTACATCGAACATGGGCCTGCTCCGATCAGTCGTCAGCCCTGGAAAGCAACCGTCCAATACGGATGTGGGATTGCCACGAGAGTACTTTTCCACGTTCCTCACGGTCAATGCACAGATTCAACGACGTCCGGGGAATGAGAACGCTAACAAGACGGAGTGCCTGCGTACGGACCCTTGCCGAAGCGGAATTCAGGGCGGCTAGTGTGACGTGGATCACATCCATAAAACAAGCTGGATGAATGCTGAGAATGGCGCTGAACTGGGATGATCACTTTCGGTTTACAAAATCGCCCCGATAAATCACAGAAACAAACCGGTGCCAATACGCCCCCAGTCACCCCAGAGGCGGGATCTTCCGGCGAAGCGCCCACCTGCACCGATCGGCGATGACGCGCCCCAAAACACGGGCAACCCCCCAAGAAGGGCAACGGCCACCGTTAACACCTACCGTAATATTTCGGTCACAGCCGCCCTGAGCTGGGGCTACCTCTAGATCAATCGAGCTTTACCAATTAACATTCCACCGGAGCCGCGACAGCAAAGATACTTTGTGGTTGCCTTCGGCAATTTCTAGGTCGGCATGCGGTTGCCCGACATGACCGTTGCCCCGGGCGCTTTCCTGGGACCCTGCGGCGGGACGACCCCGCCGCAGGGCCGACAACGCGCGACCGCCCACATCCGGTCGACCCGGATCCGCGACACCCCGACGAGGCGAACCGAGAGATTCCGCATACCGCCGGCGGCGCGATAAGTGTTCTTTGAATGCCACGTTCCGATCTGTGGACTGACCGGAAATCAGGTACCGGGGCCGAATCCGTCCGCAGGAGCCAGCGGGCGGGAGCGCACATGCGTGAATCGGCTCTCGGTTCACCGGTCGTACCGGAGAACTCACAGAGCCGTCGCCAGACATTCCACGGGGCAGTTCCGGTAGGGCATCCTCCCTACCGGAAATCCCGGTATTCCCCGTCCCGGACTGACATCACGGTGCCGACGCCCACTCAGCGAGCCGTTGCCGTCACGCCACACGTCGATCCGGTTGCGGCCAGCCGGCCGCCTGGGTCACACGTCGGTGATCCGCAGGCCCGCGTGGGCCCGGTAGCGCCGGTTGACCGCGATGAGGTTGGCGGTGAACGCCTCGACCTGGTGAGCGTTGCGCAGCCGCCCGCCGTAGACACCCCGGACCCCGGGGATGGTGGCAGCGAGATCCTGGACCAGGTCGGTGGCCTCGCGGTCGTCACCGAGCACGAGGACGTCGGTGTCGACCGGGTCGAGGCCCGGGTCCTCCAGGAGCACGGCGGAGACGTGGTGGAACGCGGCGACCACCCGCGACCCGGTCAGGATCGCGGCGGCCTGCTGGGCGGCGGATCCCTCCGCGACGGCGAGGGCGTAGGCGCCCTGCTTGTCGAACCCCAGCGGGTTCACGCAGTCGACCACGATCTTCCCGGCCAACACCCGCGCGAGGGCGGTGAGCAGATCGGCGTGCCCGGCCCACGGCACGGCGACCACCACGATGTCTGCCTCGGCAGCGGCCTCGGCGTTCGACCCGCCCCGCACCCGACCGGGCAGGGCGACGGCCGTCTGCCCCGCCCGCTCCGCGTCCCGCGACCCCAGTACGACGTCCAACCCGGCCGCCCCGAAGCGCCGGGCCAACCCCCGCCCCTGCGGCCCCGTCCCACCGAGCACTCCGACCGTCCGACCAACCAGCCCATCACTCACGCTCACATCAGTCTCCTTCTCATCCCCCAACTCCCACCCCTCCCGCCCTC